>NZ_JAECZP010000017.1:0-126507 GCF_019691255.1 Pseudomonas sp. USTB-Z
CGGCCACGCTTGAGGAAAGCCTGGATGGCTGACTGCTTGAATTGTGTTGAGTACTTGCTCATGAAAACCCCCAGATGATGGACAGATGTCCAACATCTGGGGCGCAGCTCATCCCGATGTAGGAGCGGGTTTACCCGCGAAGGGGCCAGGCCTGCTTACACCAGGCTGGGGTCGATCACCATCACCAGCTTGCCCGACACCTGGTTGGTCTCCAGCTCGGCATACGCCGCCTGGGCAAACTCCACCGGGTAGGTATCGACCAGCTGCGGCGACAACCGCCCCTCGGCGAACAGCGGCCATACTTGCTGCTGCAGTTCGCGCAGCAACTCGGCCTTGAAGCCGTCATCACGGTTGCGCAGGGTGGAACCGGTAATTTCCAGGCGCTTGCCCAGCACCTGGGCCAGGTCCAGCTCGAACTTGCGTCCGCCCATCAGGCCGATGATCACCCAGCGCCCGTCACGGGCCAACAGCTTGAGGTTCAGCTCACCGTAGCCAGCGCCGACCGGGTCGAGAATCACATCGAACGGGCCGAAACCTTCCAGCGCGTCCAGGTTCTCGTTACGTACCACACCACCCGCAGCGCCCAGCGCCTGGCAGTAGGCCAGGCGGTCCTGCGAACCGACGCTGACCCATACCGGGCTGCCGAACGCCTTGCACAGCTGGATGGCGGCCGAGCCAACGCCACTGGCGCCGGCGTGCACCAGCACCTTCTCGCCAGCCTTCACTGCACCGAGCTGGAAGATGTTCAGCCAGGCGGTGGCATACACCTCCGGCAACGCTGCTGCTTCATGCAGGCCAAGGCCCTCGGGCACCGGCAGTACATGACGGGCGTCGACCACCACTTCCTCGGCCATGGCGCCACTGGCCAGCAGGGCGCAAACGCGGTCACCCACGCGCCAGGCGGCACCAGCCCCCACTTCTTCAACCACCCCGGAACACTCCAGCCCCATGTATGGGCTGGCACCTGGTGGTGGCGGGTACAACCCTTTCATCTGCAGCAGGTCGGCGCGGTTCAGCCCCGCAGCGGCCACGCGAATGCGCACTTGGCCCGCGTCACAGGTCGGGCGTTCGGCCTCGACCCACTCCACATGTCCGTCAACGCCTTGCAATGCCTTCACAGTGCCTCCATAGTTGAATCATGACTGGGCCTGAGGTCGCTTACCTCAGGCCTTTTGCAGTATTTGCCCGGCTCCATGGAACCGGCAACGGAAAAGACGGCCTACTATGCGTGATCAATTGCCTCCACGTCGAATCAGCATGAAGCATTTCCTTCCAAGCACCGCACTGGCTGTGATGATCGGCCTGGGCAGCCTCACGCTCGGCGGCAATGCGGCGGCCGCCAACAAGTGGGACAGCCTGCAGCCAGACCGCGACGAGATCGTCGCCAGCCTCAACGTGGTGGAATTGCTCAAGCGCCACCACTACAGCAAGCCACCCCTGGACGATGCCCGTTCGGCCATTATCTACGACAGCTACATCAAGCTGCTGGACCCGGCGCGCAGCTACTTTACCGCTGCCGACATTGCCGAATTCGATAAATGGAAAACGCAATTCGACGATTTCCTCAAGAGCGGCAACCTGGACCCGGGCTTCACCATCTACAAACGCTACCTCGACCGCGTCAAGCAACGCCTGGACTTCGCCCTGGCCGAGCTGAACAAGGGCGTGGACAAGATTGACTTCACCACCAAGGAAACCTTGCTGATCGACCGCAAGGATGCGCCGTGGATGAAGAACCAGGCCGAGCTCGACGACTTGTGGCGCAAACGCGTGAAAGACGAAGTGCTGCGCCAGAAGATCGCCGGCAAGGAACCCAAGCAGATCCAGGAAACCCTGATCAAGCGCTACAAGAACCAGCTCGCGCGCCTGGACCAGACCCGTGCCGAGGACATCTTCCAGGCCTACATCAACACCTTCGCCCAGTCCTACGACCCACACACCAACTACCTGTCGCCGGACAACGCCGAAAACTTCGACATCAACATGAGCCTGTCGCTCGAAGGCATTGGTGCAGTGCTGCAAAGCGACAACGACCAGGTCAAGATCGTGCGCCTGGTACCAGCAGGCCCGGCAGCCAAGACCAAGCAGGTGGCCCCGGCTGACAAGATCATCGGCGTGGCCCAGGGCAACAAGGAAATGGTCGACGTGGTGGGCTGGCGCCTGGACGAAGTGGTCAAGCTGATCCGCGGCCCGAAAGGTTCGGTGGTGCGCCTGGAAATCATCCCGGCCAGCAATGCGCCTAGCGACCAGACCAGCAAAATTGTGTCGATCACCCGT
Organism: Pseudomonas sp. USTB-Z; assembly: GCF_019691255.1. Classification (NCBI taxonomy): domain Bacteria; kingdom Pseudomonadati; phylum Pseudomonadota; class Gammaproteobacteria; order Pseudomonadales; family Pseudomonadaceae; genus Pseudomonas; species Pseudomonas sp. USTB-Z. The sequence goes on from NZ_JAECZP010000017.1 coordinate 2,278, forward strand.
GAAGCGGTGAAGCTTGAAGAGCAGGCGGCGAAGAAGTCGGTGCTCAAGCTCAAGCAGGACGGGCGTGACTACAAGCTGGGCATCATCGAGATCCCGGCCTTCTACCTGGACTTCAAGGCCTACCGCGCTGGCGACCCCGAGTACAAGAGCACCACGCGTGACGTGAAGAAGCTGCTCACCGAACTGCAGAAAGAGAAAGTCGACGGCGTGGTCATCGACCTGCGCAACAACGGCGGCGGCTCGCTGCAGGAAGCCACCGAGCTGACCAGCCTGTTCATCGAGAAAGGCCCGACCGTACTGGTGCGCAACAGCGATGGCCGCGTCGACGTGCTGGAAGACGAAAACCCGGGGGCCTTCTACAAGGGCCCGCTGGCACTGCTGGTCAACCGCCTGTCGGCCTCGGCATCGGAGATCTTCGCCGGTGCCATGCAGGACTACCACCGCGCGCTGATCATCGGTGGCCAGACCTTCGGCAAAGGCACCGTGCAGACCATCCAGCCGCTCAACCATGGCGAGCTGAAGCTGACCCTGGCCAAGTTCTACCGGGTTTCCGGGCAGAGTACCCAGCATCAGGGGGTGCTGCCGGACATCGACTACCCCTCGATCATCGACACCAAGGAAATCGGCGAGAGCGCCCTGCCAGAGGCCATGCCGTGGGACACCATCCGCCCGGTGGTCAAGCCTGCGGCCGATCCGTTCAGGCCGTTCCTGGCCCAGCTCAAGGCGCAACATGAGGCGCGCAGCGACAAGGATGCCGAGTTCACCTACATCCGCGACCGCCTGGCCCTGACCCAGAAGCTGATGAACGAAAAAACCGTCAGCCTCAACGAGCAGGAACGCCGCGCACGCCACGATAGCGTCGAGGCCAAGCAACTGGCGCTGGAAAACACCCGCCGCAAGGCCAAGGGTGAAGAACCGCTGAAGGAACTGAAGAAAGAGGACGAAGACGCTCTGCCGGTCGAGGATGAAAACACCAAGCCGGAAGACGACGCTTACCTCGCGGAAACCGGTCGCATCCTGATCGACTACCTCAGTGCCAGCACCAAGGTGGCCAAGAAGTAAGGCACCTCAGCAATGATGGCAGAATAATGCGACCTGTCATCAAACAGTCATCGCGCTGTCGTGAAATATGAGGGCCGGGCATGCAGATGCCCGGCCCTCATTTTTCAGGAATCCATCATGACCGTTGCCGAACAGCTCAGTGCCTTGAGTGCCATCCTGGCTCAACGCCGTATTCACAGTCTGTTCCAGCCAATCATGTGCCTGAGTGAACATAGGGTGTTCGGCCATGAGGCGCTGAGCCGTGGCCCGTCCAACAGCCCGCTGCATGCGCCGCTCAACCTGTTCACCATCGCCCGCCAGGCCGGCCGCCTGACCGAGTTGGAAGCCGCTTGCCGAGAAAGCGCCTGCCGACGCTTCAGCGAGCAGCAACTGCAGGGCAAACTGTTTCTCAACATCTCACCCGAATCGCTGCTGGAGCCGCACTACCCCTCTGGCCTGACCCTGAAACTGCTCGAACAGGTTGGCCTGCCGCCCAACCGGGTGGTGATCGAGTTGACCGAGCACACGCCCACCGACGACTTCCAGCTGCTGTCCAATGCCCTGCACCACTATCGCGACATGGGCTTCTCGATTGCCATCGACGACCTGGGCGCGGGCTATTCCAGCCTGCGCCTGTGGTCGGAGCTGCGCCCCGAATACGTGAAGATCGACCGGCACTTCATCGACGGCATCCACCGTGACCCGCTCAAGCGCGAGTTTGTTGGCTCTATCTTGCAGATTGCCCGGGCATCGAAGGCACAGGTGATTGCCGAGGGCATCGAGCTGGCGGAAGAGCTGGCGGTGCTGGTGGAGATGGGCGTGGACCTGGTGCAGGGCTATTTGCTAGGGCGGCCACAGGAGCGAGGGGTACGCGACAGCGGGCTGCTACCGGCACTGACGCAGGTGCCACTGGCTGAACAACCGACAGTGCGCTTGAATGCCACGATCGGGCAGCTGCTGGAGCTGTTTGGCCGATACCAGCACCTGGAGGCATTGGAAGTGGTGGATGCCGATGGCAGAGGGTGCGGGTTGATTCACAGGGATGCGCTGCCTGTGCCGGCCTCTTCGCGGGTGAACCCGCTCCTACAACACCGACAGGTGTCCACCCTCGATCAGGCGTGTAGGAGCGGGTTTACCCGCGAATACGGTAGCGGCGGCAACGGTGAACGGCGGGTGGAGATTGGCCAGCAGGCCCGGCCCTTTCGCGGGTGAACCCGCTCCTACAACAGCCTGATTCCAACCCCCGATGTGTGGCCACCACCGATCTGCGTAGGAGCGGGTTTACCCGCGAATACGGTAGCGGCGGCAACGTTGAACGACGGGTGGAAACTGGCCAGCAGGCCCTGCCCTTTCGCTCAGGGTCACCACCTGTAGCGAACAGGCTGGAATGGGTAACGCTTCAGGCCGTTTCGGGATAGCTGTACTCGAACACCCGAACCACCTCAGAAGCATGCCACGAGGCAGCCTCCATGCCATCGACCGGCCCGGTAAACCGCCCCAGGCGCTCGACACACTCAAAGAAGCCAGTTCGCGGCAAACGGCTGGCGCCTTGGCTGATCACCAGCGAACTGCGCAATGGCTGCTCGGCACGGGCATCCAGCACCGCCAGGTATTCCAGCGCGGCAGTCAGTGTCTGCATGGCCGGGCTGGGTAGCTGCAAGCGCTCGATCAGCGCTCGGTATGTCAGCAAATGACGTTGACGACGGGCCAGGTCAAGCTCGCCCAGCAGGTTATCCCAGTGCTGACGGCTGATCCTGACCTGGCTCATGATGGCTCGCTCCAGCCAGCCACCCCCAGATGCCAGGCCAGGGCGCGGCGGATGGCAGCATCTGGCTGGCGTTCACCCGATTCGATCATGGCCAGATACGCCGGGCTCACCCCGACATTGCGCGCCAGTTGCTCAGGGGCAATGCCCTTGGCCTGGCGAATCTGGGCGACTTCGCTGAAGGCTGGCAGGGGCGCACTGGCAGCAACGCCCTGCGCCTCACTGGAAACCGCCTCGGCAGGTGCCTGCCCTGCAGCGCTGAGCAACGCCTGGTATTGCTCCCAGGGAACGACGGCGTACTCGGGTTGACCGTCCCGGCTGATGACCTGAATACCCATTACAAACCCCTTTAAAAAGGATTACAGCATGTAATCCGTAGGCATAACCCTTATGCCAATTATATTACCAACTCCGAGGTCTGTGCAGTTGAGGTGAGATTCAGGCCGGTTTCATTACTTGTTGCGCTCCAGCCGCAGCGCTTCCGGGGTAGCCGGCAGGCGCTCGACCACGCGCAGCCGCTCGGGTGCCTGGCTATCGCGCCAGGCCTTGAAGCGCGCCAACTCGTCGGCCACGGTTTTCAACACCCAGCCCAGCACCGCGATGTCATCGAGGAAACCCACCCCCAGCAACCAGTCAGGGATGGCATCGATGGGGCTGACGAAATACAGCAGGCCTGCCACGACAGTGACCAGTGCCTTGGGGCTGATGGCGCGGTACTCCCCCCTCCACCAGGCCAGGCACAGCGACTGCAGCAGCTTCACGTCTTCACGCAGTTGGCCGAGGCGCGGGCCTTTGCGCGCCACCGCGAACAGCAGGGCCGGCAAACGACCGCGGCTGAGCAGGCGCTCGGCCAACGGCAGGAAACGGGCAAAATTCCAGGGTGCGCTCATGGAGCCTCCGAGAGGAAAAGGTTATCCACATTTATTGTGGATAACCTTGTGAACAGGGCGACGTTTCCGACCCCAGGTGCCTGCCAGGCAAGGGGCCCGGTCAGATCGGGCGTTTTTTACACAGTCGTTTCACGCCATGACTACCTGCGCCGCAAACGATTTGCGTCAGAAACATCCTACTTCTTCACGCTGCATTTCCTCGGACAGTATCAGCTGTTGCAGGTTCGTCCAATCGGCACAAACGAAAACGCCCCAACAATGTGGGGCGTTTCCGACAACCAGCCAATGTTACTTGGCAGGTGCTTCTTCAGGGGCGTCGGCCTGCGGCTCGGCACCTTGCAACTGGGCCGGATCCTTGATGGCGATCAGTTCCAGGTCGAACACCAGTACCGAGTTGGCCGGGATCAGCGGGCTTGGGCTTTGTGCGCCATAGGCCAGCTCCGCCGGGATGAACAACTTGTACTTCTCGCCGACGTGCATCAGTTGCAAACCTTCGACCCAACCTGGGATCACACCGCTGACCGGCAGGTCGATCGGGCTGCCACGCTCGACGGAGCTGTCGAAGACCTTGCCATCGATCAGCTTGCCTTCGTAGTGGACAGTGACCACGTCAGTCGGTTTGGGCTGCGGGCCGTCGGCCTTCTTGACCACTTCGTACTGCAGGCCCGAGGCAGTGGTAACCACGCCTGGTTTCTTGGCGTTTTCTTCGAGGAATTTCTTGCCGGCGGAGGCGGCTTCTTCGCTGGCCTTGGCCAGGCGCTCCTCGGCGCGTTTCTGCAATGCGGTGAAGGCCTCTACCAGCTCTTCGTCCTTGATGCGTTGTTCTTTCTTGCTAACGGCGTCTTCGATGCCGAGGGCGACTGCTTTCGAATCAAGGTCTTCCATGCCTTCCTGAGCCAGGCTCTTGCCCATGTTCAGGCCGATACCGTAGGAGGCTTTCTGCGCCGGAGTCTTCAGCTCGGGGCTGCTGGCTTGTTGATCGCAGCCAGCCAGTACCAGGCCTACCAGGGCAACCGCAGCCGCCAAACGATGCTGTTTCATGCTATTTCCTTGTTCATGCGCCATGAGGGCAATCAGGGTAAAGCCGCGAGCTTATCAGGCGGCCATGACCAATGGCTACCGGCATAGGAGCGGGTTTTCGTAAGGAAGTTCAGTCATTAAAAGCTTCTTCATCGAAGCTTTACAGCCATTGGCCAGTATTGACCCTTTGTGCCGGGTTTGCCGGGCTTTTGTGGCTTTTTATTTCTGCAGGTTCTGAGGTCGGAAACATCGGGGTGATCGGCGCTTTTCACAGGGGCTAAAACAGGTCAGGGAGCCCCCGAAAACCTCAAGGATACCGACCCTCTCGATATTCCCCCGCCACCTCCCGCAGCACCTCTCCCACCCACTGGCCCGGCAAACTCAACGGCAAGGCGGCATTGCGGCAAATCCCCACCGACCCTCCCGGCTCGCGCACCCCCAGGTCAAGCTCGACCAGTTCGCCACGGCGCAGGTCGAGCAGCACGGCATCACGCGGCGCCACCCACAGGCCATCGCTGCCCAGCAGGTAGCGCCGGCTCAGGGCAAGCGACAGGGTTTCCAGGCGCTGCGCCGGCATCTGGATGCCGCATTGCACGAACAGGCTGTCGGCGTGCTGGCGGATGGTGGTGCCAGCGGGTGGCAGCACCAGCGGGAAACGCCCCACCTGCCCCCGCTCCACGGGCGTGCTGGCCAGCAGCGGGTGACCCGGGCGCACCACCAGGCTCATCGACTCGCTGTACAGGTGCTCGAACGACAACCCCTGGATTTGCGGACTGTCGGTCATGCGCCCGACCACCAGTTCCAGCTCCCCCAGGTGAAGCTGGCCAAGCAACTGCGCGCTGACCCCGGTGACCACGCTGATCACCAGCGCTTCATGGCGCTGATGCAGGCGGCACAGCACCTCGGGCATGAGCAGGCCTTCGACCGTGGACAGCACGCCAATGCGCACCTGCGACGGCGCCCGCGCTTCACCGCGCAGGCTGCTGACGCCATCGCGCAGCGCCTGCACACTGGGCCCGGCGTAACGCATGAAGCGGGTGCCGGCCGGGGTCAGCTCGACACCCTGGCGGCTGCGCTCGAACAAGCGCGCCTCGAGCAGGTCCTCAAGCTCCTTGAGGGTCTTGGAAATCGCCGGCTGGCTGATCGACAGGCTATCGGCCGCCCTGGCCAGGCTGCCCTGCCGGGCAATCTCCAGGAAGCACAGCAGGTGGCGGTATTTGATGCGGGTGTCGAGGTTCATGGTAGCAAGCTTACCGCATCGCTACCTGCGGCGTATCCAGGTCTGCCGCCCCGTGCTCCCCGTTGCAGCCCAAACTCCAGGACCGGATCGTTATCCATCGACCACCAACGCCTATCATTTTTGCCAGTACCCGCAACCATCCGGATCGCATTAAATGAGATCGCAAAAACCACTTCCCCAAGTGACAGGTCATATCATGCATCCAAATATGGTTTTTTTTGCCCAGACTCAACACTACCCCCGTGATTACCAAGGCGAGCGTCAGGAACTCAAGGCGCCCATTGACGTAACCTATGCCGACAAAGGTCACCTTCACATCGGCGAGCCTACCGCGGATCCTAGAAACGCGGTTTCGCAAATCCTGGCAAGCAACTACTATCCCGAGCGATTTTACTTGAGAGGCGTCCACAACGGCACGAAACCTTTCATTGCGCGCACCTTGAAAGATGGCGAGCTGGATACGTCTTTCAACAAAACAGGTCTTGTCTATCTGACTGACCTGAGCACAGTTTTTGATTATCATAGTTACCTGCACATGGCCGAGGATGCGGAGGGTCACATCCTGCTCACTATGAATGATCTAACCCAAGGCTTCACCCACCTGTGGAAGCTTAAGCCAAACGGAAAGCCAGATACTGATTTCGGCAGCAACAACGGCTACATCATCCTAAATAATTTTTTCAATTTTAAAGATATCACGCTCTACCAATTCACCACTTACAAGAACGACTATATCTTCTCAGGTTCCCTTGAAAACGCTCCCATCCTTTTCGTGCTCACCCATGAAGGTGTCCCACGCCAGAGCTTTGGTAAGCTAGGCATCCTCAAGATGCAAGATCTTATTCCGGACCTCCGTTATGTCATTGGGGCGCCTAAGATGCTGGAGGTTGGTGAGAAGGTGCGCATCATCATCTACACGCGCTATTTCAACGATTCGTCGAGCATAAACGGAATCGCAGCACTGACATTGTCCGGAGCGCTCGACCAGCGCTTCGCTGACAACGGGGTCTATTGGTCAAAGCCTGGCATTATCATTTATGATTTCACGCTAAATAACGCCAGTCAGCGCATCACCGTCCACGGCCAGGTGTGGTCCGAAGGGACCAGTACTCCCATGATCTATCGGCTAGACTACACAGGAAAACCTGCTAAAGAATTCAACGAGGGTCGTGTCGTATTATTCCCCATTGAGGGTGGCTGGGACTATATGACAGAGGCCGATGGAAAACTGGTAGGTTATGGTTCATTTCTCGATCGCGGCATGGCGGTGCGTTACCGTCTGGACGGCCAACTTGATACTACATTCGTGCCGCCGAATGGTTACGGTGTTTTTACGGCAATCGGGTCGCAACCAGGATTCTATGGTAACAGCCATTCCGCGACGGTAATGCCAGAAAGCCAACGCCTACTCGTAGCGGGGCGGGAAATACAGACGGGTTCCACCCCTTGTGTCATTGCCGTCTCATTGAAGCAATAAAAATGAGACTAACTGGCACTTCACCAGAGACTGCATGAAAGTCTTGAGACGAAGTTCAGGCAATGCGAAAACAGCCAAGGAAGCGGAGTTTACGGGCTGTAAACCGACATCCCGAGGCTGTTTTCAACGCAGCATCAACGCGTATCAAGACTTAAGTGCTCGACAGGATATCGGCCGCCCCGGCCAGGCTGCCCTGCATGTCCAGATCGTTGACGCACCTGTCACCTCTGCCAGTAGCCGATCCTGGCGAAGCATCGCTCAATAGGTGTTCAGCGATTATTGTGAGTGGAGCTCAATACCAGGTCCGAATCAAGAATGCCGAGGGTGGCCTGATCGGTTACGGTGGTTTCTATGACTTCAACATGGCGGTGTGCTACCACTCAAGCGGCCAACTGGACACTCGCTTTACCCCCCCTATGGCTACGGTCAGTTGGGCGCGTTTTCGCCGCAGGATGGTTTCCATACCGCCGAGAATTCGGTAGTAATCGATACCGACAACCAGCGCATGCTGGTGAGCGGGCAAGACGTACAGCAGGGCTACCGACTCCCCTGCCTGCTCGCCCTCTCTCTGAGACCGGTCCAGTAGTACGCCACGGCAGAAGCGGGCAGGCTTAAAGCATTGCCGCCTGCGGCGTATCCGGGTCGCGTTGCTGGCGTCGGAACTGGCCAGGTGGCAGGCCGTGGATCTGGCGGAAACGTCGAGAGAAGTAGGCTTCGTCCGCAAAGCCACAAAGCCGCGCCACCTCGCCCACTGGGCGGCTGCCGTTGAGCAGGTAGTTGCGTGCGGCGTGCATGCGCCGCTCCAGCACCAGCTCGCTGAAGGTCTTGCCGATTTCCTTGCGCAGCCAGTGGGTCAGGTAGGTCGGCGACAGGTAGGTGGCGGCAGCGACTTTCTGCAGATTCAGGTCGGGGTCGTCGATATGCCGGCGCAGGTAGTCGCTCATGCGGCCCAGCGCAGCACGGCGGCTGAGCTGGGCAGCGTTGCTGTCGGCCAGTTCGCGCAGCGGCTCGGCATACAGGCCACAGACCTGGCCGATCAGCTGCAGCAACAGGCCTTTGAGGATTTCGCGGGTGCCGAAACGGCGGTTGGCATCCAGCGCACGCATGCGCTCGAGGGTTTGCCGTACCTCGGCAAAGTCCGGCTCACTCAGGTAGAAGTCGAGATGCTCCTGAAAGCGGAACGGCGACAGCTCCGGCGCCTGCAGGATCGACACTTCCTCCAGGTCCATCGGGTCGCAGGCCAGGTGCGGCAGCAGGAACGTCTGGGAGAAATTGATCACCACGAAGTCGCTGTCCTCCGGATGCGGGATCACATGCACCCGGTGCGGCAGGATGAAGGCCAGGGTGTTGCGTCTGAATGGGCGTTGCACGCTGCCGATGTGTTGCACCGTGTCGCCGCCGAGATTGACCTGGATCTGGAAGTACTCATGACGATGCGGCGCGGTCTCGGCGGGACGCCCGCGCTGGTCGCGGATGTAGAAATCCATCAGCTCGCTGCGCTGCTGCATGACATAGGTCGGAACCTCGCGCTTGGGGGGCATGGGCAATCTCCGGGATACAGGCGCTTTAAGTTGTACGACGTCCAAACTCTGCAATTTAACCCCTTATGCAAAAACCTGCGCAACCGCAAACCCACGCAGCCCTCTGAGAATGCGCTATTCAACCAATATTTCAGGCGAAACCCCGGCTGAGAAATTTCTTGGACAGCACAGCACTGCCCCGCCTCCAATGAAAAAAACGGTCTAAATACCCCGTTGCATTCACCGCGTTGTACGACCACCTTAGAAAAGGGACTGCAGCCCAACCTCTACCAACAACAACAAACGAGGTCGACTCATGTCGAGCACGCCTACCCCCCGCGCCGCGTCGTCGTACACGCTGGACGCGGCCCCTGCCCAGCGCCTGCCTACCCGCCGCCGCTGGTTCATGCTGTCGCTGCTGCTGGTGGCGACCATCATCAACTACGTCGACCGGGTGAACATTTCCATCGCCGCGCCGTTCATGGCCAAAGACCTGGGCCTGGACAAGGTCGAGATGGGCCTGATTTTCTCCGCCTTCGCCTGGACCTACGCGTTGGCCCTGGTACCGGCTGGCTTCATTGCTGACCGCTTCGGCTCGCGCCTGACCTATGGCGTGTCGCTGATCAGCTGGTCGGCGGTCACCGTGGCCCAGGGCCTGGCCAGTGGCTTCGCCTCGCTGTTCGGCCTGCGCCTGGCGGTCGGCGCCATGGAGGCCCCGGCCTTCCCGGCCAACAGCCGTGCGGTTACGGTATGGTTCCCCGCCCGCGAGCGCGGCATGGCCAGCAGCATCTACGTATGTGGCCAGTACCTGGGCACCGCGCTGTTCACCGGCGCGCTGCTGTGGCTGGCGACCACCTATGACTGGCGCCACGTGTTCTACAGCACCGGCCTGGTGGGCATCCTGTTCGGCGTCGTGTGGCTGGTGCTGTACCGCGACCCGCTGAACTGCAAGAAGGTCAGCAAGGAGGAACTGGCCTATATCGAGCACGGTGGTGGCCTGGTGAAGAGCAGCCAGCAACGTACCCGCTTCGACTGGCGACAGGTTTCCGAGCTGTTCCGCTATCGCCAGATCTGGGCGATCTGCCTGGGCAAGTTCGCCAGCACTTCGGCGCTGTACTTCTTCCTCACCTGGTTCCCCACCTACCTGATCGAAGAACGCCAGCTGACGCTGATCAAGGTCGGCATCTTCGCGGTCATGCCGTTCATTGGTGCCACGGTCGGCATCCTCCTGGCGGGCATCGTCTCCGACCTGCTGATCCGCAAGGGCTACTCGCTGTCGTTTGCCCGCAAGCTGCCGCTGGTGGTGGGCTCGATGCTGGGGATGTCGATCGTGCTGGTGAACTTCACCGACTCCAATGTGCTGTGCATCGCCGTGCTGACCCTGGCGTTCTTCGCCCAGGGCATCGCCTCGTCGTCGTGGGCTGCCGTCTCGGAAGTGGCGCCAAAGGAGCTGATCGGCCTGACCGGCGGCATTACCAGCCTGGCGGCGAACATCGGCGGCATCGTCACACCGATCGTGATCGGCGCGATCGTGCACGCCAGTGGCTCGTTCGCCATGGCGTTCTGGTTCATCGGTGGTGTGGCGTTGATGGGCACACTGTCTTACTCGTTGCTGCTTGGGAAGCTGTATCGCATCGAGCTGAAGGCTGCGGGCTGAGCCAAGGCGTGTATTGACGGTACCGGCCTCTTCGCGGCTAAAGCCGCTCCTACGGGGGGACGGTATTGCCCCTGGGTTTGACGCTATCCCTGTAGGAGCGGCTTTAGCCGCGAAAGGGCCGGTCCAGGTGCCTTGGATAGTCCAACCCAACCCCGCTTTCGTCCAACTTTGCCGGCCAGCCGCTGGATACGCTGTCCACTCCAGTACGGAGGATCCACCCATGACCTACCTGTTCAACCCGCCGGCCATCGTCAGCCTGCCGATCCGCGGCAGCGATGCGCGCTTCCCGGTCGGCCGGGTGTTCTGCCTAGGCCGCAACTACCCGTGGCCGGAATCCTACGGCGCGGCGCCGCAGGAGCCTGTGTTTTTCATGAAACCGGCAAGCAACGTGGTCGAGGCACTGGGCGAACTGCCCTTCCCGCCGCAGACCGACGAGTTCTGCCATGAAATCGAACTGGTCGCGGCCATCGCCAAAGGCGGCGCCAACATCGCCCGCGAGCATGCCCTGGAGCATGTGTTCGGCTTTGCCGCCGGTCTAGACATGACCCGTCGCGATCACCAGCGCAAGGCCAAGGCCGAGGGCCTGCCGTGGGAAGGCGCCAAGGTGTTCGAGGCTTCGGCACCGATGACCGCCATCGTCCCTGCCAGCGAATGCGACTGGCCGCTGGATACGTCGCTGTGGCTGCAGGTCAATGGCGAGGAGCGCCAGCGTGCCCACCTGAGCCAGCAGACCTGGGCATTGGCCGAAGTGATCAGCCGGCTGTCACGCCAGCTGCCGCTGCACCCGGGCGACCTGATCATGACCGGCAGCCCGCCCGGCGTGGCCCCGCTGAACCCGGGCGACACGATACACGCCGGGATCGACGGTATTGGCGAGCTGCACCTGCGTGTCGGCCCCCGCCCTGCCGGGCAAACAGCCAACGCAGCCTGAACCTGACGGAGACCCGACATGACCCAGAACAAGAAAATCGCCCTGGTCACCGGTGCCGGTAGCGGCATCGGCCGCGCCGTCGCCCTCGCCCTGCTGGAGGATGGCTTCAGCCTGGTGCTCGCCGGGCGCCGCGCCGAACCCCTGCAAGCCGTGGTTGCACAGGCGCTGGCAGCAGGCGGTGAGGCACTGGCCGTGCCCACCGATGTACGCGACGAGCAAAGCGTCGCGCAGCTGTTCGCCACCATCGAAGAAGTGCACGGCCGGCTCGATGTGATCTTCAACAATGCCGGCATCAACGCGCCCGCCGTGCCGGTGGACGAGCTGCCGTTGGAGAACTGGCGCAACGTCATGGCCACCAACGTCGATGGTGTGTTCCTGTGCGCCCGCGCCGCCTTCGGCCTGATGCGCCGCCAGCAGCCGCAAGGCGGGCGAATCATCAATAACGGCTCGATCTCGGCGCACACCCCACGCCCGTTCACCGCACCTTACACCGCCAGCAAGCATGCGGTGCTGGGCCTGACCAAGGCGCTGGCGCTGGATGGTCGGCCTTACCACATCGTGTGCAGCCAGTTGGACATCGGCAACGCCCTGACCGAGTTGTCCGAGCGCATGACCCGTGGGGTGCGCCAGGCCAATGGCGAGATCGCCGCCGAACCGATGCTCGACGTGCGCCATGTGGCCGATGCGGTGCGCTACATCGCAGCGCTGCCGCTCGACGCCAACGTACTGAACATGACCGTGATGGCCAGCAACATGCCGTTCGTTGGCCGTGGCTGATCCCTGTTTATGATGGAGTGACCGATGAAACCAGAAGTCCTGCAACTGAGCCCTATCCTGATCCCGCAGATCCGTGAGCGCCTGGAACAGCTGTTCACCGTACACCGTTACTACGAACAGGCCGACAAGGATGCCTACGTCAGCCAGTATGCAAGCAACATTCGGGGCGTGATTACCGGCGGCCACACCGGCATCAGCCAGGCGCTGATGGCGCGCCTGCCCAACCTCGAAGTGATCGCCGTCAATGGCGTCGGCACCGACGCGGTAGACTTGGCCTATGCCCGCGATCGCGGCATCCAGGTGACGGCGACCCTCGGTGCGCTCACCGAGGACGTCGCCGATCTTGCCATCGGCCTGCTGATCGGCTTGTGCCGGGGTATCTGCACCGGTGACCGCTTCGTTCGCGCCGGCCGTTGGGCCACCAGCACCACGCCGCTGGCACCGCTGCCACTGGCCCGGCAGGTGTCGGGCATGCGCGTGGGCATCGTCGGCATGGGCCGGGTCGGGCGGGCGGTAGCACAGCGGGCGACAGCCTTCGGTTGCCCGATCCGCTACACCGATCTACAGGCGCTGGATGTGCCCTACGGGTTCGAGGCAGATCTGCTGCAGTTGGCCAAGGACAGCGATGCGCTGATACTCGCGGCGGCGGCTGACAAGGGCGAGGCGCTGATCAATCGCGACGTGCTGCGGGCGTTGGGCGCCGAGGGGTATCTGATCAATATCGCACGCGGCAAGCTGGTGGATGAACCCGCGTTGGTCGCGGCGTTGCAGGCCGGCGAGATCGCTGGCGCGGCGCTGGATGTGTTTGCCGATGAACCGCGAGCGCCCGAGGCGTTGTTCGAGCGCGAAGATGTAGTCCTGCAACCGCATCGCGCCAGTGCCACGGTACAGACACGCACGCGCATGGGCGAGATGGTGGTGGCCAGCCTGGTGGATGTATTTGCCGGACGCAAACCGCAGGGGTTGGTTATCTAGTCGGCTTGTGCTGGCCTCTTCGCGGGAAGGCCCGTTCCCACAGGTGCAGCGCCGTATTTGAAGGCGGTGCAGATTCCGTAGGCGCGGGCGTGCCCGCGAAGAGGCCGGCACAGGCAGCAAAGGGGTATCAGGCCACCGCCAGCTCCACCGCCTCCCCCTTCAACCGCACCGGCCACACCCGCAACCTCTGCCCGGCATCCTCCAGGCACTCCCCACTCAGCAGGCTGAAGTGCTGCTTGTAGAGCGGCGCTGCCACCACCAACTCACCTTGCACACTGCCCACCAGCCCGCGGCCGATGATGTTGGCGCCGGAGCGTGGGTCGCGGTTGTCCACTGCATACAGCGGCTGGGCCTGCCCCGGCAGGTAGAACAACGCCACCTGGGCCCCATCGAACCAAACCACGACGCCGGAGTCGGCCACCAGGTCTTGTGCCTGGCACACCGTCTGCCAGTTTTCTTGCGTGTTCACAGCAGCATTGGCCAGGTTCATCAGACAGCCTCCTCGACAGTTGGGATCAGGTGCAGCGGTGCAGCAGGCCGGCGTTGCTCGCGTTCGCGCACGAAGTGCACGTCCGGGTCGGCGCGTCGGTCGTTGACGAAGGTGCGGAAGCGCTTGAGCTTCTCCGGGTCGTTGAGGGCATTGGCCCACTCGCATTCATACTGGTCGACCACCTGCTGCATCTGCGCTTCCAGCTCGTTGGCCAGGCCCAGGCTGTCGTCGATGATCACCTGCTTCAGGTAGTCCAGCCCGCCTTCCAGGTTTTCACGCCACACCGAGGTGCGCTGCAGCTTGTCGGCCGTGCGGATGTAGAACATCAGCACGCGGTCGATCAGGCGTACCAGGGTTTCGTCGTCCAGGTCGGTGGCGAACAGCTCGGCATGCCGCGGGCGCATGCCGCCGTTGCCGCACACGTACAGGTTCCAGCCCTTGTCGGTGGCGATAACGCCGATGTCCTTGCTCTGCGCCTCGGCGCATTCACGGGTGCAACCCGATACCGCGAACTTGAGCTTGTGCGGGCTGCGCAGGCCCTTGTAGCGGTCTTCCAGGCGCAGGGCCATGGCGACACTGTCCTGCACGCCGTAACGGCACCAGGTACTGCCCACGCACGACTTCACCGTGCGGGTCGACTTACCGTAGGCGTGGCCGGTTTCGAAACCGGCCTCGATCAGTTCGCCCCAGATCAGCGGCAGCTCGTGCAACTGGGCGCCGAACAGGTCGATGCGCTGGCCACCGGTGATCTTGGTGTACAGGTCGTATTTCTTGGCCACCTGGCCGATGACGATAAGCTTGTCGGGGGTTATTTCACCACCGGGAATGCGCGGCACCACCGAATAGGTGCCGTTTTTCTGCATGTTGGCCATGAAGGTGTCGTTGGTGTCCTGCAGCGGTACCAGTGCCGGGTCCATGATCGGCTGGTTCCAGCACGAGGCGAGAATGTTGCCCACCGCCGGCTTGCAGATGTCACACCCCAGATGGCCCTTGCCATGGCGCTCGAGCAGTTCGCTGAAGGTGCGGATACCCTCCACCCGCACCAACCCGTACAGCTCCTGCCGGGTGTAGGCAAAGTGCTCGCACAGGCTCTTGTCCACCGCCACGCCGCGGGCCGTCAGTTCGTGCTCGAAGACTTGCTTGAGCAGGGCCGCGCAACCGCCGCAGCCGGTCGCGGCCTTGGTGCAGCCCTTGACCGCAGCCAAGTCGCTACAGCCACTGTCGATCGCGGCGCACACCGCCCCCTTGCTGACGTTGTGGCAGGAGCAGATGGTCGCGCTGTCGGGCAGCGCATCGGCGCCCAACGCCGGCGCACCACCGCCTTGCGGCAGGATCAGCGCTGCCGGGTCGGCCGGCAGGGCGATGCCGTTCTGGGCGTACTGCAACAGGGTGTCGTAATAGCTGTTGTCACCGACCAGCACCGCGCCGAGCACGTGCTTGCCGCTGGCATCCACCACCAAACGGCGGTAAGCGCTGTTGGCTTCATCGATGAAGCGATAGCTGCGCGCGCCCGGCGTGGCACCGTGGGCATCGCCGATCGAACCGACATCCACCCCCAGCAGCTTGAGCTTGGTCGACATGTCGGCGCCGGTGAACGCCACTGCCGCCTCGCCCATCAGCAGCCCAGCCAGGTTGCGCGCCATGCTGTAGCCTGGGGCGACCAGGCCGAACACACTGCCGTTCCACGAGGCGCACTCGCCGATGGCGAAGATGCGTGGGTCGCTGCTGCGGCAGTGGTTATCGATGACCACGCCACCGCGCGCGGCGATGTCCAGGCCGCAACCCCGGCCCAGTGCATCCTGTGGGCGGATACCGGCGGAGAACACGATCAGGTCGGTTTCCAGGTGCTCACCGCCGTCGAAGTTCATGCGGTAGCGGTAGGTTTCACCGGCACTGACCGACTGGGTGGCGCGCGCCAGGTGCACCCCCACACCCAGCGCTTCGATCTGCGCCTTCAACGCGGCACCGCCCTCGCCGTCCAGCTGCACCGGCATCAGCCGTGGGGCGAATTCCACCACGTGGGCTTCCAGCCCCAGCGACTTGAGGGCATTGGCCGCTTCCAGGCCAAGCAGGCCACCGCCGACCACCACCCCTCGGCGGGCACCGGCTGCGGCAGCACGAATGCCATCGAGGTCGTCCAGGGTGCGGTAGACCAGGCGGGCATTGCCGCTGGAGCCTTCGATCGGCGGTACGAAGGGATAGGAGCCGGTGGCCAGCACCAGTTGGTCGTAGCCATAGCGACCTTCGGCAGTGACGACTTCGCGGCGCTCACGGTCGATCTCCAGCACGGCCTCACCCAGGTGCAGGTGCACGCCATTGGCGTCGTAGAAATCGTGCTCACACAGGGCCAGGGTTTCGGCACAGCTGCCGCCGAAGTATTCGGACAGGTGCACGCGGTCATACGCGCGTTGGCGCTCTTCGCCGAATACCCGCACCTCGAAGCGCTGCAGGGCGCCGCGACTGACCAGTTGTTCGACGCAATGGTGGCCGACCATGCCGTTGCCGACGATGACCAGTCGCTCTCGTTGCCCGCTGCTCGCTGTTGCCTTCATAAGCCGATCCTCGATCAAAAAAAAAGCGCCTGGAGCCGAAGCTCCAGGCGCCTTTGCCTGTATTCATCACGGTAGGGGGCCCGGTTGATCGCCGTTGATCAGTGGGCTTTGTTGTATCCAAGGTTAAGCAGGGAGCGTGCCAATCGGGTTGCCTGGGTTGCCTGGGTTGCGTGGGTTGCCTGTGTCGGCCTCTTCGCGGGTAAACCCGCTCCTACACTTGCGCTGGGCCCGCCCAGCCAATGCACATTCAAGGTGCACAACACCCCATCTTGGAGCACTTCAGTACACATCGCGCCGATAACGCCTGGCCTTGCTCAAGCCTTCGACATAAGCCGCCGCCGCCGCCGCATCCATCCGGCCATGCTCGGCGACGATTACCCGCAACGCCGCATCCACATCCCTGGCCATACGCTGAGCATCGCCACACACATAGAAATACGCCCCCGCCTCCAGCCACTGCCACAACAGCGCACCCTGCTCAAGCATGCGCTGCTGCACATAGATCTTCTCGGCCTGGTCCCGCGAGAACGCCGTGTCCAGCCGCAGGTGCCCCGCCGCCTGCCAGGCCTGCAACTGCTCCTGGTAATAGAAGTCGGTCGCTGCGTACTGCTCACCGAAGAACAGCCAGTTGTCACCTTTTGCCCCCCGTGCCTCTCGCTCCTCGAGGAACGCACGGAACGGTGCAATGCCAGTACCAGGGCCCACCATGATCACCGGCACGCTGTCGTCCTCGGGCAAGCGGAAGTGCTTCGACACCTGCGGGAAGATCGCCACTTTCTGCACTTGCGCACGGTCGGCAAGGAAGCTTGAGCACACGCCTTTACGTTCGCCATAACGCACCGTCGACACCGTCAGATGCACCTGGCCTGGGTGCGCCAGCGGGCTGGAGCTGATCGAATAGAGCCGCGGCTGCAATGGCTTGAGCAGTTCCAGCCAGCTGGCCAGCGGCAACTGCTGGGGGAAGGCGCGCAGCACATCGACCAACTGCCGGCCCCACAGCCAATCTTGCAGCTCGGCCTTGCATTCAGGCTGCAGCAACCGCTGCAGGTCAGGCGCATTGCTGGCAAATGCCTGCAGTTGTTGCGCAGTGACCTTGGCAATTTCCAGATGTGCTTGCAGGGCTTCGGCCAATGGCATGGCGCAATGACCTTTAAGCTCGACCATCGCCTGGCCATCGAGCTGCATCAGCGTCAGCAGCTCTTCTACCAGGGCCGGGCAGTTGCGTGGCCATACGCCCAGGGCATCGCCGGCAGCGTAACTGAAGCCGCTGCCGCTCAGGTCGAAGACCAGCTGGCGGGTTTCCTTGCTGGCGCCGGGGCCATTGAGCAGGCGGTTTTCCAGTACGGTGGCCATCCAGGGTTGCTGCTTGCTGAAGGCCGATACGGGTGCAGGTTCACTCGCCGGAGGTGGCGCCGCGGCAGTGCCCAGTACAGGTAATAACGCTTCGAGCCAACTGGCAAAGGCTTCGTCGAAGTCTGGCTCGCAGTCCACCCGTTGCAGCAGGCGCTGCCCTCCCAGCTCGGCCAGGCGCTGGTCGAGCTTGCGGCCAAAACCGCAGAACTGGTCGTAACTGGAGTCGCCCAAGGCCAGTACGGCATAGGGCAGCCCGGCGCAGTGGGCGCCCTCCTCGCCCTGCAAGGCCTGCCAGAATGCCGCGCCGCTGTCGGGCGCGTCGCCATCGCCAAAGGTGCTGGCGATCAACACCACACTGGCAACCCCCTGCAGCTGGCTTGGGCTGACCGCCTCCAGGCAGCTGAGTTGCACGCTCAGACCAGCATCGCGCAGGCGCGCGGCACAGCGTTCGGCCAGTTGCTCACCATTGCCGGTCTGCGAGGCCCACAGCACCTGATGCCATGGCGCGGCCTGTGCCGCGATGGGCGCAGTTGCAGGCTGGGCGAACAGCCCGGCCAGCAAACCGTCGACAAACAAACGAAGGCTGGCAGCCAGCGGCGCACTGGCCGGCAGGCGGGGTACGCCCTCGGCGCGGGCCTGGTCCAGGCCCAGCAGGAAACCTTGCAGGTAATGACGCTCTTCTTCGGCCAGCACCGGAACCGGCAGGGAGTGCAGGCCAAGCAGACGGGACAGGGTGGCGGTCGGCATGCGGACAGGCTCTACAGTGGCAGTGTTCAGATCAAGGGCGTCGATGCGCTCGCCTGCGACCCGCTCCAGGGCTACGGCGCAGTGTTTGAAGGCAGGCTGCAGCGACAGCGGGTCGACCGCATCGCAGGTCGCGGCATTGATCGCCAATTGCTCGCCGATCAGGTCATTCCAGTGAAACGGCGCAAAGCAGTTGCCCGGCATGACCCGGTCACTGATGCGCGCCGGCAACACGGCGTGCCCCCGGCGCGAGCGAACGGCCACCTGGTCCTTTTCAGCGACACCCAGCCGGGCGGCATCCTCAGGGTGAATCTCAAGGTAGGGGCCGGGCTCCAGCTTGTTCAGTGCCGGCACCTTGCCGGTCTTGGTCAACGTGTGCCATTGGTGCTGCACACGGCCAGTGTTAAGCACCATGGGGTAGTCATCGTCCGGCACTTCCGCTGCCGGCAACCAGGGCCGCGCAAAGAAGCGCGCCTTGCCGCTGGCGGTGGGAAAGGCCAGTGCCGGCCGCCTACCCCGGGCATCGAGCAGGAGCGCCTGGCTGCTGCCGTCGTTGAGGTAGCGCAGCGGGCTACGATGCTGCTCGCTGCCCGGTGCACAAGGCCACTGGCGCGGCTGTGTCCGCAATTCGGCATAGCCGATACCGCGCAGGTCATAACCGGTAACAGGGTTGTGGAAGCGGCGTATTTCCTCATACACCGCTTCGGCATTGGGGTAGTCGAAGGCGTCGGCATAGCCCATGGCACACGCCACGCGGGCAATGATCTGCCAGTCCGGCAAGCTTTGCCCGGGGGGCTCGACAGCGCGTGGCATCAGGGTCAGGTTGCGCTCGCTGTTGATCATCACACCCTCACCTTCGGCCCACAGCGCGGCCGGCAGCAGGATGTCGGCGTAACGGTTGGTTTCGGTGTCGAGGAAGGCGTCCTGGGTAATGACCAGTTCGGCCTTGCGCAGGCCGTCGATCACTTGCTGGCGGTTGGCGACACTGGCCACCGGGTTGCTGCAGATGACCCAGCAGGCTTTCACTTCACCGGCTTTCATCTGCCCGAACAGCGCCACCGTACCCTCGCCGCCCTCGCTGCGCAGGCTGCCGGGTGGCAGTTGCCACTGCCGTTCGACGAACGCGCGGTCATCTTCCACCAACGCTGAGCGCTGGCCTGGCAAGCCGGGGCCCATGTAGCCCATGTCGCGGCCGCCCATGGCATTGGGTTGGCCGGTCAGCGAGAACGGGCCGCTACCGGGGCGGCAGATGGCACCCGTGGCCAAGTGCAGGTTACAGATGGCGTTGCTGTGCCAGGTGCCGTGAATGCTCTGGTTCAAGCCCATGGTCCAGCAGCTCATCCAGTTGTTGGCGCTGCCGATCCATTCGGCGGCCTTGATGATATCGGCCTCGGCCAGCCCGGTGATGGCGGCGACGCGCTCGGGGGTATAGTCGTCGAGGAAGGCCGGCAGTTCGTCCCAGCCTTCGGTGTGGCGGGCGATGAAATCGGGGTGGGTGTGGCCGTTGCGATGCAGCAGGTGCAAAAGGCCGTTGAGCAAGGCCATGTCACTGCCGGGGCGCACCTGCAGAAACAGGTCGGCCTTGTCGGCGGTGGCGCTGCGCCGCGGGTCGACGACGATCAGCCTGGCGCCGGCCTTGACCCGATCAAGCAGGCGCAGGAACAAGATCGGGTGGCAGTCGGCCATGTTGGCGCCGATCACCAGAAATACGTCGGCGTGCTCGAAGTCCTGGTAACTGCCAGGTGGGCCATCGGCGCCAAGCGACAGCTTGTAGCCACTGCTGGCGCTGGCCATGCACAGGCGCGAGTTGGACTCGATGTGGCGCGTACGGATAAAGCCCTTGGCCAACTTGTTGGCCAGGTACTGGGCCTCCAGCGACATTTGCCCGGACACGTAGAGCGCCACGGCATCCGGGCCGTGCTGGTCGATGATGCTGCGCAGACGCTCGGCGGTGGCAGCGATGGCCTGGTCCATGCTGGTGCGCACTGGCGGCTGGCTGCGTTGCTGGCGCACATAGGCGTCGGCCATGCGCCCGCTGGCACTCAGTGGCAGGTGTGCGGTGAGGCCTTTGGTGCATAGGCGGCCAAAGTTGCTCGGGTGCAGCTTGTCGCCGCTGATCTTGCCGACCTTGCCATCGGCAACGCTCATGACGATGCCGCAGCCCACGCCGCAGTAGGGGCAGACGCTGCGTACTTCGCTGTTGGCCATGGGCGGGCTCCTGTGGAAAACGCAAAAAGGCGCCGGCTGCCCCGGCATGCAGATGCAAGCGGGGCAACACGGCGCCTTTGTCGTGAAGTGGTGAGGGCTGTCGACGTTGATAGCCCGGGATGAGGGTAGATCAGCAATTTATGGGCCAGCTATACCGGCCCTTTCGCGGGCATGCCCGCTCCCACAGGGATATCGCAAGGCCTGAGGGCGGCGCCGTACCTGTGGGAGCGGGCGTGCCCGCGAAGAGGCCTGCACAGGTTACGCACCATGCAGTGGCAAGCCGGTACCCGCTGGCGCTATGCTGGGGCAATTTCCAGCATGAGCAACTGCCCTCCCCCCATGTCCCAGGTGATCCTCAAGACCCCCGCCCAACTCGACCTGATGCGCCGCGCCGGCCAGCTACTGGCCCAGGTGTTCACCGAACTCGACAGCTTCATCCGCCCCGGCGTGACCACGATGCAGATCAACGACCGCGCCGAGGCGTTCATCGTCGATACGCTCAAGGCACGGCCAGCAAGCAAAGGCCAGTACGGTTTCCCTTACTCGCTCAATACGTCGGTGGACCACGTGGTATGCCACGGCATCCCCAAGGTCGATGAGGTGCTCAAGGAAGGCTCGATCATCAACGTCGACATCACGCTGGAACAGGGCGGCTACATTGCCGATTCGTCGAAGATGTATTGCATCGGCAAGATCAGCGAAGAAGCCCGGCGCCTGGTCGACACCACCTATGACGCGTTGTGGAAAGGCATCGAGCAGGTGCGCCCTGGGGCAACGCTGGGCGATATCGGCCATGCCGTGCAGGCCCATGCCGAGGCGGCGGGTTACAGCGTGGTGCGCGAGTATTGCGGCCACGGTATTGGCCAGCAGATGCATGAAGGGCCAGAGGTGCTGCACATTGGCCAGCGCGGCATGGGCATGAAGCTGAAACCGGGGATGGTGTTTACCATCGAGCCGATGATCAACCAGGGTGGCCGCGGCACGCGCGAGTTGAAGGATGGCTGGACGGTGATCACCCGGGACCACAGCTTGTCGGCGCAGTGGGAGCATACCGTGGCGGTGACTGAGGGTGGGTATGAGGTGCTGACATTGCGGGAGGAGGAACGGCGTGGCTGAAGCTGCGGCAAACGCGTGCAGGTAGGGGGACAAAATTCAGGCACAAAAAAAGCGACCCTAGGGTCGCTTTCTTTGTTACTTCCGGGTGTTCAGTGGGCCCTGGAAGTGGAATATGGCGCAGCGGACGGGACTCGAACCCGCGACCCCCGGCGTGACAGGCCGGTATTCTAACCGACTGAACTACCGCTGCGCTATACATCGAGTGGTGGGTGATGACGGGATCGAACCGCCGACCCTCTGCTTGTAAGGCAGATGCTCTCCCGGCTGAGCTAATCACCCATGTCTCTCGGTGTGGCGCGCATTCTACGGGCGACTTGGCGCTCTGGCAAGCACTTATCGAAGTTTTTTCACACTTCGGTCAAACACCAAAAAACAGGCACAAAAAAAGCGACCCTAAGGTCGCTTTCTCTGTTACTTCCGGGTGTTCAGTGGGCCCTGGAAGTGGAATATGGCGCAGCGGACGGGACTCGAACCCGCGACCCCCGGCGTGACAGGCCGGTATTCTAACCGACTGAACTACCGCTGCGCTATACATCGAGTGGTGGGTGATGACGGGATCGAACCGCCGACCCTCTGCTTGTAAGGCAGATGCTCTCCCGGCTGAGCTAATCACCCTTCGTCTCGGTGTGGCGCGCATTCTACGGAGCGCCCCGCACCCTGGCAAGCACTTTTTAAACTTTTTGCAAAAAAAACCTCAGGCCTTTCAAAGACCTAGCGTTGTCGGTCGATTCTTTCGTGCATAAGCCACTGCTGGCCCTCTGACAGGGCTGGCCTCAATTCACCGCTCGGAGAATAATGCCCGCCTTATGCATTAAGGAGAGATTGCCCCTCATGTGGTTCAAGAACCTGCTGACCTACCGCCTGACCCAGGAAGTTCCGTTCGAGCCTGAAGCGCTGGAAGCCGCCCTGGCCAGCAAGCCGGCCCGCCCCTGCGCCAGCCAGGAGCTGACCACTTATGGTTTCGTCGCGCCGTTCGGCAAAGGCGAAGACGCTCCCCTGGTGCATGTCAGCGGCGAGTACCTGCTGATTGCCGCGCGCAAGGAAGAACGCATCCTGCCGAGCAGCGTGGTCAACGACGCGGTCAAGGAAAAGGTCGAAGAGATCGAGACCGAGCAAATGCGCAAGGTCTATAAAAAGGAACGCGACCAGATCAAGGACGAAATCATCCAGGCGTTCCTGCCGCGTGCGTTCATCCGCCGCTCGATGATTTTCGCTGCCATTGCACCGCGTCTGGGCGTGATCCTGGTCAACTCGGCCAGCGCCAAGCGCGCCGAAGACCTGCTGTCGACCCTGCGTGAAGTGATGGGTTCGCTGCCCGTGCGCCCGGCCACGGTGAAGATTGCGCCAGTGGCCACCATGACCGACTGGGTCAAATCGCAGCAAGCCGCCGAAGGCTTCTATGTGCTGGACGAGTGCGAACTGCGCGACACCGCCGAAGATGGCGGTATCGTGCGCTGCAAGCGCCAGGACCTGACTGGCGAAGAGATCCAGCTGCACCTGAGCACTGGCAAAGTGGTGACCCAGCTGGCCCTGGCCTGGCAGGACAAGCTGTCGTTCATTCTCGACGACAAGATGGTCATCAAGCGCCTGAAGTTCGAAGAGCTGCTGCAGGAGCAGGCCGAGCAGGACGGTGGCGATGAGGCTGCGCAACAGTTCGACGCCAGCTTCCAGTTGATGATGATGACCTTTGCCGAATTCCTGCCGGTGCTGTTCGAGGCGCTGGGTGGTGAAGAGATTCCGCAAGGGGTCTGACGGGTATGAGATGCGGTGCTGGCCTGAATCGTTTTCTGCCAGCCGGCCTCTTCGCGGGTAAACCCGCGCCTACGACGGCCTGCACCCAATCACCAATGTGTGCCCACCCCCGATCAGGTGTAGGAGCGGGTTTACCCGCGAATACGGTAGCGGCGGCAACGGTGAACGACGGGTGGAAATTGGCCAGCAGGCCCGGCCCATTCGCGGACAAACCCGTGCCTACACATTTTGAGCAAGACAGTTGACCCTACAAGTGGGTGTGGTACCCCTTGCAGGCGTGGACTTGCCCGGAAGGCCGCAGATTGGCACCATGATGCACACTGTGAGGACGACCTCACGACGCACCGCGTGACCATTCCGGGGACGGCCCCATCATTCAAACGATGGAGACACACTCATGTCCTGGATCATCCTGTTTTTCGCCGGCCTGTTCGAGGTTGGCTGGGCCGTCGGCCTCAAATACACCGACGGTTTCACTCGACCACTACCCACTGTCCTTACCGTCGGCGCCATGGTCATCAGCCTGGGCCTGCTGGGCCTGGCCATGAAGGAGTTGCCGCTGGGCACCGCCTATGCCATCTGGACCGGCGTAGGCGCAGTCGGTACGGTCATCGCCGGGATCATGCTGTTCGGCGAGTCCATGGCCCTGGTGCGGCTGTTCAGTGTGGCGCTGATCGTCTGCGGCCTCGTCGGCCTGAAAGTCAGCGCCAGCTAACCCCCTATCGCAGAGGGCCGCGCAGGCGGCTGACCTGTTCGCGCAACACTTCAGGCTGCGCCGCCTCCACCGGGACGGCGGCGCCTGCCACGATGGTCACCCGCGACCACAGGCGCTTGAAGAAGCCCTTGGCCGGGTCGCGGCTGAAGAAGCTACCCCACAACCCCTGCAAGGCCAACGGAATCACCGGTACCGGCGTTTCTTCGAGGATGCGGCTGACCCCACCCTTGAAAACATCGATTTCGCCATCGCCCGTCAGCTTGCCTTCCGGGAAGATGCACACCAGCTCGCCATCAGCCAGGTACTCGGCAATCCGCGCGAAGGCCCGCTCGTACGTCGCCTGGTCTTCGTTACGCCCGGCAATCGGGATGGCACCGGCAGTGCGAAACACGAAGTTGAGCACCGGCAGGTTGTAGATCTTGTAGTACATGACAAAGCGGATCGGCCGGCGTATGGCCCCGCCCAGCAGCAACGCATCGACGAACGACACGTGGTTGCACACCAGCAACGCAGCACCTTCGTCGGGGATGCGCTCGAGGTCTCGATGCTGCACGCGGTACATCGAATGGCTGAGCAGCCAGATCAGGAAGCGCATGGTGAACTCGGGCACGATCCTGAAGATATAGGTGTTGACTGCGATATTGAGCAGCGACACCACCAGGAAAAGCTGCGGGATGCT
This sequence comes from Pseudomonas sp. USTB-Z, assembly GCF_019691255.1. Lineage (NCBI taxonomy): Bacteria > Pseudomonadati > Pseudomonadota > Gammaproteobacteria > Pseudomonadales > Pseudomonadaceae > Pseudomonas > Pseudomonas sp. USTB-Z. The sequence goes on from NZ_JAECZP010000017.1 coordinate 27,180, forward strand.
CAGCTTGGCCACGCCTAGCAGGATGATGGTGAGCACCGCCGACACCACCATGAACAAGGCATTGAGGATGTTGTTGGCCGCGATCACCCTGGCGCGCTCGTCCTCGGCCGTGCGGGCCTGGATCAACGCATATAACGGCACGATGTAGAAGCCGCCGAAGACACCCAGGCCGACGATCGACAGCAAGATCCACCACGCCTGGCTCATGCCCAGCAGTGCCAGCCAGTCGTGCGGCGCTGCTGCAGCCGGTACATCACCGGAGTGCCACCACCACAGCAGGCCGAACAGGGTCAGGCCGAACGAGCCGAACGGCACCAGGCCGATTTCCACCTTGCGTCCACTGAGCCGCTCACACAGCAGCGAGCCCAGGGCAATGCCCACCGAGAACAGGGTCAGCACCAGGGTCACCACGGTGCCATCACCGTGCAGCCAATCCTTGGCATAGGCCGGGATCTGCGTGAGGTAGATAGCGCCAACAAACCAGAACCACGAGTTGCCGACGATCGAGCGCGACACCGCCGGCGGCTGGCCCAGGCCCATGCGCAAGATCACCCACGACTGCTTGAAGATGTTCCAGTCCAGCGGCATTTGCGGCGAGGCGGCAGCCGCCCGAGGGATCCAGCGGCTGGCGAGGTAGCCGAGTACCGCCGTGCCGACCACGCCACCGGCCACCACTGTTGCGTAGCTGTCGGCCGACATCATCACCCCCGCGCCGATGGTGCCGGCGAGGATGGCGAGGAAGGTGCCGGTTTCCACCAGCCCGTTACCGCCCACCAACTCTTCCTCGCGCAGGGCCTGCGGCAGGATCGAATACTTCACCGGGCCGAACAGCGCCGAGTGGGTCCCCATACCGAACAGCGCCACCAGCATCAGCCACAGATGGTTGGTGACAAAGCCCAGCGCACCCATCGCCATGATCACGATTTCGGCCAGTTTGATTGCACGGATCAGCGCATCCTTGGCGAACTTCTCGCCAAACTGCCCGCCCAGCGCCGAAAACAGGAAAAACGGCAGGATGAACAGCAAGGCACACAAGTTGACCCAGATCGATCGGTCACCATCGCCCAGGCTGAGCTTGAACAAAATCGCCAGGATCAGCGACTGCTTGAACAGGTTGTCGTTGAAGGCACCCAGCGACTGAGTGATGAAAAACGGCAGGAAACGCCGCTTGCCGAGCAAGGTGAATTGCGAAGAGTGACTCATCGTCCTTGGTCCTGAGGGCTTTTCAATTGGAGGCTCGCCAAGCGCGCCGGGCCACAAATCTGCATGGGAAATGCGCTGACTGGCAAGCACCGGCTCAGGCATGACCAAGCGAGATTGCGTTCAAGGACCTGCCAGCAGTTGCAGCACTGGCGCTACGTCACTCGAAGCCAAACAACGACCGCGCGGTATCCACCATCAGTGCCTGGCGCAACTGCGCTGAACACCCTAAGGCCTCGAACTGTTCGACAGCGGTACCGAAACTGACCTCCGACTCATGCTGGGTATGCGGCCAGTCACTGCCCCACATCAACCGCTCTGCGCCGTAATGGGCTTCCAGTGCGCACAGCGCCTGACGGGCGAATGCCAGGTTCTCTTCCGGCGAGCCCTGCAGCCTGTAGATGCCGGACACCTTCACCCACACCTTGCCCCGACCGCTCAGGGTCAGCAGTTCGGCAAACCCCGGCTGGCCCAGGCCAAGGCGGGCATCCGGGCGGCCGAAATGGTCAATCACGATGTCCAGCCCATAGGGCTGCAATGCCCGCACCAGCACTGGGATGTCCGCCACCTGACGGTGCAGTTCCACGTGCCAACCCTGCTCGCCGATGCGCTCCAGCAGGGGCCGCCACTGCGCGCCGGTCAGGTCAGGCATGTCTTGCCCCATGAGGTTGAGGCGTACCCCCCTGACTCCCAACCGGGCCATTTCCGCCAAGGTCGCCCGCTCGACCTCCCGCTCCAGCATCACCACCCCGCGCAGTTGCCCTGGCACGGTCTGCAAGGCGCTGAGCAGGTAGCGGTTGTCCGTACCCAGGAAGCTGGGCTGGACCAGTACGCCATGGCTGCAACCATGGGCCCGCAGTTGGCCCAGGTAGTCGCCCAGCGGCGCATCGTAACTGGGCGCATAACGCCGCTGGCGGGCCAGGTTCAGCCCACGGCTGAACACGTGGGCGTGGCTGTCGATGGCAGTCAGGTGCAAAGCGGGTGCGTCGGGCATGGTTCTCATACAAACAGGTTCAGGTTACTTGGCGACGGCACCGGCCGTTTCCGGCGCAGGTGCAGATTCAAGGTTGCGGCCACGGGTTTCGGGCAGGCACAGGGCTGCGATCACCGCAACGCCATACGCGATGCCGGCATCGATGCCGATGGCACTGCCCAGCGACATCGACTCGCTCATGTGCCCGACCAGGAACGGGAACACGGCCGACAGCACGCGACCGAAGTTGTAGCAGAAGCCCACCCCGGCGCCGCGCACGTCAGCCGGGTACAGCTCATTGAAAAACGCACCCAGGCTGGCCGGGATGCCGGCGGCGAAAAAGCCCAGCGGGAAGCCGAGGAACAGCATCTGGGTATTGGTCAGCGGGAAGAACACGTAGGCCTGCACGGTCAGTACACAGCACAGGGCGAACAGCAGGATGTTCTTGCGCCTGCCAATACGGTCGATCAGCAGGCCGCTGACCACGCAGCCGCACCAGAAGGCCAGGATGATCACCGCCAGGTAACCGCCCGAGTTCAGCACCGAAAGGTTGCGCTCTGTCTTGAGGAAGGTCGGCAACCAGGTCATCACCGCGTGGTAGCCACCGTGGGCACCCAGGCCGAGCAAGCCGCCCAGCAGGGTCACACGCAGCAGTTCCGGGCGAAAGATGCCAGCCATCGACTGCAAGAAGCTGGAGGGAATGGCTTTTTCTTTCTGCAGGCGCTGGAAGCTGTCCGGCTCAGGCACGTTGCGGCGTACCCAAATGATCAGCAGCGATGGCAGCAGACCGACGAAGAACATCACCCGCCAGGCAAACTCCTGCGGCACCAGTGAGTAGATCAGCGTAAACAGTGCCACCGCCAGCCCCCACCCCACAGCCCAGGCACTCTGCACCGTGCCCATGACCTTGCCGCGATACTTGGGGTTGATGGTTTCGGCCATCAGCACCGCGCCGGCTGCCCATTCGCCACCGATGCCAAAGCCTTGCATGGCCTTGACGAACAGCAACGGGTAGAAGCCGGTGACGAACGCCGAAAGGAAGGTGAAGAACGAGAACCAGAGAATCATCCATTGCAGGGTACGCACGCGACCATAGCGGTCGGACAGTGTGCCACCCAGCCAGCCGCCGATTGCCGAGGTCACCAGGGTCAGGCCACTGATCAGGCCGGCATCGCCCTTGGTCAGGGAGAACGCAGCGATCAGCGCGGGGATGGCCAGGCCGAACATCTGCACTTCCAGCGCATCGAGCGACCAGCCGCCGAAACAGGCCCAGAATGTCTTGCGTTCCCGTGAGGTGATCTCGCGATACCAGCTGAACATGATTGTTATCCTTCTATTCGTGGTGTGACGGGCAGGCGAAGCCACTGCGCCGTGGCAGCACGGCGCAGACAGGTAAAAGGGTGAAGCGACCGGTTTAGCGAATGTCGATGCGGTAGCGGAAGTGCTGCGCATGGCCGCGCGAGCGGCGCCATTCCAGAGGTTTGCCGGCGTAGTCGCGGGCCAGGCGCTCGATCACGACCACCGGGCTGTCGGCCGGCAGTTGCAGCAAGCGGCCATGCACCGCGTCGACCGCTTCGGCGGTCAGGGTTTCTTCGGCGTAGGCGACCACCTGACCGCACAGCGCTTCGTAGATCGGGTACAGCAATGGGCCCTTGCTGTTCAAATCCACGTCCAGCAGCGGCTGGAAGGTTTGGCGCGGCAGCCAGATTTCTTCGGCCAGCACCGGCTGGGCGCCGAGCAGACGTGTGCGAATGATGCGGATCACTTCTGCCTCCCCTGCCAGGCCCAATGCCTCGGCCACCGCGGAAGGCGCCGGCAGCGACTCGATGGAGAGAATGCGGCTTTCCGGCACTATGCGCTCGCCATTGGCGGCCTCGAAACGGAAGAAGCGGAACAGCGACGACTGGAACTGTGGGCGGCGAATGAAGGTACCGCGGCCCTGCTGGCGCTCCAGCACGCCTTCGGCCACCAGGACATCGACGGCTTTGCGCACGGTACCGATCGACAGGTCGAACTCGGTGGCCAAGGCTGCTTCGGTGGGGATCGCTTCCCCCGGGCGCCAGCGGTTGTTGGCAATTTGCGCGACCATGTGGTCGCGCAGTTGTTGGTAGCGGGGCAGTCGAGCATCACCGGTCAATGGGTGCATGGGTCTCGCTCTCGTCTTGTTATATAAACATATATATGAATTTTTCGAGAGTATTCCCTGAGCCTGACGGGTTGTCAATCCTCCGCCTGTCGCCCTTTTGCAGGCGAAACGGCCTTGTGTCGGGAAGGGCAGTGAAGCCGCCCGATTCACTGTAAGGGTGCCGGTGCTGCTACAAGGACCGCATGTGGCTTATGCTTGTGCTCGGCAAACCCGCACAACAAGGACGTGGCAATGCTCGCCGCCATAAAACGCTACCCGCACACCGTTCGCCTGCTGCTCACCACCACCTTCACGCTTACCGTCGCCCGCGCCCTCACCCTGCCCTACCTGGTGGTTTACCTGGCCGACAATTTCCAGCTGCCGATCAGCCAGATCGGTCTGCTGATCGGTGGCGCGCTGATCGTCGCCTCGCTGTTGAGTCTGTACGGTGGTCATCTGGTCGACACCTTGAGCAACCACACGCTGGTCAGCGCCAGTACCCTGCTGTTCGCCCTGGCCTTCGTCGGCGCGGTCGCCAGCCGTTCGGCACTGCCGTTCTTCTTCTGTCTGGTGTTGATCAACCTGGCCCTGGCAGTGGTCGACATTGCTGCCAAGGCGGGCTTCTGCGCGTTACTGCCGGTGGATGAGCGGGCCGAGGTATTCGCCATCAAGTACACCCTCAGCAACGTCGGCTACGCCGCCGGCCCGTTGCTGGGCGTGGCCATGCTTGAACTGAACGACCATGTGCCGTTCCTCGCCTCTGCCCTGCTTGGCCTGGCCATGTGCCTGGCTTACTGGCGCCTGGGTGATCGCAGCCTGCAGGCCAGCGCGCCGGACAAACCTGCGGCCGGCTTCGGCCAAGTGGCGCTGGGGCTGGCGCGGGATCGCCGGCTGGTGTGCTTTACCGTGGGTGGGGTGCTGAGCGCGGTGGTGTTCGGCCAGTTCACCGCCTACCTGTCCCAGTACCTGGTGGTCACCAGCAACCCGGCCGAAGCGGCACGGCTGATCGGCTATCTGGTCACCACCAACGCCGTGACGGTCATTGCCTTGCAGTACCTGATTGGCCGGCGCATCAGCCGCCAGCGCCTGATGCCGTGGCTGTTGGCCGGTATGGGCCTGTTCATCGCCGGCTTGCTGGGTTTTGCGCTGGCGGGCTCGGTACTGGCCTGGTGCCTGGCGATGCTGGTGTTCACGCTGGGCGAAATCATCGTGATCCCGGCCGAGTACATGTTTATCGACCTGATCGCACCGGAGCACTTGCGCGGGGTGTATTACGGCGCGCAGAACCTGTCCAACCTGGGGGCCGCGCTGGGGCCGGTGATGGTGGGGTTTGCACTGGTACACCTGTGGCCGGGGGCAGTCTTCTACCTGCTGGTGTTGTCGGTGATACTGGCAGGGGTGTTCTATGGGTTGGGTACCCGCAGGGGTTGATGTTGCCTGTTCCGGCCTCTTCGTGGGTGAACCCGCTCCTACAACCATCGTCTGCGCTGACGAAGCGGCACTTGCGTGCCAGACTGATTGATCGGGACCGCGTTACCTTTTTGCTTCGGAGTCTTCATGTCGTTGTCCAGCGGGCTGATCGCCGTGGTCGCCCTGGCCTATATGGCCATCATGTTCGCCATCGCCTTCTATGGCGACCGCCGCAGCACGCCATTGCCGCCAAAGCTGCGTGCCTGGGTGTACAGCCTGTCGCTGGCCGTGTACTGCACCAGCTGGACCTTCTTCGGCGCGGTCGGCCAGGCCGCCGAACAGCTTTGGGCATTCCTGCCCATCTACCTGGGCCCGGTACTGCTGCTGATCTTCGCGCCGTGGGTGCTGCAGAAGATGGTGTTGATCAGCAAGCAGCAGAACATCACCTCGATCGCCGACTTCATTGCCGCACGCTACGGCAAGTCGCAGACCCTGGCAGTGGTGGTGGCGCTGATCTGCCTGGTCGGCGTGCTGCCGTATATCGCCTTGCAGCTCAAGGGCATCGTACTGGGCGTGAACCTGTTGATCGGCGCCAACGCCGACGCCACCGGCACACGCGTGCAGGACACCGCGCTGGTGATATCGCTGGTACTGGCGCTGTTCGCCATCGTCTTCGGTACCCGCAGCCTGGATGTGACCGAACACCACCGCGGCATGGTCCTGGCGATCGCCTTCGAATCGCTGATCAAGCTGCTGGCGTTTCTTGCCGTGGGCATCTTCATCGTTTTCAACCTGTATGACGGCTTCGACGACCTGTTCAGCCAGGCCCGCCAGTCGATCCACTTGCAGGACTATTGGAAAGAAACCATCAATTGGCCGTCCATGGTGGTGCAAACCGCCGTGGCGATGATGGCAATCATCTGCCTGCCCCGGCAGTTCCACGTTACCGTGGTCGAGAACATCGAACCGCAGGACTTGCGCCTGGCGCGCTGGGTATTCCCCATGTACCTGGCACTGGCCGCGCTGTTCGTGGTGCCGATTGCCCTGGCCGGGCAGATGCTGCTGCCCGGCACGGTGATCTCCGACTCGTTTGTCATCAGCCTGCCCCTGGCCGAGGCGCACCCGAGCCTTGCCCTGCTGGCGTTCATCGGCGGCGCCTCGGCGGCTACCGGCATGGTGATCGTCGAGGCCGTGGCGCTGTCGACCATGGTGTCCAACGACATGCTGCTGCCCTGGCTGCTGCGCCGCAACAACGCCGAGCGGCCTTTCGAAGCGTTCCGCCACTGGATGCTTTCGGTACGCCGGGTAACCATCGTGGTGATCCTGCTGCTGGCCTATGTCAGCTACCGCCTGCTGGGTTCCACCGCCAGCCTGGCGACCATCGGCCAGATCGCCTTTGCCGCTGTGACCCAGCTCACCCCGGCCATGCTTGGCGCGCTGTACTGGAAGCAGGCCAACCGTCGCGGCGTGTTCGCCGGCCTGGCCGCTGGCATTTTCCTGTGGTTCTACACCTTGGTGCTGCCGATTGCCGCGCACAGCCTGGGCTGGTCGTTGCAGTTGTTCCCTGGCCTGGCGTGGCTGCACGGCAACCCGCTGAACCTGCCGATCAGTCCACTGACCCAAGGTGTGGTGCTGTCACTGGCGGGCAACTTCACCCTGTTCGCCTGGGTTTCGGTGCTGTCGCGCACACGGGTTTCCGAGCACTGGCAGGCCGGCCGGTTCATTGGCCAGCAGACCAGCGCGCGGCCCAGCAGCAAGCCGCTGCTGGCGGTGCAGATCGACGACCTGTTGACCCTGGCCTCGCGCTTTGTCGGGGAAGAGCGCGCACGGCAGAGCTTCATCCGCTTTGCCTACCGCCAGGGCAAGGGCTTCAACCCGAACCAGAACGCCGATGGCGACTGGATCGAGCACACCGAACGCCTGCTGGCCGGGGTACTCGGTACCTCCTCGACCCGCGCCGTGGTCAAAGCGGCCATCGAAGGCCGCGACATGCAGCTGGAAGACGTGGTGCGCATCGCTGACGAAGCCAGTGAGGTGCTGCAGTTCAACCGCGCCCTGCTGCAAGGCGCCATCGAGAACATCAACCAGGGCATCAGCGTGGTCGACCAGAACTTGCACCTGGTGGCCTGGAACCGCCGCTACCTGGAGCTGTTCAACTACCCGGACGGGCTGATCAGCGTAGGGCGACCGATTGCCGATATCATCCGCTACAACGCCGAGCGCGGCCTGTGCGGCCCCGGCGAGGCGCAAGTGCATGTGGCGCGGCGGCTGCACTGGATGCGTCAGGGCCGCGCGCACTCCTCCGAGCGGCTGTTCCCCAATGGCCGGGTGATCGAGCTGATCGGCAACCCGATGCCGGGCGGCGGCTTTGTCATGAGCTTCACCGACATCACCCCGTTCCGCGAGGCCGAGCAGGCCCTGCGCGATGCCAACGAACGCCTTGAACAACGCGTGGCGGAGCGCACCCACGAACTGTCGCAGTTGAACCAGGCGCTGTCCGAAGCCAAGAGCCAGGCCGAAGCGGTGAGCAAGTCCAAGACCCGCTTCCTGGCCGCCGTCAGCCATGACCTGATGCAACCGTTGAACGCCGCACGGCTTTTCTCTGCCGCCTTGTCGCAACAGGCCGAGGGCATGAACGAAGAGGCCCAGCAGTTGGTACAGCACATGGACAGCTCGCTGCGCTCGGCTGAAGAGCTGATCAGCGACCTGCTGGACATCTCGCGCCTGGAAAACGGCAAGATCACCCCGGATGCCAAACCCTTCGCCCTCAACGAGCTGTTCGACACCCTGGGCGCCGAGTTCAAGCTGCTGGCGGCCGAGAAAGGCCTGGAGTTCCGCCTGCGCGGCAGCCGCCTGCGGGTGGACAGCGACATGAAACTGCTACGCCGGGTGCTGCAGAACTTCCTCACCAATGCCCTGCGCTACGGCAAGAGCCCGATCCTGCTAGGCGCGCGCCGACAGGGCGAGCGCCTATGGCTGGAGGTCTGGGACCGTGGCCCGGGCATTGCTGACGACAAGCTGCAAGTGATCTTTCAGGAGTTCAAGCGCCTGGACAGCCACCAGACCCGTGCCGAGAAGGGGCTAGGCTTGGGCCTGGCCATCGCAGACGGTCTGTGTCGGGTGCTGGGGCATCCGCTGGAAGTGCGCTCATGGCCAGGCAAGGGCACGGTGTTCCGCGTCAGCGTACCGATTGCACGCCAGACCGCCGCGGCGCCAAGCGCGCCCGTGGAACAACAGGGCGGCCAGCCACTGGCCGGGTTGCACGTGCTATGCGTGGACAACGAAGACAGCATCCTGATCGGCATGAACAGCCTGCTGAGCCGCTGGGGTTGCCAGGTATGGACCGCGCGCAACCAGGCCGAATGCGAAGCCCTGCTGGCCAAAGGCATGCGCCCGCACCTGGCATTGGTGGACTACCACCTGGACGACGGCGAGACCGGCACCGGACTGATGGGCTGGCTTCGAGCACGGCTGGGTGAGCCGGTACCCGGTGTAGTGATCAGCGCCGACGGCAGCAAGGAAACCATCGCCCTGGTACATGCATCAGGGCTGGACTACCTGGCCAAACCGGTCAAGCCGGCGGCCTTGCGCGCCCTGCTCAATCGCCATCTGAGCCTGGCTCAGTAACCGCTACGTCGGGCAGCGCCTCGTCGGACAGCGCCCGCTCCAGCAGGTCTGCCGGCAAACTCTTGCTGGCACGGGCGCCCAGTAGCTTAAGCTGCTCGCTGCGGCTGACCAGGTTGCCACGCCCTTCGCACAGCTTGTTGCGCGCGGCGGCATAAGCCTTGTCCACCTGCTGCAAGCGGCTGCCCAGCTCGTCCAGGTCCTGGATGAACAGCACGAACTTGTCGTAGAGCCAGCCGGCACGCTCGGCAATTTCGCGGGCGTTCTGCCCTTGACGCTCCTGCTTCCACAGGCTGTCGATCACCCGCAAGGTCGCCAGCAACGTGGTAGGGCTGACAATCACGATCTGCCGGTCGAAGGCCTCCTGGAACAGGTTCGGCTCGGCCTGCAGGGCCGCCGAAAAGGCCGCCTCGATGGGCACGAACAACAACACGAAATCCAGGCTGTGCAGGCCTTCAAGCCGGCTGTAGTCCTTGCTCGACAGGCCTTTGACGTGGCTGCGCAGCGACTGCACATGCTGCTTGAGCGCAGCTTCGTCGTTGCCGGCAACGAACTGCTGGTACGCAGTGAGGCTGACCTTGGCGTCCACCACCACCTGCTTGTCGCCGGGCAGCATGATCAGCACATCCGGCTGGAAACGCTCGCCATCGGCGCTTTTCAGGCTGACCTGGGTCTGGTATTCGCGGCCCTTTTCCAGGCCGGCATGCTCCAGCACGCGTTCGAGAATAAGCTCCCCCCAGTTACCCTGGGTTTTCTGGCCCTTCAAGGCCTGGGTAAGGTTGGTGGCTTCGTCGGACAGGCGCAGGTTGAGCTGTTGCAGGCGCTCCAGCTCCTTGCCCAGCGAGAAGCGCTCGCGGGCCTCTTGTTGATAGCTTTCCTCCACGCGTTTTTCGAAGGCCTGGATGCGCTCCTTGAGGGGGTCGAGCAACTGGCCAAGGTGCTGCTGACTGGTCTGGGCGAAGCGCTGCTCGCGCTCGTCGAAGATCTTGGTGGCCATGTCGGCGAACTGGGCGCGCAAGGTGTCACGGGCCTCCTGCAGGTCTTCCAGGCGTTGCTGGTGACTTTCCTGCTGTTCACGCAGTTCTGCGTCTAGGCGCGCGGTTTGCGCTTCCAGGCGGCGCAGTTCGGCTTCGCGGTTGGCGCGCTCAAGGCTCCAGGCGTGGGCCGCATCACGGGCATTGTCGCGGTCGATCTGCAGCAGCTCCAGCTCACGGCCTTGGGCGGCCAGCTGGGCCTGTTTGACGGCGTTGGCCTCACTGAGGTCGCTGACCTCGTCGCGACTGGCGTCCAGTTGCGCCTGCAGGCCAGCCTGGGCAAGTTGGGCAGCGTTGAGGCGCTCTTCGAGCAAGGCCTGCTCACCTTGCCGTGCGCCCTGGCGGCGCTGCACCTGCATGACCCACACCAGGCAGGGTATTACGCCTGCCACCATGCCCAGCAGAATGCTGGCCAGATCCACTGTCATGCTTACCCCGAACGCTCTGATGCAAATTGAGTGCAGCTTATCAGCCTGACTGGCGTGTTGCCTGCATCGGCCTTATCGCGGGCCTGCCCGCTGCGCAAGCCTGAAGGCAAAGGTAATGCCTGCACGGTCGCCCGTAGGAGCGGGTTCACCCGCGAAGAGGCCGGCCCTGCTGGCCAATCTCCACCCGCCATTCACCGTTGCTGCCGCCACCGTATTCGCGGGTAAACCCGCTCCTACACACGCATCGGGGGTTGAACACAGGCCGCCGTCGGGGCGGGTTTACCCGCGAAAGGGCCGGGCCTGCTGGCCAATTTCCACCCGCCGTTCACCGTTGCCGCCGCTACCGTATTCGCGGGTAAACCCGCTCCTACCACGGCGGTGGACACACATCGGTGATTGCTCGCGAAAGGGCCCGTGCAGGCAAAAAAGCTCAGACAGAAAACCACTGTCGCAACAAGCGCCGCGCTTCCTGCGACCCCTGCCCTGCCGCAAGCTCAAGCCAATAGCGCGCCTGCTCCGGCTCGTTGTGCTGACACAGCCGAGCGTACTCCAGCTGCGCCCGCCGATCCCCTGCGCGGGCAGCCTGACGCAGCAGCTCATGGCCTATACGCCGGTCACGGGCGTTGCCACAATCGCGGCACAGCATCTGCCCCAGGCGGCTCTGCGCCACAACCACACCTTGGCGCGCCGGCTGCTTCAACAAGCGCCCGGCCAGGTGCTTGACCTGAGGGTTGTCGCCCAGACGCGGGCTGTCGAGCAACCACAGGGCCACTTTCAGGGAAAAGCGTTTGGCAGGAGGTGCAGATGTCGATGCAGCGGGGCTGGAAAGGTGTTTACCGCGAAACTTCATGAGCAACAGGTTTGGTAACTCGAAAGGCGCGCCACTCTACTCTTTTTTTTTCGCCCTGGCCTGTCGATTTCTGAAGGATTGAAAAAAAATTCAATGATCTTTTCTTGACGTTTTCAGGTGGATGACCAACCGGTCTGTTGGAGCATGGCGATTGTCGGACAGTCCATCCCATTGCTGGCACGCCCGTGCTAGAGCAAGCGCTCGGGACAATCCACAGTTCCTGTGGATAACTCGGTGGACAACCCCCTCTCATACCCCTCAAACCCCCGTGAATTGGGGGCTTTGGTCAAACTGACGATTTTTTCACCAGCTAAAAATAGTGTTTTTTTTCATTGACTTAACCACGCAGTCAAGGCATTGGCGAGGCTGCTGGGTGGTGTTGCCAAGCCGTTACAAGCGCTGCCCCGAATGTGAACAAGTGCACCATAAACCTCCATTTGGGTGCACGAAAAGGGCACATCGGACGGCATTTGGGCCATTTGCCCCCTCTTCCCAGCAGCGAAAATTCGCGCCATACTGCGCGGCTCACCTGAACAAACGTAGTGCTTGCCAAACATCTTCGCTTCCGGTAAGGTGCCCCTCGTTAGTACCAAGCTGAAAGTCAATTCTGGCCGCAAGCGTCCTTGCAGGCTCGCTCCCCCCAAGAGCGTCCCTGCTGAAACAAGGACCGGCCCATTCAATGATTCCCTCGCCAGCCTTACGCTGCGCAAGCACGAATCACATGACAGATTGATCAGGATCCCACCTCGACGGCCTAGAACCTTGGCCCCGGCGTGCTGCCTGCCTTCCGAAGTACCTACCAGTCAGCCCAAGCGCCTACATTTGATTGCGCCCCCTCTGGCTGCCCTGTTCCAGTCAGGTTCGTTCGTCCCTTAATAAAGGCGTCACTGGAACGTTTCTATCATGCACGGATCATATCCCCCGTGTTTAAAGCAGGAACCTCCAACAATATGCAAACTCATCATCAGATTCAGGCTGCCATTGGCACCCTCTCCCAGGCCTTCTCGCCGTTGAAGTGCCTTATCGTTGCCCCACGCAAGGGCAGCTTCAGCTTTACCTTGGTAGACGAACACGGCGTTGCCTGCCACACCGAACGCCTGTACCACGAGCAGTACAGCCGCCATGAACCGCTGCAGGCGGTGATCGCCCGGACGCGTCAGTCGCTCACCGCGTGACCGGCGAATACCGCGGTATTCAAGCGCTGAATCATCCAATCGCAAGACTGCCTGAACGCCTTTGGCGTAATTGCCTTAGGGCATATAGCCCGGAGCATCAGGCAGTAATCGATTTAAAAACAGCTCTTTACACCACGATTATCACACTACACTTCAACTCGAGCGGTGCTTTCCGCTCCCGGCGGGCCTGATCATTCACCAGCTGCCAAGCTCCAGCGCCCGTCCGGCCCTTACCTGCTCGAGGGCATCATGGGTATTGCGGCGAATGAATTGTGTCAGTATGTGATCCGACCCACCCTGGTCTACCTGAACCGTCACTGCGCCAGCGCCGAAGCCTTGCTACTGGGTATCGCCGCCAGCCAGTCAGCACTCGGCTCAGCCCTGCACGACCGACGCGGGCACGGCCTCTACCGCATCGGCGAACATCGTCACCAGGCGCTCTGGGACGAATACCTGGCCCGTGACCCCGACCTCGCCAGCCTGGTCCGCGGCCTGGCCAGCCAGCATGCCTTCCTGGGTGGCCCGCACCTGGAGCTCACCGTCAACCTGCGCTATTCCACTGCCATTGCCTGGATGCTCATCGAAGAGCAGGCCACCCCATTGCCTGCGGCGGACGATCGGCTGGCACTGGCGCGTATCTGGCGACAGATTTTCAACCCCCAGGGTCGTCTGCGCGACTTCACCCATGCCTGGCATGCCTGCATAGATCAGAAATTGCCACAGGCATCTTGAGACGCGTCCTACAAGTAAACCGGAAAAAATGGAATTTTGGTCGGATTGTCCTACAAAACTGCGCTAACTCCTGCGATTGAGCCTATAGCGCAGCGCGTGATTTGTTGGTAGCTTTTCGCCCCGGAGACCCAAGGAGTTTTCTAATAATGAAAAAAGTAATGCTCAAAACCTCCCTCGGCGTAGCCGTTGCGCTTGCTTCCAGCCAACTGCTCGCCGCCGGGTTCGCGCTGAACGAACAAAGTATCAGCGGTATGGGAACCGGTTTTGCGGGGCGCTCGTCCTCTGCCGACGATGCCAGCACTGTGTATGGCAACCCAGCCGGCATGTCCCGCCTCAAGCGCGAACAATTCACCGTGGGCGGCGCTGCCGTCATCGCCAAGACCGACATATCGGGCCCAGGCAGCAACTTCGGGGGGGAAACCGATGGTGACATGGTGCCTCTCGTTGGCGTACCCATGGGCTATTACGTCAAGCCGATTGATGATCACTGGAGCGTTGGCTTCGGCGTTTACGTGCCATACGGCCTGATCACCGACTACGGTAGCGATGACGCTGCACGCTACTGGGGCAAGAAGAGCAAGGTCGAGGTTGTCACCTTCCAGCCAACCGTCAGCTACGCCTTCAACGACAAAGTGTCGATCGGTTTTGGCCCGACCATCAACCGTATCAAGGGTGAACTGGGTTCGAACCTGAGCAGCAAGGCCCTCCTGGGGCCCAATGGCCCTGATGGCGAGACCAAGATCAAGGGCGACGACACTGCAATCGGTTACAACATCGGCGTTCTGGTGCAAGCTACGGACCGTACCCGTCTGGGCCTGACCTATCACTCGATGGTCGACTACAAGCTTGAAGGCAATACCCGCGTTTCCTACCCGATTCCACAGCTTGGCCTGAACGGCAAGTTCGACGCCAGCCTGAAAATCAAGACACCAGAGTCAGTGGACTTCTCGGTCACTCATGAACTGGATGACCATTGGACACTGTATGCGGGTAGCACCTGGACGCGCTGGAGCCGCCTGGAAAGCATCGTCGTCGAGAACGAAGCACCGGCAGGCTACCCGTTGAAGACCATCACCGAAGAGCAGAACTGGCACGACACCTGGGCCCACGCCATTGGTGCGTCCTACAAGGTGAACAAGGAGTGGACCCTGCGCGCAGGCTTCTCCGTCGACCAGTCGCCCACCAACAACCATGATCGCTCGCCACGCATTCCGACTGGCGATCGTAAAGCGGTCAGCTTTGGTGCCGGCTGGAGCCCGAACGATGACATGACCATCGACGTTGCCTATTCGTATCTGTGGGAAGAGGATACCAAGGTCAACAACCTGCCAAGCTCGCAACAACAAGGGCTGTTGAAAGGCAGCTACCAGGCCAAGTACGAGAACAGCGCTCACGGTATCGGTGCATCCCTCACCTACCGCTTCTGATTCCTGTGCGTTACATGAAAACCGCCTTCGTGGCGGTTTTTTCATGCCTGCACTTTCCAGCTGTCGCCCAGGCATTCGCGCAGGTAGTCCATGAATGCGCGCACCTTGGTGGTCATGGCAAAGCGATCGGCCAGGCACAGGTAGATGTCCATGGGCTCGGTCTGGGCGTAAGCCTGGCTGCTGTCGCAGTATTCGAACAGCGGCACCAAGGCCCCCGAGGCCAGGTGCGGCCGCACGATGAACTCGGCCAGACGGGTGATGCCACCATCGTGCAAGGCCATCTGGGTCAGGGCATCGATATCGTCGCTGATCAATACAGTGCCGAATTCCGCTTCGAAGCGCAGGCCGTCCCGCATGAAGCCCCAGCGCAAGAAGCGGCCATCCACCGGATAGCGAAACACCAGGCAACGGTGCCCGCGCAAGGCCTCGGGCGTGGCAGGTACGCCAGCACTTTGCAGGTATCCGGGTGAGGCACAACAAATGAACGGGATGCGGGCGATGCGCCGGGCCAACAGCTGGTCTTCGAGCTGCGGGGCAATGCGCAGGCTCACGTCAACGTCTTCACGGGCATGGTTGACCCGACGATCAGTCGTTACCAACTCTATCGAAAGCAAAGGGTAGCGGGCACTGAAAGCAGGTATCAATGGCGCCAGCACATGGCGGCCGAAGGCAGAGGTCGAAGCAATGCACAGCCGCCCCTGAGGCTCGCTGTCGGGTGTTGTCACCGCCTGTTCGGCCAGGGCCAAATCACGCTCGATATGCTTTACACGCTCGTAATACTGGGCGCCAGAGGGCGTCAGGGCCATGCTGCGGGTGGTTCGACTGAGCAGGCGAACTTGCAGGTGGCTTTCCAGCCGCGCCAGGTTCTGGCTGACGGCTGCCGGACTAAGGCCGAGGATACGGGCACCAGCGGCGATGCTACCGGCTTCGACCACCTTGATGAAGCAGCGAATGGCGTTGAGCAGGTCCATGGGGAGCGCCTGGATTCGTAAGAATTTCTTTATAAAGAACTCAATGCCGCGGGTCTACAGCTGCAGGCGTGCAGGTTGCTAATCTGCGCTTCCACTCAGTTTTCAGGAGTTCGCATGAGCAACCTGCCCCGATCGCGCAGTCGACGTAAATTGCACCCGGTCGCTACCCCCTACGTTTTCGCGCTCTACATGTCGTCGATCATGGCACTGTTGATGTGCTTCGTGATCACGGCGGCCAATGCCGGGTTTACCCCGGAGTATCTGGGCAATGTGCTCAAGGCCTATCAGCTGGCGATGCCGGTGGCATTTGTCTGTGTGCTGGTGGTCCGGCCGGTGGTGGTGCGGTTGGTGGCGATTACCGTGCATGCACGGTGAAGCCACCCGCAGCCAGCCACTTCCTGTTTTTGATCTTGATCTTCGCGACTTCAGGAGGCCTGCGCTTGGCCTCCTCAAGTCGCAATCTGCGTCGCCTGAACTACCGCGCGCTTAGACGCAAAAGCCGCAGCAAGCACAGCCTGGTTACTGCTGTGAGGCGATGGCCTTTTCGATAGCGGCGCGGAACGCAGGATCATCCGGTTTGGTCAGGCTGGAGAAGTTACCGATCACCTTGCCCTTGCGATCGACAACATACTTGTAGAAATTCCACTTCGGCGCACTGCTCTGGCTGGCCAGCTCCGCAAACAGCGGTATCGCATCCTTGCCCCGCACCGCCTGCGTCTTGGTCATGGTGAAGGTGACACCGTAGTTGGCATAGCAAACCTTGGCAGTCTTCTCACTGTCGGCGTCTTCCTGCTTGAAGTCATTGGACGGCACGCCGAGCATTTCCAGGCCTTGCTCGTGATATTCCTTGTACGTCGCCTCAAGCCCCTCGAACTGCGGGGCAAAACCGCAATAACTGGCAGTATTCACCACCACGAGCGGCTTGCCGGCAAAGCGCTCGCAGAGGTCGACCTGCCCCTTACCGCGCAATTCCGGCAGGCTGCCCTGCAACAACGCCGGGCAATCTGCAGCCCAGCTTGATGTACTGGCAAGCAGGGCCAGCACCGGCACCGTCAACCAATGTGCACGCATGACTCGTCTCTCCTGCATCGCTACCTTTGAACTTGCAGGGTAGCGCCTAACAAACACCCATGCCCAGTTGCATCAACGCCATCCCTCCCTGATGCCAGCCCCACCACACCAGTGCCAGCACCAGCAACACGGCAATAGCCAACAGCCCGCGGACCAGGTAACGGTTCATGCAGCCTGTGCCTGCAGGCGTGAAACCGGGCGTTCGCGCACCGGCCAGTTAAGGGCAGCGGCCAACAAGCTGAGCAGGATGGAAATCTGCCAGACCAGGTCGTAGCTACCGGTGCGGTCATACACCACCCCACCCAGCCAGCCCCCCAGGAACGCACCCAACTGATGGAACAGGAACACGATACCGCCCAGCATGGACAGGTTGCGCACCCCAAACACCGTGGCCACGGTGCCATTGGTCAACGGAACCGTGGACAACCACAGCAGCCCCATGGCAATGCCGAACAGGTAAGCACTGAACTCGCTCACCGGCGCCCACAGGAACAGCACGATCACCACCGCACGCAGCAGGTACAACCCGGTCAGCAGGCGCGGCTTGGACATGCGCCCGCCCAACCAGCCAGCAGTGAAGGTACCGACGATGTTGAACAGGCCGACCAGCGCCAGCACTGTCGTACCGGTGGCCGCAGCCAGGTGCTGGTCAACCAGGTAGGCCGGCAGGTGAACGCCAATGAATACGACCTGGAAGCCACAGACAAAAAAGCCCAGCGCCAGCAACCAGAAGCCTGAGTGCGTGCACGCCTCGCGCAGCGCCTGGCCCAGGGTCTGCTCGGCACCGTGACTGGGTAACGGGCGATCGCGCAGCAGGCCGACGAAAGGCACGATGAACGCCACCAAAAGGCCCAGTACCAGCAACGCTGCCGACCAGCCCAGCCACTGAATCAGGCCTTGGGTGCCCGGCAACATGGCGAACTGGCCGAATGACCCGGCGGCGCTGGCGATCCCCATGGCCATGCTGCGCTTTTCGGCCGGCACGGCACGCCCGACCACACCGAGAATGACCGAGAACGACGTGCCGGACAGGCCGATGCCGATCAGCAAGCCCGCACTCAGCGACAACGACCAGGGCGAATCAGCCAAGCCCATCAAGATCAAGCCGGCGGCATAGAGAATACCGCCGATGATGACCACCCGCGCCGCACCAAGCCGGTCGGCCAAGGCGCCAGCGAACGGCTGCGCCAGGCCCCAGATCAGGTTCTGCAGGGCAATGGCGAAGGCAAACACCCCACGCCCCCAGCCAAAATCAGCACTCATCGGTCCCAGAAACAGGCCAAAGCCGTGCCGTACGCCCAGAGACAGCGCCAGTATCAAGGCCGCCCCCACCAACACCCATCCGCTGGTTCGCCACACCGAAGTCATTGTCGTTATCTCCAGCACATCGCAAGGTTTTACGGGTATATACCCGCTTATAGTCGTTTCACTTCAGGCCAGTTGTTCCAGCAGTCGCACCAGTTCATCCCGCTGCCCCAACCCAAGCCGTTCAACCAGTTCTTTCTGGGCCTGCTCCCAGGCTGGGTGGGCAACGTGCAGCAGTTGCTTACCCGCCGCGGTCAACAGCACCACGCGGTTACGCTGGTCATCGCCCTCGCCCAGTGCTACCAGCCCATCCGCCTCCAGCACACGCAGGTTGCGGCCCAGGGTACTGCGCTCGAGCCCCATGGCTTCGGCCAGGGCTGTGATGCTGGGTCGGTCGAGCCGCTGCAGGTGCCGCAGCAGGGAAAACTGGGCGACATTGACCCCGAAGCCGGCTAGGGCTTCGTCGTAATGCCGGCTCACCCCGCGGGCGGCGCGACGCAGGTGGGTACAGATGCATTCACTGGTCAGCATGGATACGTGTATATACCCGCGTACTGAGTGTTGCAAGAAGTTTCACGAAAGAGTGAGAAGCGTCAGTCCGGGTTCAAGCGCCTGCGGATCGGCTCGAACTCAACCGTGGCCTTGCGCACCAAGGGGTCTGGCGCGCCCTGCTCGACCGCCTGCCAGTAGCGCCACGGCACCTTCGCCGTACCCAGTTCGTAGTCCATGCCATCCCAGTTGTCTTCACGGAAGCTATAGAACGCCCAGTGCAACCGGTTGCGATCAAGCACGACGAGTACATCTTCAAGGTACTGCCGACAACCCGGCAGCCTGCGCATGCAGCCAAACTCGCCCACCACCAGACGAGAAAGCGGCAGCCCCATGGCCTCGGCCCATGCCAGCGGCTGGCGCAAGTAGCCTTCAACTCGCCGCCCATCCCACAGCTGTGTCTGCCCGGCAAAAGATACGGGGCCTGGATAGGCGATGGGCTGTTTGCGCGCCATGTTCGGCGCACTGGTTGCGGCATAGGGCTCATACATGTGCACGCTATACAGCACTCGCGGGTCTTCCAGCGGCGCCGGCCAGTAGCCGAACGCGTCTGCGCCTGCATACCAGCCGGCATCGACCATGATCGGCGTATCAGCGTCTTCTTCGCGTATGGCCGCTATCAGTTGCCGGTACAGCAAGGGCAGATCGCGCGCACCGCCCTGTTCTTGCGCATACCACTGCTGCATCTGCCCGAGTTCGGCATGTTCAGCCAGGCCGCCCTGTTTCTCCGGTGCTGGCTCATTGATCAGGTTGTAGGCCGCGATGGCCGGATGACTTTTCAGTTCGCGCGCCATATCTCGCCAGAACGCCGCAGCCTGGGACCAGTAACGTTTGTCTTGCCACAGGCGATCATCGAACTGGCCCTGGTTGTTTTGCGACCAGCGCATACCCGGTAGCGAGAGTGGCGCGATGACCACCTTGAGCCCCGCCTGGTGCGCCCGGTCGAGGGTGGCACGCAGCACAGCCAGGTCGGCATCGGGCAGGCCTTCATAGGTATCGGCGCTGCCGAGGAGGAAATCACGTTTCACCGGTTGCCATTTGTCGTACGACAGCCGCACCCATGTGGCGCCGTACCCCCTCAGGGCATCGAAGTAGGCTTGATCGGGTGGCAGCCGGTTGAAGCTGTTGCCGCCGTGGCGTGGAGTGTCCCAGAACGCCATGAGGTCTGCAGCAGAGGCTGGGAGGGTGGACAGGACCAATAGACTGGCAAAGATCCAGTGACGCACGGGAAGCCTACCTGGTTGCTTGGGGAGGCTGAGGATACGCCGACAAGGAAGAGGCAGGCGCTTCCGGACCGTTTCTGGAAGTTACTGCCCCCTCCACACCTATGGCGTGCTGCGAAAGCACCGCAAAGCAGCCGCTAAAGGGCCGTCCAGATCAAGCGCTCAAAGCCCCAGCGCCAACCCGAGCACGACGGCCAGCTCCAGCAGCTCCAGCAACGCACCGGCGGTATCACCGGTGGTCCCGCCCAGGCGCCGGCACATCAGATGCCGCAACCAGGCAAACACCGCCAGCGCCAGCAGCACGCTCCATCCGCCCAAGAAGAGGCAGAACAGCAAGCAAGCCAGCAACACAAACCCCGCTGCGCGCCGGGGCAAATGTTCGGCCAACGCCTGGCCCAACCCGCCAGGTCGCACATAAGGTGTGCCAAGGAACAGGCCCAACATCGCCGCCCGCCCGATCAACGGCGCCAGCAGCAATTGCGCGCCGATGCCCTGCCCGACCAGCACCCACAATGCGCAAAACTTCAGCAACAACACCAAGACCAGGGTGACCACGGCAATCGGCCCGCTGCGCGGGTCTTTCATGATCCGCAAGGTGCGCTCACGGTCGCCGAAACCACCTAGCCAGGCGTCGGCACTGTCCGCCAGGCCATCCAGGTGCAAGGCACCACTGAGCAGTACCCACAGTGTCAGCAGCAAAGCCGCGTGCAGCGGCGACGGCGTGCCCTGAAGCAGATGACTGGCCAACCACAGCAGCAAGCCGAACAGCAACCCAACCAGCGGGTAGTACAGCAGCGAACGCCCTACGTCACGCGGTGCCGGCATGCCCGGCAGGCTCACCGGCAGGCTGCTGAGAAACTGCAGGGCAATCCAGAACGGCAACATCTCAGGGCACCTCGACCAGTTGCCCATCGCCACCTGGCACCAGCCGCATCAACGCGCCATGGCCAACCTCGACCTGCAGCAACTGCTCCCTGGGCAAGCCACGGGCACGGGCCAGTAACAGTCGCATGACGCCGCCATGAGTGACCAGCAGCACGCGCTTGCCGGCATGCTGAAGGCGCAAACGCTCGACAGCCGCCAGCACCCGTTCGGCAAACGCCTCGACCGGCTCGCCATTGGGCGGTGTGAAGGCGTAAGGGTCGGCCCAGAAACGGCCCAGTGCATCAGCCTGGTGCTCCATGATCTGCGCGGCACTTTGGCCCTCCCAATCACCGAAGTGCAGTTCCTGCAGGGCGGGCTCACGCTGCACAGGCAGGTTCAACTGCGCACCCAGCTCATCGGCAAAACGCCCACAACGTTGCAGCGGCGAGCTGACCAGCACCTGCCATGGGCCGCCGTCGGCCACCGCGCGGCGCATCTGTGCCCAGCCCTTGTCGGTCAAGGCATCATCAAGGCTGCCACGCAGGCCGCCCTGTTCCGTTTCACCATGGCGCAACAAGTCGAGGATCATGCCGGGCGGTCCGCCACCGCGGCCTCGGCAAAGGTCGCCATCTGCCCATGCAGCGCACAGGCCAGGCGCAACAGCGGCACCGCCAAGGCAGCGCCACTGCCCTCACCCAGGCGCAAGCCCAAGGCCAGCAGGGGCTCGGCCTGCAGTGCAGCAAGCAAGGTCTTGTGCCCGGGTTCAGCGCCCTGATGAGCGAACAACAGCCAGGCCCGACACTGCGGGTTGAGGCGCACTGCCACGAGCGCAGCGACACTGCAGATAAAGCCATCCACCAGCACCGCGACACCCGCCTGCGCACAACCTATGTAGGCACCGACCAACGCCGCGATCTCGAAACCGCCAACATAGCCCAGTACCTGCAACGGGTCTTCAGCACGCAGGCCATGCAGGCGCAGCGCCCTCTCGATGACTTCAGCCTTGTGCTGTACCCCGGCGTTGTCCAGACCGGTGCCAGGGCCGCTCAGCTCCGACGCCGGACACCCCAGCAGAACACTGGCCAAGGCTGCGGCGGCTGTGGTGTTACCAATGCCCATCTCGCCACCGATGAACAGCTGTGCGCCCTGTTCGGCGCCGCGCTGGGCACTGTCGCGACCGGCCTGCAAGGCCGCTTGCAGCTGGTTTTCGGTCATCGCGGGTTGACGGGCAAAGTTGGCAGTACCGGTGCCCAGCCGCAGATGGCGCACGCCGGGCAGTTCCAGCTGCGCGTCAATGGTGCCCAGGTCGACCACGTCCAGGCTGGCCTGCAGCTGCCGCGCCAGCACACTGATCGCCGCGCCCCCGCCGACGAAGTTACATAGCATCTGCCCGGTTACCGCCTGCGGATAGGCCGAGATGCCCTCTTCGACCACGCCGTGGTCGCCGGCAAAAATGGTAATGGCAACCTGATCCAGCGTGGGTCGTTCAAGCCCCTGAAGGCCAGCCAGCTGAATCGCCAGCGCTTCAAGTTGGCCGAGCGAGCCTGCAGGTTTGGTCAGTTGCTGCTGACGGGCGCGGGCCTGGTCCATGGCGGCGTTGTCGAGGGGTTGGCAGGCGTCACGCCACCAGGCTTGGGTCATAGTGCAGGTCCTTTGAGGATTAAGGGCAGGCCGGCCACGGTCAGCACGACACGCTGACAGCGTTCGGCCACCGCCTGGTGCAGCCAGCCGGCCAGGTCGACATAGCGCCGGGTCAGCTCGCCCATGGGCACGACGCCCAGGCCGGTTTCGTTACTGACCAGGATAAGGGTGCCAGGTAACTGTTCCAGGCACGCCAGCAGGGCATCACGCTCCTCGGCCAGGCGCTGGTCATCTTCCAGCATCAACAAATTGGTCAGCCACAGGGTCAGGCAATCCACCAGCAGGCAGCGCCCTTCGGCCGCTTCGGCGCGCAGTACCGCGGCCAGGGCCAAGGGCTCTTCGATCAACCCCCAGTCATCCGGCCGGCGCTGACGATGCAGCAACACGCGTTCGTTCATTTCGCCATCCAGCGGCTGGCTGGTGGCGATGTAGGTCACCGGCAAGCCGCTGGCACTGGCCAGTTGTTCGGCCAGGCGGCTTTTGCCAGACCGGGCGCCACCGAGAATCAGGTTACGCATGTCAGGCTACCCCACACAGTTGGCGCAACTGCGCGGTGTCCAGGTGCTTCTCCACCAGATCGGCCAAGCGCTCGATGTCGTGTTCGCGCAACGCTTCGTAGTCGATAACCTGCACATCCTCCAGCCCGGCCCAGCGCAATAGCGCGGCACACGACTGGCTGCCTTCGAACAGGCCATGCAGGTAGGTGGCGAGGATCTGGTCATCGGCACTGACAGCACCATCATGGCGGCCATCAGCCAGTTGGACAGCGGGTTGCGCCAGCGCAGGCCCCGTCGTAACGCCAGCATGAATTTCATAACCAGTTACCGTTGCCGCTTCAAGGCTCAGCGTGCCGGCCACATTGCGCAGTTGCTTCTCGGCTTCGAGCACCGTGGCATAGTCGAGCAGGCCGAGCCCCTGGCTAGAGCCTGCGGCCCCCTCCAGCCCCAGCGGGTCATGCACTTCCCGCCCCAGCATCTGCAGGCCACCGCAGATACCGATCAGCTTGCCACCATAGCGCAGGTGCCGCTCGATGGCCTTGTCCCAACCGCGCTCGCGCAGTTGTGCCAAGTCGCCCCGCACGCTCTTGGAGCCCGGCAAGATGATGAGGTCGGCAGCCGGAATCGGCTGGCCCGGGCCGATGAACTGCAAGTCCACCTGCGGGTGCAGGCGCAGCGGGTCGAAATCGGTGTGGTTACTGATACGCGGCAGCACTGGCACGATTACCTTGAGCACACGCGCGTGCTTGACGCCTTGACGCACATCGATACCGTCTTCGGCTTCCAGGTGCAGGTCAGTAACGTAAGGCAGGACGCCCAGTACCGGTTTGCCGGTGCGTTGTTCCAGCCAGTCCAACCCTGGCTGCAGCAGGGCGATATCGCCACGGAAGCGGTTGATGACAAAACCTTTGACCCGCGCCTGTTCAGTGGTCGACAGCAATTCCAGCGTGCCCACCAGATGGGCGAACACACCACCGCGGTTGATGTCGGCCACCAGGATCACCGGGCAGTCCACTGCTTCGGCAAAGCCCATGTTGGCGATATCGCCGGCACGCAGGTTGATCTCTGCCGGCGACCCCGCACCCTCGACCATGACCACCGGGTACGCGGCACTCAGGCGTTGGTGAGACGCCAGCACCGCTTGCATGGCCGTGGTTTTATAGTCGTGGTAGGCCACTGCATTCATGCTGGTGACCGCCCGACCGTGGATGATGACCTGGGCGCCGGTATCGCTGTTGGGCTTGAGCAGCACCGGGTTCATGTCGGTGTGCGGTTGTAGCCGGCAGGCCTGGGCCTGCACCGCCTGGGCACGGCCGATTTCCCCGCCATCAGCCGTCACCGCGCTGTTCAGCGCCATGTTCTGTGGCTTGAAGGGCGCCACAGCGACGCCCTGGCGCAACAGCCAGCGGCACAATGCGGTCACCAGTGTGCTCTTGCCTGCGTCGGAGGTGGTGCCTTGCACCATGAGGGTCGTCATGCCGTTTCCTTCTGATAAGCCGCCAGGGCCTGGGCCAGACGCTGTTCGTCCGCCGTGCAGGCAGGCAACCCCAGGCGCACGGCTGCCGGCTGTTCGAACAGCCGTACCAGGATGCCGCGCCGGGCGAGAAATTCATGCAGGCGTGCAGCGTGCTCGCTACGCACGTACTGGAACAAGTCGCAGCCACCACTAGGCGCCAGGCCGGCACTGCGCAACACGTGCGCCAGCCGCTGGCCGGCAGCCGCACAGCGTTCGGCCTGCGCGCGCTGGGCAGTTTGATCGGTCAGGCTGGCCTGGGCCAGCACCCGGGTCGGGCCGTTGACGGTCCAGGGGCCGAGCAGCTCGGCCAGGCGCAGCAACAAGCTGTGTTCGGCGGCAACGAAGCCCAGGCGCACGCCGGCCAAACCGAAGAACTTGCCAAACGAGCGCAGCACGATCAGCCCCGGGCGTTCGGCGCAGTCCACCACGCTGTCCGCCGGGGTGTTGTCCATGAATGCTTCGTCGACCAGCAGCCAGCCACCGCGGGCCGCCAGGCGAGCATGCCAAGCCAGCAGGCGTTCGCGCGACACCCGTTGGCCGGTTGGGTTGTTGGGGTTCACCAGCACCAGCACATCGAGGCCGTCGAGCGCAGCCTCAACTTGCGCCTCATCCAGGGCCAGCAGTTGGTGCCCCGCCCGTTGCCAGGCATAAGGGTGTTCGGCATAGCACGGCGTCAGCACGCCAACCCGGGCGGTTGTACGCAGCAGCGGCAAGGCCTGGATAGCGGCCTGGGAGCCGGCTACCGGCAGCAACTGGCGGGCGCCGTAATACGCACGCGCGGCGTCCTCCAGGCCATCCTCGGTTTCTGGCAGGCGGGCCCAGGCGTCGACGGGAATCGGCGGGACAGGAAATGGCCAGGGCGCAATGCCGCTGGACAGGTCGAGCCACTGCTCACGGGCAATACCGTATTGCTGCACCGCGCGTAACAGGCGGCCACCATGTTCAAGCATTGATATAGGCCCCCAGGCAAATCATCAGCAGCCACAGCCACACGCCGCGCTGCACCAGTTGCCAGCCGCGCTCGATGGCATCGGCATCGGCCACTGGCCCCTCGCCCAGGCGCGGCCGCTCATGCAGTTCGCCGTGGTACACCGCCGGGCCACCAAGCTCGACGCCCAGCGCGCCGGCGCCGGCAGCCATCACCGGCCCGGCGTTGGGGCTGTCCCACAGCGGGCCCTGTTTGCGCCAGCAGGCCAGGGCCAGACGGGTTTTGCCCAACAGGGCATAAGTCAGGGCTACCAGCCTTGCAGGTATATAGTTGAGCACATCGTCGATGCGCGCCGCGCACCAGCCAAAGCGCTCGAAACGTTCGTTACGGTAGCCCCACATGGCATCCAGCGTGTTGCTCAGGCGGTACAGCACCACACCGGGCGCACCGGCCACCACAAACCAGAACAACGCGGCGAACACTGCATCGCTGCCGTTCTCCAGCACCGACTCGGTCGCCGCTCGGGCCACTGCTGGCTCGTCCAGTTCGCGCGTTTCGCGGCTGACCAGGTAGCCAACGCGGCGCCGCGCCTCCACCAGGTCGCCCTGGCGCAAGGCGTTGGCCACCGGCAGCACATGCTCGCCCAGGCTGCGCAGCCCCACAGCGCAGTAAAGCGCCAGCACGTCAACCAGCCAGCCAATATACGGCAGCCACGAAAGGACCAGCGCCATCAGGGTTAGCGGCACCACCGCCAGAAACCACGCGCTCACGCCGTGGCTGCGCCAGCCGCGCCCACCCGCATTCAGGCGGCGCTCCAGGTTGCCGGCCATGTTGCCGAACGCCACCAAGGGGTGGCGCCGCTGTGGTTCGCCCAACAAAGCGTCCAGGGCCACCCCGGCCACGGTCAGCAAGGCCACGCTCATTGACGCTCTCCCCATTGGTTTTCGTAAAGCATTTCACTCAGAGGCCGCTCTTCGGCCCAGCTTTCCTGCACCAACATCGGCACCGGATAGAACGCGGCGACCGGCCCAAGGCACAGTACCGCCACCGGCTTGGCCCCGGCGGGCATGCCCAGCAGCGCGGCCAACGCCTGCGGGTCGAACAGCGATACCCAGCCCATGCCCAGCCCTTCGCCACGCGCGGCCAGCCACAGGTTCTGGATGGCACAGGCCAGCGAGGCCAGGTCCATCTCCGGCAGGGTGCGGCGGCCGAAGATGTGTGGCTCGCGGTTGTCCATCAAGGCC
Source organism: Pseudomonas sp. USTB-Z (assembly GCF_019691255.1). NCBI lineage: Bacteria > Pseudomonadati > Pseudomonadota > Gammaproteobacteria > Pseudomonadales > Pseudomonadaceae > Pseudomonas > Pseudomonas sp. USTB-Z. The sequence goes on from NZ_JAECZP010000017.1 coordinate 53,967, forward strand.
GCCACCAGCAGCTCGGCACAATCGTTTATGCCCTCCACCTTCAATTTCATGAAGGCATCGGATCGCTCGCCCAACGCCTCGGCCGTGCGTACCCGCTCCGCCTCCACCAGGGCCTGGATGCGCCCGCGCAGGTCACGCTGGGTGATGCGGATAAAGCGCCACGGCTGCATAAGCCCGACACTGGGCGCCTGATGCGCGGCGGCCAGCAAGCGGCCAAGCAGTTCGGGCGCCACCTGGCCACCCGCAAAATGGCGCATGTCGCGGCGCTCGCCGATGGCCCGGTAAATGGCGGCGCGCTCGGCGTCGCTATAGGCGTGATCATTCATGGTCGCAACAGCGCCGCCGCCGCATCCGGGCAGGAAGGGAAATAGAAGTGCACGTAAGAGGCCGTCAGCCGGCCCAGACGATAAACCGCCTCGTTGCCACGCCCGCCGTTGGGGCTCAGGCCCCGGGCAATCGGTTCCAGCGCAGTGCTGGTCAGCGAATGGTGATAGGTGTGACCGCGCAAGGTCCCCTCCGGCAGCTCCACCGCCTGCAGCGCCAGGGCGGCCAGGCGCTTCTGCATGGTCGCCTCACCCGGCAGCAGGCCGAGCAGTTCGGCACGTTCACCGGCCACGTCAGTCAGGGCATCAAGCAGGTAAAGCATGCCGCCGCACTCGGCCAGCAATGGCTTGCCCTGCGCGTGGTGGGCACGGATCGCCTCGCACATCGGTGCGTTGGCGGCCAGCGCATGGTGATGCAGCTCAGGATAACCACCCGGCAGATACAGGCTGTCTACCGCCGGCAGTTCGTGGTCGTGCAGCGGCGAGAAGAACACCAGCTGGGCACCCTGGTTGCGCAACAGGTCGAGGTTAGCGCCATACGTGAAGGCGAACGCCTCGTCCCGCGCCACGCCAATGCGCACACCGGCCAGCGAGGCCACGCAGGCTTGCGGTTCAGGCTCGGCAAAGCTGACTGGCGGCGGCAACGCCGCATCGCAACTGGCGCCCAGCGCTTCGGCGGCGGCGTCCAGGCGGGTGTCCAGGTCATTCAACTCGCTGGCCTGCACCAGGCCCAGGTGGCGGCTGGGCAGTTCGATGCCGCGTTCGCGGGACAAGCCGCCATACCAGCGCAAGCCCTCGGTCAGGCTGCCTTCGAGCAGTTGCGCATGACGCAGGCTGCCTACCCGATTGGCCAGCACGCCGGCGAACGGCAGATCGGCCTGGTACCGCGCCAGGCCCAGGGCCAGGGCACCGAAGGTCTGGGCCATGGCTGTGCCATCGATCACCGCCAGCACCGGCACGCCAAAGTGGCGCGCCAGGTCGGCGCTTGACGGGGTGCCGTCGAACAGCCCCATCACCCCTTCGATGAGGATCAGGTCAGCCTCGCCAGCAGCTTCCCACAGCAGACGACGGCTTTCTTCGGCACCGATCATCCACAGGTCCAGCTGATACACCGGCGCGCCACTGGCCCGCTCGAGAATCATCGGGTCAAGAAAGTCTGGCCCGCATTTGAACACCCGCACCTTGCGCCCGAGGTTGCGGTGCAGGCGGGCCAGCGCAGCAGTGACGGTAGTCTTGCCCTGGCCTGAGGCGGGTGCCGCGATCAACACGGCGGGGCAGTGGCGCGATCGACTCACAGTTCGACGCCCTTCTGTGCGCGGATACCGGCCTGGAAGGCGTGCTTGAGCATGCCCATTTCGGTCACGGTGTCGGCCAGTTCGATCATCTCAGGCTTCGCAGCGCGGCCAGTGACAATCACATGCTGCATGGGCGGGCGGGCCTGAATGTCGGACAGTACCTGGTCCAGGTCGAGGTAGCCATGTTTGAGGGCGATGTTGAGCTCGTCCAGCACCACGAACTGTACACCTGGGTCCTGCAGCAACTGGCGCGACACCGCCCAGGCGGCTTGCGCAGCGGCGATGTCACGCTGGCGGTCCTGGGTTTCCCAGGTAAAGCCCTCGCCCATCACGTGGTAGCGCACCTGTTCGGGGAAGCGGCGGAAGAACAGCTCCTCGCCGGTGCTGTTGCGGCCCTTGATGAACTGCACCACACCGCATTGCATGCCGTGGCCCAAGGCTCGCGCGAGCATGCCGAAGGCCGAACTGCTCTTGCCCTTGCCATTGCCGGTCAGCACCAGCAGCAGGCCGCATTCGTTAGGGGAATTGGCGATGCGTTCGTCGATGACCGCCTTCTTGCGCTGCATGCGCGCCAGGTGGCGTTCGTCGCGTTCGGTGGAATCGCTCATCAGGGTTCTCCGCTGGCTGGCACCACGGCAATGCGCGGCGACAGGTAATAGGCAGGCAAACGGAGAACGCGCAGAGGCCATGGCTGGGCGCCACGGTGCACCGCGCATCACCCTCCGTGATGCCGTTGGCAGTATCAGGCCGGTCTCCGGGCTTGTGAGTGGGCCTTGGCCCTGGCCTGCGCGCCTTCCCGGATGCTGGCATCCAGTGGCCCTGCGCGGCCTTTTACTCATCCACCGTTGCGGGGGCAGCGCCGGAATCGCGCCATGCTGGCGCCCACCGGCTTCCCAGTTTCACCCTGCCCAGTCGGGGCTGGCAGGGCACCTGAAACACGCGGCGAAGGTTAGAGGGTTGCACCGGGAGCGTCAATCGAAGCGGGTGGTCCGGCGGGTGAGCGAAACACCTTGAACCCAGGCAGCCGGTACCGGCCCCGAGCTCGAGGGGCCGCTAAACAGGCATGAATATCAAGGGTTCTGTGCCAGATGCCCTTGCGGAATCACCCGCTTGGCCTGCAGGTAGGCCTTGGCCCAGTAGCTGTTCGACAGGTAGTCCAGGCGCACGGTGCCACCGGTGGAAGGTGCATGCACGAAGCGCCCGTCCCCGACATAGATGCCGGCATGGCTGACCTGCGAGCCCCCACTGGTGGCGAAGAACACCAGGTCACCAGACTGCAGCGAACTGACATCCACCGTCGGTGCGCGCATGACAATCATCTCGCGCGTCGAGCGCGGCAGGCTGATGCCAGCAGCATCACGGTACACATACTTGATCAGGCCGCTGCAGTCGAAGCCGGAGTCCGGCGTATTGCCGCCCCAACGATAGGGCGTGCCAACCAGACCAATGGCGCGGATCAGCACGTCATCGGCAATCGGTGAAGGACTGGGCTGGCTATAGGTCACCTGCGGCTGTACCACAGGGGCCGGCGCAGGCGCACGGCTGGAGCATGCAGCCAGCAAGGCTGCCAAGGAGAAAAATGCGAAGCGCGCCATCTTTACCATGGCCAGAACATCCTGTCTGAGACCGCTGCGCTGCAGCCGAAAAGAGTTGAGAATTTAGATTAGACGCTTTCTGTAAATGCGCACGGCGGCGAGCTTTTTTTAAAGCATCACCGCCGCGGCAGGGTACATCATTTTGATATCAGTTGCGCGCGATGTTGGTCGGCGCCATGGCCAAGGCTCGCTTGGCTTCAATGAAGGTCTTGCTCCAGTAACGATCACCGAGGCTGTCGATGCGCACACCACCACTGCGGCGGCTGCTGGAGTGGATGAACTGGTTGTCACCCAGGTAGATCCCGGCATGGCTTACCCGGCCACGGCCATTGGTGCTGAAGAACAGCAGGTCACCTGGCTTGAGCTTGTTGCGGGCCACTTTCGGCGCATCGACGTTGATCATTTCACGCGTGGAGCGCGGCAGCGTCATGCCCGCCTCCTCGCGGAACAGGTAACCGATGAAGCCACTGCAGTCGAAGCCGGACTTTTCCGAGGTACCACCGAAGCGGTAGCGGGTGCCGATCAACGACATGCCGCGCTCGAGAATGCTGTCAGCCAGAACCGGCAATTGGTAAGGCTTGCTGCCGGAGAAAGACGCCAGGTCATCTTCGGTGGCCAGCTCTTCCGGCTCGCCGAACACCGACGAAGAAGAGGCTTTGGCGTTGATTGCCGATTGTGCAGTGATCGGCGTGTGATCCTGGGGCTGGGATACCGGGCCTTGGGCCGCGCAGCCAAAAAGCAGGGTCACGAGTGCGAGTGGCACGAGGGGTGCGAAGCGCTTCAGCATGGGCACGACCGTGTCTGTAATCCTTTAGAAGGGTGAAACTATGCCCTCTATCATGGCCATTTGCAAATTTTATCGAAAAAGATGTGACTTTTTTGTTTTACCGCTCTGGCCCAGGGTTTTCAGGGTGTTACCAGCCGAGGGTTTCCTTGAGAAACGGAATGGTGAGCTTGCGTTGTGCCTGCAGCGACGCCTGATCGAGGCGCTCGAGCAAGTCGAACAACGCGCTCATGCTCCGCGCGCCGCGGGTGAGGATGAAATGGCCGACTTCGTCGGTCAGGTGCAGGCCACGGCGCGAAGCTCGCAGCTGCAAGGCGCGCAGCTTGTCTTCGTCGGACAGGCCGCGCATCTGGAACACCAGGGCCAGGGTCAACCGCGACTTCAAGTCCGGCAGCTTGATCGGCAGCTCACGCGGTGATGCCGAGGCTGCCAGCAGCAAGCGTCGGCCGCTATCGCGCAAACGGTTGAACAGGTGGAACATGGCCTCTTCCCAATCCGCCTTGCCGGCGATCACATGCAGATCGTCGATGCACACCAGTTCGTACTGAGCCAGGTAGTCGAGCAGTTCGACGCCACGATCGAGCAATTGCGCCAGCGGCAGGTAGACAGCAGGCTCGCCACGTTGCTGGAAGCGATGGGTAGCGGCCTGCAGCAGGTGGGAACGGCCAACACCCTGCTTGCCCCACAGGTAGATAAGGCTCTCGGTCCAGCCGGCGTCGGCTTCGCATAGCCGCTCGACGTAACCCAATGCCGCAGCATTGGCGCCCGGATAGTAGTTGATGAAGGTGGCGTCATCGCGCAGGCGCACACCCAGGGGCAACTGGATCGGTGGTTTCATGCTCGCGGGCGGTCGACGGGACCGCTGGGGGCCTTTGGTGAACAATCTGCAAAGTCTATACCCGCAACGCGGGGCGCACAATCTCGACTGCAGATAGGGCAAGCAAAATCAACAAGTTGCGCTGCACAAGCGAACGACGGATGCAGGACAAACCGTGCCCAGCGCCCGCGAGATCGGGCGCCGCGAGGCGACGCTCAATTTCGCGGGCGCGAAACAGCTCAAGACGAAACACAGGGTGTTCAAAGCTCCGGGTCGATGTTCCCGGCGTACATATCCGACTCCTTGTACAGGGCATGCACATGCCGCAGCAGCACCATGATCACCGCCGCCACCGGCAGCGCCAGCAGCACACCGGTGAAGCCGAACAGTTCACCCCCGGCGAGGATGGCAAAGATCACCGCAACCGGGTGCAGGCCGATGCGATCGCCCACCAGCAGAGGGGTCAGCACCATACCCTCCAGCGCCTGCCCGACCATGAACACCGCAACGATGCCCAGCATCGGATACAGGTCGCCACCGAACTGGAACAGGCCGGCCACCAGCGCGGCACCAATGCCAATGATGAAGCCCATGTAAGGCACGATGGCCGCAAGGCCTGCAAGCATGCCGATCAGCAGACCGAGTTCGAGCCCCACCAGCATCAGGCCGGCTGAATAGATGACGCCCAGGGCCAGCATCACCATCAGTTGCCCGCGCACGAATGCCCCCAGCACTTCATGGCATTCACCTGCCAGGCCCATCACTTGTGGCTCGCGCTGGCGCGGCAGCAGGCCGCGCAGCTTGCCCATCATCAAGTCCCAATCGCGCAGCAGATAGAAGCCCACTACCGGAATCAGCACCATGTTGGCCAACCAGCCCACCAACGCCAGGCTGGAGGCGGTGGCCTGGGACAGCAGCATGCCGACGATATCGGTGGTCTGCCCCATGTGCGCGCCGATGGCGGCCTTGATCTTGTCGAATTTCCAGAAACCATCGGCCAGGCCAAGGCGGCCCTGTACCCACGGCAGCGCGACATGCTCAAGCCAGTCGAGCATCTGCGGGGCCAATTCGTACAGGCGCACCAACTGCTTGGCCAGCATCGGCACAAGCACCAGCAACAACGCCAACAGCAACAGCGTGAACAGGCCGAACACCACTACCACACCCCAGGTACGCGAAAGCCCCAGGCGCTCGAGACGATCGACCAGCGGGTCGGCCAGGTAGGCCAGCATGATGCCGACCAGGAACGGCGTAAGAATATTGTGCAGGCTATAAAGCAGCACAGCGATCAGCAGTGCAGCGCCCAGCCAGATCCAGCGACGCATGTCAGTCACGGTAAGCGCCCCTTACCAGCGAAAACGCAAGCCGTCGAACGGCTTGGGTGCTGGCTGCGCAGGCGCGGGCTGCGCGGCTGTGGCGTCCACTGCCGGTGCTGGCATGGCCGGCACCGCCGGTGCCTGCTCGACCGGCACTTCCTGCAGCTTGGCCAGGCCAAGCTGGGCACGCAGCTGTTCACGATTGCCCGTAACCCCGTAGGTCAGGGTAGTGCCTTCAGCCGCCTGCAAGCGTGGGCCATAGGGCTCCAGCACGCGAGCCAGTTCGGCATAGCGCTGCAGGTTCATGCCCTGCACTTGCACCTGCAATTGGCTGCTGGCACCCGGCCGGGTAACGTAGCGCGGCGCCAGGCGGCTGCTTACCGCCATCATCACCGCGTCAGCCAAGGCGGCCTGGTCGGCGCCCTCGGCAGTGCCCTGCTCACGCTGGTCGCCCAGCCACAGCTGCCACTTGCCCTGCCACTTGCCGTCGGCTTCCTGGGCATGTACCGCCAGCAAAGCATCGGCGCCGTAGCGCTCGGAAGCTTCGCGCAGCGGCGCCGGATCGTTGCCTTCGATCTGCTTGGCATTGGCGACCAGCTGCTCCTGCAAGTCGGCCAGCGGCAAGCGCAACGGCAGACCACGGTGCTGCGCGGCGCGGCGCAGGGGTTGGGCACTGGCCTGGCCATCACCGACCAGGCTGCTGCCCTCAACGGTGTCGTTCAACCACCACCCCAGTATCGAGGGCCGGTTACTGCCCCACAAAGCCAGGCCAGCCTTGCGCAAAGCCCGCTCGGTGCTACCTGGGTCGAACTCGACCACTACTGACTCGGGCGGGCCGGCTTCACTGCCCACCTGGTTGATGATTTGCTGTGGGTCCTTGCGCAGCTCGGCCAATGCAGGGCTCTGCACGGCCTTTGGGTCACCGGTCAGACGCTGCACCAACGTGTCCAGGGCTTTGACTGTGGCTGCGGTACGGGCTTCGGCACCCGGCCCGGTGACCGGCTCGCGCACCTGATAAAGGCCGGAGACATTTTCAGCCAGGGCCGTGGCCGAGATCAGGGCCAGGCAACCAGCTGCCAGAATATTGAACAAACGCATGGAGGATTCCTGTCCAGTCGAGCTTCAAGCCGTAAGCTTCAAGCTGCAAGAAAAAGCAGGCCGAGCGCCAGGCTGCATCGTCGTGCAGCCGCAAGCTCGTTGCTTGCAGCTTATACACATGCAACCGCATCAACCACCCTCCCGCTTTTTTCAACAATTACCGCCCTGCCCGTCGGCCTGAGGATGGCCGCTGCCCGGCAACCCTGATAAAATCGCGCGCCTTCACAGACCACTGACGTTTCAGACCGCCGCCGCTTATCAGCCGGCCTTGGCCGTCATGGTCGTTTTTAAGAATCCCTCCCTCCTAAAGGCCTGGATCAATGAGCAAGCAACCCTCCCTGAGCTACAAGGACGCCGGTGTAGACATCGACGCCGGCGAAGCACTGGTCGAACGCATCAAGGGCGTGGCAAAACGCACCGCACGCCCTGAAGTCATGGGTGGCCTGGGCGGCTTCGGCGCCCTCTGCGAGATCCCGGCCGGCTACAAGCAGCCGGTGCTGGTCTCCGGCACCGACGGCGTCGGCACCAAGCTGCGCCTGGCGCTGAACCTGAACAAGCACGACAGCATCGGCCAGGACCTGGTCGCCATGTGCGTCAACGACTTGGTCGTGTGCGGCGCCGAGCCGCTGTTCTTCCTCGACTACTACGCCACTGGCAAGCTGAACGTTGACGTGGCCGCCACCGTGGTCACCGGCATCGGCGCCGGTTGCGAACTGGCCGGCTGCTCGCTGGTCGGTGGTGAAACCGCCGAAATGCCTGGCATGTACGAAGGCGAAGATTACGACCTGGCCGGTTTCTGCGTAGGCGTGGTGGAAAAGGCCGAAATCATCGACGGCTCCAAGGTTGCCACCGGTGACGCGCTGATCGCCCTGCCATCCTCGGGCCCGCACTCCAACGGCTACTCGCTGATCCGCAAGATCCTCGAAGTGTCGGCTACCGATATCGAGAACACTCAGCTGGACGGCAAGCCGCTGACCGACCTGTTGATGGCGCCGACCCGCATCTACGTCAAACCGCTGCTGCAGCTGATCAAGAACACCGGCGCCGTCAAGGCCATGGCCCACATCACCGGCGGCGGCCTGCTGGACAACATCCCGCGCGTACTGCCGAAAAACGCCCAGGCCGTGGTTGACGTGGCCAGCTGGCAGCGCCCGGCGGTGTTCGACTTCCTGCAGGAAAAGGGCAACGTCGACGAGCACGAAATGCACCGCGTACTGAACTGCGGCGTGGGCATGGTCATCTGCGTGGCCCAGGACCAGGTCGAAGCCGCCCTGAACGAACTGCGCGCCGCCGGTGAGCAACCGTGGGTAATCGGCCACATCGCCGAAGCCGCCGAAGGCGCTGCCCAGGTCGAGCTGCAGAACCTCAAGGCACACTGATGCCGAGCAAGACCTGCAATGTAGTGGTACTGCTGTCGGGCTCCGGCAGCAACCTGCAAGCCCTGATCGACAGCTGCCAAGGGCAGGACAGCCCGGTGCGTATCCGCGCGGTGGTTTCCAACCGCGCCGATGCCTACGGCCTGCAACGCGCCGCAGCGGCCGGCATCGACAGCGTCGTGCTCGACCACACCCAGTTCGACGGCCGTGAAGCCTTCGATGCCGCCCTGATGGCGCGCATCGACGGCTTTGCCCCGGACCTGGTGGTGCTGGCCGGTTTCATGCGCATCCTCAGTGGCGACTTCGTGCGCCACTATCAGGGCCGCCTGCTCAACATCCACCCGTCGCTGCTGCCCAAGTACAAGGGCCTGCATACGCATCGCCGGGCATTGGAAGCTGGCGACGCCGAGCATGGCTGCAGCGTACACTTCGTGACTGAGGAACTCGATGGCGGCCCACTGGTCGTACAGGCTGTGGTACCGGTGGCGTCTGATGACACCGTCGAAAGCCTGGCACAGCGGGTACACCATCAGGAACACCTGATCTACCCACTGGCGGTGCGCTGGTTCGCTGAAGGGCGCTTGCGTCTCGGCGAACACGGTGCATTACTGGACGGCCAGCCACTGGCAGCCAGCGGTCACTTGATTCGATCCTAGGAGAATTTATGCGTCGCGCCCTGCTCTTGGCTCTCGCCGTGCTCGCCCTGCCCCTCCAGGCAGCTGAACTGAAGCCCTTCTCGGCCAGCTACACCGCCGACTGGAAGCAACTGCCCATGAGCGGCACCGCCGAGCGCAGCCTGGTCAAAAATGCCAACGGTACCTGGGACCTTAACTTCAAGGCTTCCATGATGATCGCCAGCTTGACCGAGCAAAGCACCCTGCGCCTGGACAACGACACCCTGCTGCCACAGAAGTACCACTTCGAGCGTGGCGGCCTGGGCAAGGCCAAGAAGGTCGACCTGAACTTCGACTGGAGCACCAAGAAGATCACCGGCAGCGACCGTGGCGATGCCGTCAGCCTGCCACTGAACCGCGGCGTACTGGACAAGTCCTCCTACCAGTTGGCCCTGCAGCACGACGTGGCCGCAGGCAAGAAGAGCATGACCTACCAGGTGGTGGACGGCGACGAGATCGACACCTACGACTTCCGCGTGCTGGGCACCGAAAAGGTCACCACCAAGACCGGCCAGGTCGATGCCGTGAAGGTCGAGCGCGTGCGCGATCCCAGCCAGAGCAAGCGCATCACCGAGCTGTGGTTCGCCAAGAACTGGGACTACCTGCTAGTGCAACTGCGCCAGGTGGAGACCGATGGCAAGGAGTACGTGATCGTGCTGCAGGATGGCACGGTCGATGGCAAGCCGGTGAAGGGCAACTGATCGCACACTGCCTGCAACACCTGAAGCCCCGCCCTGTGCGGGGCTTTTCTTTGCTGCGAAAAAGCCCACCCAGGCAGCATCCCTTCGAGCTTCATGAAACTTGTTTCATGCCTGTTTTACTTACTTAGTCTGCTAACAAACTCTATAAAGAAGACGTGCGACACACTGTCGCAGCCATCTTGAAGAAGTGGAGTTTACCGATGACTGTCCAAGTAACCGAACGCGACGAATCGAGAATGTCCCACGAAGGCCTGGCCGCTGGCGTGCGGATCTGGGATGTGTACCAACAAGGTCAACTGGTGGGCATGTTCCATAACGAACACGAAGCACACCAATACCGCGTAGAGCTTGAAGACCTGGAAAACCAGCGCACCACGCAATGACCCTGCCCATTGCGGCGCCCCCCTGACTCACCAGGGCTGAGTGAGCAGCCCCACAATACTGCGGCATTACCGGAGCATTGTGGGGTTGCCATGTCAGGGCCTACACCGCCCCGAAACGCACCTCTACTGACAGGCTGCCCAGGTTATCGCTCAGGCCAGCCCCGTAACGCCCGTCCAGGTCGTCATTGATGCACAACTGCAGCTCACCTTGCTGGCCACGCGGCAATTGCACCTGGTTGCCGACCAGGAACGGCGCACCGCTGTTGCCGATACGCCCGATCAACGCCCCTTCCGGTTGACCAGGCAAGGCATAGCCGGGCTTGGCGATCAACCTTGGGTTGCCCGCCGCGCCAACCATGCCGGTGGCCGGGTTCGCCGTCCACTGCCCGCCCGTGCATACCGCCAACTGCCAGCTCTGCCCATTGACCTGCATGCCCGTGCCCTGCCATGCCTGGTTGGCCTGCACCTGCAAAGTGCGCTTGAGCAGGTCGCTGGCCACCACGTCGGCGGCCTGGAACGTCAACGCGGTAATGGTCAAGGTCGGGTTGGCGGTGCCGGTAGTGGGGAACACGCCGTCGCCGACCAGGAACAGGTTGGGGTGGTCCCAACTGCGCTGGTCCTTGTCCACCACCGACGTGGTGCGGTCTGAGCCCATGCGGTAGGTGCCCATCAGGTGACCAGCGCCGTAGAACGCGTAGTTCTGGCCGTCGTACTCGAACACCGTTTGCGAGCCGGGCTCGAGCTTAGGGTTCAGGTCGGTCAGCTCGGTAGCGCCCATCAGCTCGGTGATGATGTGCGTGGCGGCCAGGCGCGCCTGCTTGAAACCCTCCTTGGTGTAGTCGGACAGTTCGTAGGTGATCTGCGGCCGAGGCAGGCCCAAGCCGTCGGTGAACTCCGTGCTCCTCTCCACCCGGCACAGCGCATTATCGGGGTCTTTCTCCACCTGCTCGATCAAGAAGCCCAGACGGAACTGGCGGGTCAGCACGCTGTTGAGCTGCTGCACCAGCGCCTGGCCGGACAACGCCAGCTTGTTGGGGTTAGCGCCGCCGTGGTTGGTGCCGTCGATGAAATCGCAGACCGAGGTGTAGGGGTCATTCACCGACCAGTTCCAGCCCTCGTTGCCGATTTCGATACGCCAGGCGGCACGCTGGCTGCGGAACGGGCCATCGCGCATGTCCTCAATCCCCGAGGTGGACAACGGCCCCCGGAACGGGAACAGCGGCTTGCCTTCAGGCATCAGGCCCCAGGCCAGGTACACCGGGTGGTCAGCCAACGCCTGGCCGACCTGGCCGCTGCTGTTGGCGACCCCTTTAGGGCTGTTCGGGCCGATGGAGTTGAGCAGCAACTTCGGCGTTTCGATCGCGTGGGCGGCGATCACGTAGCGTTTGCCCTGGGCCGTGCCGTTCTGGCGCGTACCGTTGTTCTGGTACTGGATGAAATCGATGCCCGTGACCCCATTGGCATCGACCTGCACCTGGCTCGCCACGGTCTGGTAGAGGATGCGCACGTTGCCGGTATCCAGTGCCTTGGCCATGGTCACGGTGGCGTCGTACTTGGCCTGGATCGGGCAGATCGGCGTGCAGCTGGTGTTGCCAGCACACACCCGACGGCCGTTATCATTCTGCGAGTTGCGCCCGGCCGGGGTCTGCCGGACGTTGAGGGTGACACCTGGGTACGGCTTGCCGTCGGGCCCCTTCTCCGGGCTCTGGTACACGGTGCCCGTGACGTGCTTGCCCAGGCCTTGGTCGACCAGCGACGGCGGGATGCCATGCATGCTGTATTTGTAGCCCTGCGGAAAGGTCACGCCCAGGTAAGTCTGCGAGGCGACATCCGCGGACACGCCCATCTCTTCCTCGGCGCGGCAGTAGGCAGTCTGCAGGTCGTCGTAACTGAGCGGCCAGTCGACCCCGACGTTGTACGCAGTGCGCATGCGAAAGTCGTTGGGCAACAGGCGCAGGGCCGTGCCCATCCAGTGCCACATGGTGCCGCCGCCTACCCGCTCGTAGGTGCTGGCGAACAGGTGCGGCCCCTTCTGCACCAGGTAGCTTTTCTGCGCCTTGTTCGGGTCTTGGCTACCCGCGGTGATCAGGTCCTGGATGGTCGCCCGTGGCGCGAACTGCGTGGCCGGAGTCTGCTCGCTCTGCTCAGGTGGGTACGGCGACTCGGGCGCCTTGAGCACCGCGGTGTAGAAGCGCTCCAGGTACTCGCTGCGATTGGGCGGAATGGCCGGGCCCGATTCGAGCACCAGCACTTTCAACCCGGCCAGGCCCAACTGGTAGGCCATGACACTGCCGGCCATGCCGGCGCCCACTACGATCACATCGGCAGTTTCGATGTTCTGGGTTTGTACATTGCTCATGGCTGCTGCCCTTCCTTGGCGTCGACACCGGTGAATTGCTTGAGGGTCGGTGGCTGCTCACCCCAGTATCCGAAGTGGAACTGGCTGTAGCCCATGGGGTGAGATTGGGCGATCTTCCATGCCCAGCTCTCCTTGTAGGCCTGGTCGGAGACCACCCGCGTGTCACCCGTGCGGGCGTTGCCCAGGTCGTAGGGTTGGTACCAACTGCCGAGCAGCCACAGCTTCATGATCGAGCGGGCGCCCTGGGCGATTTGCGGGTTCGCGTTAGCGAGCACGGCACTGGCGATTTGCGCGGGCGGCTGGCTCTGGATGCTGGCGTACAGCTCCAGCAGGCTGCTGAACGCCTCAAGGCCCATGCCTTGCTGGGCGGTGGCGAAGAACACCGGCGGCAGGTTGATCGGGTCGACGGAAGGCGCCAGCAGCTTGGCCGACAGGCCAGTGAGTACGGCGGACAAGCCGATGAAGTTTTGCAGGTTCTGGTCGCTCATGGCATCACTCCTTGGCGCCGGTGGATTGGGCACGTTCAAGCAGGAAAGTGAAATCGGCGAAGCTGGTGCGTGGCGACTGGGTCACGCGGGTGGTCGCGTTGTTGTGGCACTCCATGCAGCTGGACGAGGCCTGCGGGGTGGTGCCCTGGTTGTAGGTCTCCAGGGTGGCGTTGGCCAGGAAGTTCGGCGCAGGCGTACCTAGCGGGTTGGTCGGCGACGGCACCTGGCAGTCATCGGCCGGGTCGGTGGGCCACTGGGTGCTGATCAGGTGGTAGTTGGCCCACACCGTGCCCTTGAGCGCGCCTTGCCACTGCGCGTTGAGCTGTTGGGTGGCGGCGGTGATGGGAATGTCACGCACGATCTGCGAGGGGATGGCCTTCTTCGACGGGTCCCACGGTTGCGCGGGTGGCTCGTTCACCGGGCGGTTGCTGGCCTGGGCGTCGTAGAACAGGTAGGGCCCTTTGCGCTCGTTCATTGGCGTGGTCTTTTCCGGCACGTTGCGCACGTGCTCGAACGTCGACCATACCCACTGCGGTGCGCCCTCGGTCTTGTGCACGATGTGCAGGCCTACCAGCCCGACCTTCTGCGCATTGCACGATTCGGGGATCACCGCCCCCTTGTTCGGGTCGGCGTTGCCGGGGGTGTAGACCAGCGCGTCGACGGCGTGGAACTCCTGCGGGTTGTCGCTGCCATCGAGCACTTTCCAGGCCGACTTGACCATGATCGCGCCGACCTGCTGGGCCTTTTGCGAACCGCAGGCGAAAGCGATGCGGTTGTCGGCCTTGCTCAGGAACGCTTGCTGGCCTTCCTTGCTGTACAGGCCATTGTTGACGATGTCATCGAACATTGGCTGGTTGACCATGATCGCGTTGCGCGTGTAGGTGCCGCTTTGGTCGACCAGCGGGCCAGTCTTGAATGGCTGGATGAACTCATCGAGCACGCCGGCGACCTTGCCCATCTGTTGCAGCACCGGCAGGTCACCCTTGCCTTGGCAGGCCGCGGGCACTGGCGCCTGCTGGTCCCAGGCGACGGGCTTCTGCCCCTTGGGCAGGAAGATCTCGTAGCTTTCTTTCCACGATTCCCACACCGTCTTGCCGGGCGCGCCGATCTTCGCCGAGGTGTTGGCACTGCCGTCGGCGTTGGCGGGCCAGTTCAGGGCGACGAAGGTTTGCCACGACAGCACGTCGAAATCGTGTTGCAGGTTGTCCAGGGTGAAGGGGGGATTGGCGGTGACATCGAAGGGAATCGCAGGTGACAGCACCGGCGGGCTGGCCGCATCGGCCATGGCGAACGCACTGGTGAAGCTCGCACCCAGGCACGCCAACCGTTTCAGGGTTATTTTCATTGTCGTCTCCTCAGCAGATAAAGCGTCGGGACGACGAGGCGTAGTGGCCCTTCCTGGACCGAATGTTCAGCGCTATCCCTGACGCTAAGCTGGAGGCTAGCCGTTGTGCCGGAACCCTAAGAAATGTCCGACGAACGGAGGGAACCAAGACGATAGTGCAAGTGACTAACCGCGCCGGTTCAGTGAGCGGCGAACCCTTTCGGGTCAAAAGGCCAGCGCCCTCTTGAGAACGCGCGTGTCACGATGGCCGCGGGAGCGACCGTGTGCAGCGAAAGGGCCGCAGAGCGACCCTGCGATCTTGAATGAACCGCATTAACGCCAAGGCGAGGTTTTCGTGCTTACCACATCAGATCATCAGGGATCTTGTAAGCCGCGTACGGGTCGTCTTCGTCCGTTTCCTCGACATGGCTGTTGAGCAGCAGAATACGGCCAGGGTCGCGCTCCTGGATCTTCAAGGCGGCCTCACGGGGGATAACCTCGTAACCACCGGCATGGGCTACCACGGCCAGCGCGCCGTTGCTCAGCTTGGTGCGCATCAGGGCGTTGACGGCAATGCGCTTGACCTTCTTGTCGTCGACGAAGTTGTAGTAATCCTCGGTGCTCAGCTTGGGCAGGCGAGTGGCCTCGATCAGTTGCTTGACCTGCGCGGCACGGGCCTTCTGCTCGGCCTTTTCCTGCTGCTGGCGGTTCAGTTCCTGGTCACGCCGGGCTTTTTCAGCCATGGCCTCCTTGGCCATACGCTGCTGGCTGTCGTCGACTTCGACCTGGCCTTTGTGCTCCATGCGCTTCTGTTTCTTTTCAGCTTTGTTGGTCTGCGAGACCTGTTTCTGGTTGACCAGACCGGCTTTGAGCAATTGGTCGCGAAGGGAAAGGCTCATGAATATTCACTCACTTATGCAACAGCTCAGCCGCAGCTGGGCAGGTTCTTTTCCTGACGTTTGGCTTCCCCCCAAAGGGCATCCAGCTCGTCAAGGTCACAATCTTCAATGGGGCGGCCACTGTCGCGCAATGCCTGTTCGATAAAACGGAAACGTCGTTCGAACTTGCGATTGGCGCGGCGCAGCGCATGCTCTGGGTCTTGCTTGAGGTGGCGGGCCAGGTTGACCGCAGCAAACAGCAAGTCGCCGACTTCATCTTCCAGCGCATCGGCGTCGCCGTCGGCCATGGCCTGCAGCACTTCATCCAGCTCTTCGCGGACCTTGTCCAGCACCGGCAACGCCGCCGGCCAGTCGAAACCGACCGTGGCCGCACGTTTTTGCAGTTTGGCTGCCCGCGACAGCGCCGGCAAGGTTGCCGGCACGTCATCAAGCAGCGACAGCTGTTCGGGCTGGCTCTTCTCCGCGCGCTCTTCGGCCTTGATTTCTTCCCAGCGCGACTTGACCTGGGCTTCGCTCAGGCTGGGCGTGTCCACCGGCGCGTACAGCTCGCCAGTCGGAAAAACGTGCGGGTGGCGGCGGATGAGCTTGCGGGTGATGCTGTCGACCACGCCATCGAACTCGAAACGCCCTTCTTCGCGGGCCAGCTGGCTGTAGTAGACCACCTGGAACAGCAAGTCGCCCAGCTCGCCTTGCAGGTGCTCGAAATCGCCGCGCTCAATGGTGTCAGCGACCTCGTAGGCCTCTTCGATAGTGTGTGGGACGATGCTGGCGTAGTTCTGCTTCAGGTCCCACGGGCAGCCGTACTGCGGGTCGCGCAGGCGGGCCATGAGATGCAGCAGGTCGTCAAGGGTGTAGGTCATACAGGCAGGTCCTTCGGTGGTGGCTTCTTCGCGGGCTTGCCCGCTCCCACAGGTACGGTGCAGATTTCGAAACCTGCATCCATCCTGTGGGAGCGGGCAAGCCCGCGAAGCTGGCGCCCCGGTCTCAAGGGGTACGATTACGCCGCGTCTCGATGATGTTCGGCAACTGCGAGATCCGCCCCAGCAGGCGCCCCAGCGCGTCCAGGCCTGGAATCTCGATGGTCAGCGACATCAGCGCGGTGTTGTCTTCCTTGTTCGAACGGGTATTCACCGCCAGCACGTTGATCTTCTCGTTCAGCAGCACCTGCGACACATCGCGCAGCAGGCCCGGGCGGTCGTAGGCACGGATGACGATGTCGACCGGGTAGGTCTGCACCGGGATCGGCCCCCAGCTCACCTGGATCATGCGCTCTGGCTCCTTGCCCGCCAGCTGCAGTACCGAGGCGCAGTCCTGGCGATGAATGCTCACGCCACGGCCCTGGGTGATGTAACCGACAATGGCATCGCCCGGTAGCGGCTGGCAGCAGCCGGCCATCTGTGTCAGCAGGTTGCCGACACCCTGGATCTGGATGTCGCCACGCTTGCCGGTACGCGGCCCGGTAGGCTTGCGCGGAACCAGCTCGATCTGCTCGATACGCTCAGGCTCCAGCAACTGCTGGGCAGCGTTGACCAGATGAGCCAGGCGCAGGTCGCCAGCACCGAGCGAGGCAAACATGTCCTCGGCGGTCTTGACGTTGGTCTTCTCGGCCAGGCGCTCGAAATCAACCTGCGGCAGGCCCAGACGACTGAGCTCGCGCTCAAGCAAGGTCTTGCCGGCAGCAACGTTCTGGTCGCGGGCCTGCAATTTGAACCAGTGGACGATCTTGGCCCGCGCCCGTGAGGTGGTCACGTAGCCCAGGTTGGAGTTCAACCAGTCACGGCTAGGGTTGCCGTGCTTGCTGGTGATGATCTCCACCTGCTCGCCAGTCTGCAGGCTGTAGTTCAGCGGCACGATACGGCCGTTGATCTTCGCGCCGCGGCAGTTGTGGCCGATCTCGGTGTGCACGCGGTAGGCAAAGTCCAGTGGCGTGGCGCCTTTGGGCAGGTCGATGGCGTGGCCGTCGGGGGTGAACACATAAACCCGGTCAGGCTCGATGTCGACCCGCAACTGCTCGGCCAGGCCACCGATGTCGCCCAGCTCTTCGTGCCATTCCAGCACCTGGCGCAACCAGGAAATCTTTTCTTCGTAGTGGTTGGAGCTGGGCTTGACGTCGGTGCCCTTGTAGCGCCAGTGGGCGCATACCCCAAGTTCGGCCTCTTCGTGCATGCCGTGGGTGCGGATCTGCACCTCCAGCACCTTGCCCTCGGGGCCGATTACCGCAGTGTGCAACGAGCGGTAGCCGTTCTCCTTGGGGTTGGCGATGTAGTCGTCGAACTCCTTGGGAATATGCCGCCACAAGGTGTGCACGATGCCCAGCGCGGTGTAGCAGTCGCGGATTTCCGGCACCAGCACGCGCACCGCACGCACGTCGTAGATCTGGCTGAACTCCAGGCCTTTGCGCTGCATCTTGCGCCAGATCGAATAGATATGTTTCGCCCGACCGCTGATGTCGGCATTTACGCCAGTGGCGAGCAACTCGTTCTGCAACTGGTTCATCACGTCGCTGATGAAGCGCTCGCGGTCCAGTCGCCGCTCATGCAACAGCTTGGCGATCTGCTTGTACTGGTCGGGCTCCAGGTAGCGGAAGGACAGGTCTTCCAGCTCCCACTTGATGTGACCGATACCCAGGCGGTGCGCGAGCGGCGCGTAGATGTCGAACACTTCACGCGCGACACGCAGGCGTTTCTCGTCATCGGCGGACTTGACCGCGCGGATTGCGCACGTGCGTTCGGCCAGCTTGATCAGCGCCACGCGCACGTCGTCAACCATGGCCACCAGCATCTTGCGCAGGTTCTCGACCTGCGCCTGCGAGCCCAGCACCAGCGACTGTCGTGGGCTGAGGCTGGCACTGATGGCGGCCATGCGCAGCACGCCGTCGATCAGCTTGGACACCACCGGGCCAAAACGCTGGCTGACCTCGGCGAGGGTGACCTTGCCCTCGCGCACCGAGCGGTAGATGACCGCAGCCACCAGAGAGTCCTGGTCGAGCTTGAGGTCAGCAAGAATTTCGGCGATTTCCAGGCCTGCCTGGAAGCTGGACGTACCATCCGCCCAGGAATGCTTGGCCGGGTTGCCCTTTTTCTCTACCTCAAGAGCAAACTCGCAGGCTTCTTTCAGCGCTGCGCGATCCAGTGCCGAATCGACGCTTACCACATGGTCCAACCATGCTTCGAGATTGATACTGCCGTCGGTGTTGACCGGCTGGTGCACTCTCACCTGTACCATCTTTGTTTTACCTTTCCATGCAGCACACCATACGGGTGTGCTGGCGATCACCGTGCGGCCGCCATTCCGTGGCAACCGCACCAAGGGGCCAGTCAGCTAGCCCGCTTCGAATAACGCCATGGCCTCGACATGCGCCGTCTGAGGAAACATGTCGAGAATCCCGGCCCTTTTTAACCGGTACCCCTGGCCGACCAGCACTTGGGCGTCTCTCGCCAGCGTGGCCGGGTTGCACGATACGTAGACCAGCCTGCTGGCCTTGAGGCGGGCGATGCCTTGCACCACCTCGAAAGCACCGTCGCGCGGTGGATCCAAGAGTACCGCAGAAAAGCCCTCGGCGGCCCATCCGGTGCCTGCCAAAGGCTGCGATAAATCGGCCTGAAAAAACCGTGCGTTATGCACATTGTTGTTCCGGGCATTGGCCGCGGCCCGATCGACCATGGCCTGTACACCTTCCACTGCCACCACCTCACGCGCCTGGCGGGCCAGCGGCAGGGCAAAGTTGCCCAGACCGCAGAACAAGTCCAGCACACGCTCGTCGGCTTGTGGCGCGAGCCAGGCCAAAGCCTGCTCGATCATCGCCGTATTGACCTGGGCATTCACCTGCACGAAATCGCCCGGGCGCCAGGCCAGCTCCAGCTGCCAAGGTGCCAGGGCGAAGCCCAACTGCGCCGCTGGGTCCACGGGCGCCGGCTCACCTTCGCCTTGCAGCCATAGCTGGGCGTTGGCCTGCTCGCAGAACGCTTGCAACCTGGCCTGGTCCTCGGCCGGCAACGGCGCGACGTGGCGCACCAGAACCGCCTCGGCGGTGCCACTGAACAGCTCTACATGGCCCAGCGCCTGCGGCTTGCTCAACGAACGCAGCACCGTCGGCAAGTGGCGCAAAATGGACTGCAAGGGTTGTACCAGCACTGCACAATCGTCGATGGCAATGATGTCCTGGCTGGCTTCGGCGCGGAAACCCACCTCCAGCTGACGCGCCTTGACGTCCCAGCGCACGGCCACACGGGCGCGGCGCCGGTAGCCGAATTCCGGCCCGCTCAGGGGGGCAGCCCACGCCTCGGGTTGCACGCCGGCCACCCGCTGCAACTGCTCGGCGAGGGTGCGCTGCTTCAGCGCCAGTTGCGCTTCGTGCGGCAGGTGCTGCAGGTTGCAGCCACCGCAGCGGTCGTAGTAGCGACATGGCGCCTCACGGCGCTCGGGCGCGGCCTGCAGCAACCGCTCCAGGCGTGCCTCGACCACTTTGCCACGGGCGTTGAGCACCCGCGCCTCCACGGCCTCACCGGCCAAGGCGCCGCTGACGAACCAGGTACGCCCGTCGAGGAAGGCAATGCCACGGCCGTCACCGGCCAGGCGCTCGATGTCCAGGCGCTGCTTCTTGCCCACTGGGACCTGGGGGGTGCGATTGCCGCCGGCCGGCTGGAAGCGCAGGCCGCTGTTGCTTTTTTTCTTGGACATTTAGCGTGGATCAAACAGGCCAGTGGACAGATAACGGTCGCCGCGGTCGCAAATGATCGCAACCATGACCGCATTTTCCACTTCGCGGGACAGGCGCAACATGGCCGCAACCGCACCACCAGAAGACACGCCGCAGAAAATGCCCTCTTCACGCGCAAGGCGACGGGTGGTGTCCTCGGCTTCCTGCTGCGACATGTCGACCACGCGGTCGACGCGGGTGGCATCGAAGATTTTCGGCAGGTATTCCTCGGGCCAGCGGCGAATGCCCGGAATAGCCGAGCCCTCCATCGGTTGCAGGCCGATGATCTGCACCGCGGGGTTCTGTTCCTTGAGGTACTGCGAGCAGCCCATGATGGTACCGGTGGTCCCCATGGAGCTGACGAAATGGGTAATGGTGCCCTGGGTCTGCTGCCAGATCTCCGGGCCGGTGCTGTTGTAGTGGGCGATCGGGTTGTCGCCGTTGGCGAACTGGTCGAGCACCAGGCCACGGCCTTCGGCCTGCAGCTTCTCGGCCAGGTCACGGGCGCCTTCCATCCCCTCCTCCTTGGTCACCAGGATCAGCTCGGCGCCATAGGCCGTCATGGCGGCCTTGCGCTCGGCGGTGGAGTTGTCAGGCATGATCAGGATCATCTTGTAGCCCTTGATCGCCGCCGCCATCGCCAGGGCGATGCCCGTGTTGCCGGAGGTGGCTTCGATCAGGGTATCGCCTGGCTTGATCTGGCCGCGCAGTTCGGCGCGAGCGATCATCGACAGTGCCGGGCGGTCTTTCACCGAGCCGGCAGGATTGTTACCTTCGAGCTTGAGCAGGAGGGTATTGCTGGTTTCGCCAGCGATGCGCTGCAGGCGAACCAGTGGCGTATTGCCGACGCAATCGGCGATGGTTGGGTACTGCACGGTCATGGCGTATTTCGCAATCCGGACGGCGGGGGTGCCTATCATACCGGCAAACCCTTCGCGGCCATATCACGCAATCTGTAGTGCATATAGCTACAAGCTATAACGGTGCGGCATATGCTGGCCTCTTCGCGGGTAAACCCGCTCCTACAGGGATTCGCTAGCCTGCAGGAGCGGGTTTACCCGCGAAGCGGCCGGCACATGCAACGGCAACCTCATCCACAAGCGCAACCCGCGTTTGCCATTCTGCGCCCACAAGGTGCCGCCCTGGCGCTGGATGGCACTGCGGGCGATGCTCAGCCCCAGGCCGAAGCCACCATCCCCGGGCCGCGAACCGTCCAACCGCGAGAACGGCGCGAAAATCCGTTCCAGGTCTTCTTCAGCGACACCGCCACCCTCATCCTCAAGCCACAACCACCAATAGCTACCCTCACGCTGCCCACCCAACCGCACCACCCCGTCGGCCGGCGAGTGGCGAATGGCATTGCGCAACATGTTCTCCAGCGCCTGAGCCAGGTGGTTGAGGTTGCCCTGCACCCAGCAGTCGGCCGGTACTTCGCAGCGCATTTGCGCAGGCGACCAGCCGCTCTCGTAGCTGGCATTTTCGGCCAGCAACTCCCACAAGGCGTGGACCTCGATCGGCTCAAGGTTCATCGGCGCACGCTCGGCGTCCTGCCAGGCCAGTTGCAGGGTGTCTTCGACCAGTTGCTGCATGCAGTCCACTTCACGGATCAGGCGATCACGCAGACGCTGCAGGTCGGTTTCACCATCGCAGGCCACCCGCAGCCGGCTCAGCGGCGTGCGCATTTCGTGGGACAGGTCGCGCAGCAACTGCTGCTGCATAGCCACCGTGCCTTGCAGTCGCTCGGCCATCTGGTCAAAGGCACGCGCCAGTTCGCCCAATTCGTCATGCCGGGCGATGGTGCGCGAGTCCAGGCGGGCCGACAGCTGATCGGCCCGCCAGGCATTGGCCTGCTCGCGAAGTTGGTTCAGCGGCACGATCAGCATGCGGTACAGGCCTACACACAACAGCAAGGTGAACAGCCCCGGGATGATGCCGTTGGTGACAATGCGCCACAGCAAGCGGTGCTGGCCCGGATTGAAGCGCTGCGGCAGTTCGATCACCAGCATGCCCTGCTCCGGCGCCCCCGGGAACGGTATGCGCACCCACGGCTGGTCGACACTGCGCCGACTCATCGGCCAATCGACACCGCGCAGGCGTGTCAGACGCTGCATGATCTGTGGGTTGAGTGTGGCGCTGTCGAGCGGGCGCAGATTGATGTCGAGCACGCCGACCCAGCCCCGTTCGCGCTGATGCATGGCCGCCACCCACTGGTCCAGCCCTTCCCGCCCGCCGCTGCGCCAGGCCAGCTCAGCTTCGGCGGCATAACCCCGCAGGGTCTGCCGTGCCGACTCCGAGAGGAAGGCATTCTGGGTTTCCATGTGTCGGCCCCAGGTATAACTGAGGCCGATCATCAGCAGGCAGAAGCCCACCAGCAAGATGGTCAGCTTCCAGAACAGCGAATGGCGGTCGAGCATGGTTCACTCCGCCTCGCTGGCACTGAGCACGTAACCCTTGCCCCACACGGTGCGGATCTGCCGTTCGTGATAACCGATGCCCTTGAGCTTGCGACGGATCTGGCTGACGTGCATGTCCAGGCTGCGGTCATGCCGTGAATAGCCGCGCTGCAACACGTGCTGGTACAGGAACGGCTTGCTGAGGACTTCGTCGAGGTTGCGGTTGAGGATGTCCAGCAGGCGGTATTCGCTGGGGGTCAGGCCTGCCAGGCGGCTATTCAGGCGCACGTCACACAGCCCCTCATCGAACTGCAGCTCGCCGCAGCCGGCTTGCTCCAGCGGGCCCTGATGCCGCCGCTCCAGGGCCACGCGGCGCAGAATCGCCTCGATGCGCACCTGCAACTCGGCCATGCTGAATGGCTTGGGCAGGTAATCGTCGGCGCCGCGCTGAAAGCCGCTGATACGATCCGCCTCGGCCCCCAGCGCCGACATCATGATTACCGGTGTAGCGCTGTGCCTGCGCAACTGCGCCAAGGCGTCCAGCCCATCAAGCCCGGGCAGCAGGATGTCCATGAGCACAACATCGAAAGCCTGGCGGCCCGCCGTTTCCAGGCCCTCCAGGCCATTGCGGCACCAGGTGACCTGGCAGCCGCCACGCTGCAGCTCTTCCTGCAGATAGGCGCCAAGCACCGGGTCGTCCTCGATGGCAAGGATGTGGGTGTTGTAAATAGATACAGGATTCATTGGCAACTGCCATGCATTCTCAATTACGCGATTATTG
The DNA here is from genome assembly GCF_019691255.1 of Pseudomonas sp. USTB-Z. Classification (NCBI taxonomy): domain Bacteria; kingdom Pseudomonadati; phylum Pseudomonadota; class Gammaproteobacteria; order Pseudomonadales; family Pseudomonadaceae; genus Pseudomonas; species Pseudomonas sp. USTB-Z. The sequence goes on from NZ_JAECZP010000017.1 coordinate 77,272, forward strand.
AGCATTCGCCACCTGCCAGGCAACCGCACTGCGACCAATGCCCCGGCAACGGCGCATAACACGTACTAAAGAGATGCAATGGTGCGGCAGGCGGAGTAACTTCGCGGCTTGGCCGTTACCACTTGACGGCATCCAGGCACATCAGAGGAGGCGAGTGTGCTCGATCGCTTGGGAATCCGCAGCCGGGTACTGCTGCTGGCACTGCTACCGGCCGGCTTGATGGCCCTGGTGCTGGGTAGCTATTTCACCTGGCTGCAACAGAACGACCTGCGCACCCAGCTGCTGCAGCGCGGCAAGATGATCGCCGAACAACTGGCGCCCCTGGCCGCACCGGCCATGGCCCGGCTCGCGCCTGCGCAACTGGAGCGAATTGCCGCACAAACCCTGGAGCAGGCCGATGTGCGCGCAGTGGCGTTTCTGGCCCCGGACCGCACGCGCCTGGCCCACGCTGGCCCAAGCATGCTCAACCTGCCGCCCAGCGGCGGTACCGGCACCCAACTCCTGCAGCGCAGTGGCAACGACGCCACCCGCTACCTGATGCCCGTGTTCGGCCACCACCGCGACCTGGCCACCGACGCCGTGCCGGCCGAAGCCGAGCGCCTGCTGGGCTGGGTAGAGATCGAGCTGTCGCACGACGGCACGCTGCTGCGCGGCTACCGCAACCTGTTCACCAGCCTGTTGCTGATCCTCGCCTGCCTGGCACTCAGCGGCCTGTTGGCGCTGCGCATGAGCCGCACCATCAACGACCCCATCGAACGCATCAAGCACGCGGTCAATCAGCTCAAGGACGGCCACCTCGAAGAACGCCTGCCGACCATGGGCAGCCATGAGCTGGACGAACTGGCCCACGGCATCAACCGCATGGCCGAAACCCTGCAAAACGCTCACGAAGAACTGCAACACAGCATCGACCAGGCCACCGAAGACGTGCGCCAGAACCTGGAAACCATCGAAATCCAGAACATCGAGCTGGACATGGCGCGCAAAGAGGCACTTGAGGCCAGCCGCATCAAGTCGGAGTTCCTGGCCAACATGAGCCACGAAATCCGCACCCCGCTCAACGGCATCCTCGGCTTTACCCACCTGCTGCAAAAAAGCGAGATGACACCGCGCCAGCTCGACTACCTGAACACCATCGAGAAGTCTGCTGACAACCTGCTGGGAATCATCAACGAGATCCTCGATTTCTCCAAGATCGAAGCCGGCAAGCTGGTGCTCGACAGCATACCGTTCAACCTGCGGGACCTGATCCAGGACACCCTGACCATCCTCGCTCCGGCCGCCCACGCCAAGCAGCTGGAATTGCTGAGCCTGATCTACCGCGACACGCCTGCTTCGCTGGTGGGCGACCCGTTGCGGCTCAAGCAGATCCTCACCAACCTGGTCAGCAACGCCATCAAGTTCACCCGCGAAGGCACCATCGTCGTGCGCGCCATGCTGGAAGACGAGCACGAAGACTGCGCGCAGTTGCGCATCAGCGTACAGGACACCGGCATCGGCCTGTCACCACAGGATGTGCGCACACTGTTCCAGGCCTTCAGCCAGGCAGACAACTCACTGGCCCGCCAGCCCGGTGGCACCGGTCTGGGGCTGGTGATTTCCAAGCGCCTGATCGAACAGATGGGCGGCGAGATCGGTGTCGACAGTACCCCGGGCGAAGGTTCGCAGTTCTGGATCAGCCTCAACCTGCCCAAGGCTCATGACGATGCCGAAGCGCTGCCACCGCAGCCATTGCTGGGCCGCCGTGCCGCCATTGTCGATGGCCACGAACTGGCGCGCCAGGCACTGGAGCACCAGCTGGAAGACTGCGGCCTCAGCGTGAGCCTGTTCGCCTCCTACGACCAGTTGCTGCAGGGGGTGCAGGCCGCCAGCCAGGCCGGCCTGCCCTTCGAGTTCGCGGTGCTCGGGGCCAACCTGGGTAACCTGTCGCCCGAGCAACTGGGCCATTATCATCAGCAGCTCGAGCGTTACCACTGCCAATGCGTGGTGCTGTGCCCGACCACCGAGCAGGCGCTGTACCACCCGTACCTGCCCAACGGCCATGGCCAGTTGCTGTCCAAGCCGACCTGCACCCGCAAGCTGCGGCGCCTCTTGCTGGAGCTGGTACAACCTCGCCGTCCACTGGCCGAAGGGAGCAACGCCAACGGCCAGCGACGCCCGAAAATACTCTGCGTCGACGACAATGCCGCCAACCTGCTGCTGGTAAAAACCCTGCTCGAAGACTTGGGTGCCGAGGTACTGGCCGTCAACAATGGTTATGCAGCGGTACAAGCCGTGCAGGAAGAGTTGTTCGACCTGGTGCTGATGGATGTGCAGATGCCCGGCATGGACGGCCGCGCCTGTACTGAACAGATCCGCCTGTGGGAAAACACCCAGAGTGGCAACCCGCTGCCGATCGTCGCCCTCACTGCCCATGCCATGGCCAATGAAAAGCGCGCGTTATTGCACAGCGGGATGGACGACTACCTGACCAAACCCATCAGCGAACGGCAACTGGCCCAGGTGGTGATGAAGTGGACCGGCCTGAGCCTGGGCACACCGCAGCAGGCGCAGGCCGAGCTACTGACCAATGGCGACGAACTGAAGGTACTCGACCCCGAAGAGGGCCTGCGCCTGGCCGCTGGCAAGGCAGATCTGGCGGCTGACATGCTGAGCATGCTGCTGGCCTCCCTGGATACGGACCGCGAAGCCATACGCGCCGCCCGCGCAGCCGATGACCGCAATGGCCTGATCGAGCAAGTACACCGCCTGAACGGGGCCTCACGCTATTGTGGCGTACCGCAGTTACGGGCAGCGTGCCAACGCAGCGAGACCTTGCTGAAGCAGGACAATCCGCAGGCGCAGCAGGCCCTGGATGAACTGGACAGCGCGATCAGCCGGCTGTCGGCACAGGCCAGATTGAGCGCTTGAGTGGCTCTGGGCCACGCTGGGTATGCCTTGACAGGCAGCGACCCACCCAAGACATGCATTGCAAAGGAGTTCCACCATGCGCGCCCTGTTGTTCAGCAGCCAGCACTACGATCAGGAAAGCTTCACCAAGGCTGCCAGCGGCACCCCCTTGGAGCTGCATTTCCAGCCCGCCCGCCTGACCCTCGACACCGCCGCCCTGGCAGAGGGCTTTGAGGTGGTCTGCGCCTTCATCAATGACGAACTCGACGCGCCGGTGCTGCAGCGCCTGGCCGCTGCGGGCACGCGGTTGATCGCCCTGCGCTCGGCCGGCTACAACCACGTCGACCTGGCCGCAGCCCAGCGCTTGGGCCTGGTCGTGGTGCGGGTGCCGGCCTACTCGCCACACGCCGTTGCCGAGCACGCCGTGGCGCTCATCCTGGCACTCAACCGGCGCCTGCATCGGGCCTACAACCGCACCCGCGAAGGTGACTTCACCCTGCACGGGCTGACCGGCTTCGACCTGCACGGCAAAACCGTCGGGGTGGTCGGTACCGGCCAGATCGGGGCCGCCTTCGCTCGCATCATGGCCGGTTTCGGCTGCCAGCTGCTGGCGTACGACCCCTACCCCAACCCAGAGCTGCTGGCCCTTGGCGCCCGCTATATGCCCCTGCCCGAGCTGTTGCGCGAAGCCCGCATCATCAGCCTGCACTGCCCGCTGACCGAACACACTCGCCACCTGATCAACGCGCAAAGCCTGGCCCAGTTGCAGCCCGGCGCCATGCTGATCAACACCGGTCGCGGTGCGCTGGTCGACACCCCGGCGCTGATCGACGCACTGAAAAGCGGCCAGCTTGGCTACCTGGGCCTGGACGTCTACGAGGAAGAAGCCCAACTGTTCTTCGAAGACCGCTCCGACCTGCCCTTGCAAGACGATGTGCTGGCTCGGCTGCTGACCTTCCCCAACGTGATCATCACCGCCCACCAGGCTTTCCTCACCCGCGAGGCGCTGGATGCCATTGCCGCGACCACACTGGACAACATCAACCGCTGGGCGGCAGGCAATCCACAGAACCTGGTGATGGGTTAATGCTAGGATACGCGGCATTTCTGGAGGACCCATGGTCGAACACGATTTTCGCTACACCCTATTCAACCCGCAACACACCCTGATCGAGTGCCGCGCTTTGGTGCCGGGCCGCTATCAGGTCACGGGCAACGGCGGTTCGATGCAAAAAGGCGACAGCCTGCTGGTCACGCTCAAGGGCAGCAAGGATTTGTCCATGCGCCTGACCGTGGAAAGCGTGCGCCACCTGATCAACCCACGCGGCCAGTGGGTTGCCGTGGCGAGCGGCCCGGTATTCAACGAGCTGGAAATCCTCACCTGGCAGGTCGAATGCGATAGCTGCGATGCAGTGCTGAGCTTCGAGTTCGCAGTAGACGCCAAGCTCGGCAAGGCAGCTCGTCAACCGGCTGCCAGCGCCCGTATCGCAGCGCTGGGCTGGGCCAGCCGTGGCGAAAAACACCTGTGCCCGCGTTGCCAGGAGAGCGCCGAGTGAAGAATCTGCTGACCGGCGTGCTGATTGCAACCGGCCTGCTCGGCTGCGCCACGCAACCTTCCCGGCTGCAGCAGGAACGCAGCTACGTGCTGGAGTGGATTGGCGAACGACCACTGATCGACTACAGCCACCTGACCTTGACCCTGGCCAGCGACGGCCGTGCCTATGGCAACGGCGGCTGCAACCACTGGTTTGCGCCTTACACGCTCGATGGCGAGCACCTGAGCTTCGGCAAGGTCGGCAAGACCCGCAAGCTGTGCGCACCCGCGCTGATGGAACAGGAAAAACGCTTCCTGCAGGCGCTGGAAACGGTAGAGCGTTGGGATGTGTCACCGGTGGAGCAGATGCGCTTCTGGCCGGCCGAAGGCAAGCCGCTGCGCTTCTGGCCTGAAGAAGGCTGAGGATTGCCGGGGCCGCTTTGCGGCCCTTCGCGGGCGCGCCCGCTCCCACAGTTTGTCACCCCCCTGTGGGAGCGGGCCTGCCCGCAAAGGGCCGCAAAAGCGGCCCGAATGCATCAGGCGCCTTTCAGGGCCTTGATCTTGGCCTGCAACCCTTCAAGGGTCTGCTCGCCCATCAACTGCTCACGCACCTTGCCCTTGTCGTCGATGATGTAGGTCACCGGCAAGGCCTCGCTGCGCGGCAGGTCATAGCGCTCGGCCGGGTCCTGGGCAAGCACGGTGAAACCGATACCCAGGGTTTCGGCAGCCTGCTTCAGGTCCGGCCCCTGCAAACCGTCGAAGTTCACCCCCACCACCTTGATGCCCTCAGCCGCCCATTGCTTGGCCGCCGCATTCAGTTCCGGGATTTCGGTACGGCACGGTCCGCACCATTCAGCCCAGTAGTTGAGCACCAGCCAGTGCCCTTCGATCTGTTCGGCCTTAACCGTATTACCGTGTTGGTCCACGCCGTAATCGGCACCGCAACCACCGAGCAACAGGCTCGCGGTGATGGCCAGTACTGCTGCCAGACGCCTTGCCATGGGTCAATCCTTCTCGAGTTTTAAAGCAAATTGGTCAGTCGCTGCGGTTAGAATAGCCGCCACACCCAGCTGGATGCGACCCGACATGACTGATCTCACGCTCTATCATAACCCGCGCTGCTCGAAATCCCGCGGCGCCCTGGAACTGCTCGAGGCCCGCGGCTTGACCCCGACCATCGTGCGCTACCTGGAAACCCCGCCCGACGCGGTCACCCTCAAGGCCCTGCTCGGCAAGCTGGGCATCGCCCCGCGCCAATTGCTGCGCAGCGGCGAGGACGAATACAAAACGCTGAACCTGGCCGACCCGGCACTGACCGACGCGCAACTGATCGAGGCCATGGCCCAGCACCCCAAGCTGATCGAGCGGCCGATCCTGGTTGCCGGTGACAAGGCCGTGGTCGGTCGCCCGCCGGAAAAAGTGCTGGAGATCCTGCCGTGAGCGCGCCCTACATCCTGGTGCTGTATTACAGCCGCCATGGCGCGACCAGCGAAATGGCCCGGCACATCGCCCGCGGTATCGAGCTGGCCGGCATGGAGGCACGCCTGCGTACGGTGCCGGCGATTTCCACCGAATGCGAAGCGGTGGCCCCGGATATTCCGGCCAGTGGCGCGCTGTACGCCACCCTTGACGACCTGCGCCACTGCGCTGGCCTGGTACTGGGCAGCCCGACCCGGTTCGGCAACATGGCAGCGCCACTCAAGTACTTCCTCGATGGCACCAGCAGCCTTTGGCTAGGCGGTGAGCTGGTCGGCAAACCGGCTGGCGTGTTCACCTCCACCGCCAGCCTGCACGGCGGCCAGGAAACCACCCTGCTGTCGATGATGCTGCCGCTGATGCACCACGGCATGCTGGTGATGGGCCTGCCCTACAGCGAGTCGGCACTGCTCGAGACCCGTGGCGGCGGCACGCCTTATGGCGCCAGCCACCACGCAGGCGCCGATGGCAAGCGTGAACTCGACCCACACGAAATCACCCTGTGCCGCGCCCTGGGCCAACGCCTGGCGACCACGGCCAAGGCCCTGGAGGCGGCGCGTGGCTAGAAAGCCCAAGGCATTGCCGCCGGTCCAATGGCTGGTGCCACGCCTGCGCCTGACGCGGGCATTGAGCCTGGCATGCTTCTTCGGCCTGATCGCCCTGCTGGTGGTGAACAACCTGTGGTTCGCCAACCTGCATGGGGCCCGGGTCGAGGTGATCCTGGCGATCGAACTGGTGCCGTTGCTGTTGCTGTTGCCCGGCATGCTGAAAGGCAGCGCCCGAGCGCATGCCTGGACCTGCTTCGTGGTGAATATCTATTTCATCAAGGGCGTGCTGGCGGCGTTCGACCCAGCGCGGGCGGTATTCGGCTGGCTTGAAGTGCTGGTGAGCCTGGGGCTGTTCATTGCCGGGCTACTGTACGTGCGCTGGAAGTTCCAGCATGAGCGGCGCATGGCGGGCGAAGGCAGTTAGACTTTTCGCGGGCACGCCGCTCCCACAGGTACTGCACAGGCCTTAAGTGCGGTGCGATTCCTGTGGGAGCGGGCGTGCCCGCGAATGGGAGCACCACAAAACTCAATGGTTGACGGTATGCGCCAGCATCACCGACAACTGGCACAGCGGCCGCCCGCTCTCTGCATGCCACTGGTTGAACGCCTGCTGCACCAGAGCCAGGTCGCGCTGGCTGGTGGGCTGCTTGTCGATCACCTTCTGCGCAATCAACGCCGCTGCCATGTCATCGGTCGGGATGAACGTGTCCTTGCCGACCATGCGCAAGAACCGTGGCGCCGACAACCCGCCCAACTGGTTGCCGTGCTTGGCCAGGTACTTCCACAAGCCGACAATGTCGGTCACTGGCCAGTCGGCGATGAACGCACCAAAACTGCCATGCGCCTTGGCGATATCCAGCACCATTTGCGCATTGCGCGGCACGCTCTTGAGCTTGCCCAGGTGGCGGATAATGCGCTCATCCTGCATCAACCGTTCCAGGTGCTCGGCGCCCATCAGCACCACTTTCTCCGGGTCGAAGCCGAAGAATACCTGCTCGAACGCCGGCCACTTGGCATCCACCAGGCTGTGCTTGAGCCCGGCGCGAAACACCCGCAGGGCCAGTGTCGACAGGTAGCGGTCGTCACTGATGTCGCGCAGTTGCGCCGGCGTGCGCGGCTGCGGCAGGAAAGCCTCCAGCGCCTGGGCCGAACCAAAGCGGTTCAGGCAATACTCATGCAACCACGGGTAATCACGCATGGGCTCAGATGTTCAGCACGTCGAGGAAGCGCGGGGTAGCGCTTTCGTCAATCTTCAGGCTGGTGAAGTCAAACAGGTTCCGGTCGGCCAGCTGCGACGGTGCCACGTTCTGCAGGGCACGGAAGATGCTCTCGGTACGGCCCGGGTGCTTGCGTTCCCACTCCACCAGCATGTCCTTGACCACCTGGCGCTGCAGGTTTTCCTGCGAGCCGCACAGGTTGCACGGGATGATCGGGAATGCCTTCATGTCCGAGTAGGCCTGGATGTCCTTCTCGCTGCAGTAGGCCAGCGGGCGGATCACCACGTTGCGGCCATCGTCGGCGCGCAGCTTTGGCGGCATGCCCTTGAGCGCGCCGTTGAAGAACATGTTGAGGAAGAAGGTTTCGACGATGTCGTCGCGGTGGTGCCCCAGCGCCATCTTGGTAGCGCCGATTTCGTCGGCAAAGGTGTACAGGGTACCGCGGCGCAGGCGCGAACACAGCGAGCAAGTGGTCTTGCCTTCGGGTACCAGTTCCTTTACCACCGAGTAGGTATCCTTCTCGACGATGTGGTACTCGACCCCCAGTTCCTTGAGGTAAGCCGGCAATACGTGCTCAGGGAAGCCCGGCTGTTTCTGGTCCATGTTCACCGCAACGATCTCGAACGTGATCGGTGCCACCTTCTGCAGGTGCAACAGAACGTCGAGCATGGTGTAGCTGTCCTTGCCGCCGGACAGGCAGACCATGACCTTGTCGCCATCCTCGATCATGTTGTAGTCGGTGATGGCTTCGCCAGCGAGACGACGCAGGCGTTTTTGCAGTTTGTTCTGGTTGACCGAGAGGGTGCCCATAGCGCTTGGATCCGCGAGGTGTGACAAAAGCCGGCTATTTTACGCACAAACGCGACGCCGCTGTAGGCATTCCGATAAAGACTTCAATGTAATCAACAGCACGGCTTACAGCGCAATTTGCTCTAAAAAGCGCGGTTTATGTGGGTAACGGCTTCCTATACTGCGACATAAGGCCACATTACCGCTTGCATCGGTGTTAGGGCCTCGGGCCGCTTGCGCTCCATATTGGGGGGCGTTTGGCAACATTGAGAGGAGTGATCGGCATGATTCATCACGTTGTGGGGCTGTTTACCCATCCCGATCAGGAATGGCGGGAGATTCGTGGCGAAGAAGAAACCATCAGCCACATGTACCTGACACACACCCTGATCCTCGCGGCGATTCCTGCCGTTTCGGCGTTTATTGGCACTACCCAGGTGGGCTGGGTGATCGGTGACCGGCCAGCAGTGATGCTGACCATGGAAAGCGCAATCTGGATGAGCATCATGTCCTACCTGGCCATGCTCGCCGGGGTGGCGGTAATGGGCGCATTCATCCACTGGATGGCCCGCACCTACGATGCCAACCCGTCCATGGCGCAATGCATCGCTTTTGCCACCTACACCGCCACCCCCTTGTTCATCGGTGGCCTGGCGGCGCTTTACCCGCACCTGTGGCTGGGCATGCTGATCGGCACTGCCGCCATCTGCTACACGGTGTACCTGCTGTATGTCGGCTTGCCGACGTTCATGAACATACCGTCGGATGAAGGCTTCCTGTTCTCCAGCTCGGTGCTGGCAGTAGGCTTGGTGGTACTGGTGGCAATCATGGCCGCTACCGTGATTATCTGGGGACTGGGCGTGGGGCCCGTCTACACCAACTAGAACAGACCGAACCAACACTGGGGCATCAACCAGGGGCCGCCGCAAGGCGGCCTCTGGCTGTGCACTGACCGGTGACTCGGCAAGCCACCTGCGCTTGCGGCATAATGCCTGGTCAGGAGAACCGCCCCGCCATGCCCGAGCAGCTCAAACAACGCGTCGAAACCTGTTACCAGCAAGCCGAAGCCTTTTTCAAACGCCGCTTCCCGCGCCCCGAAGTCAGCTTCAAACTGCGCGGGCAAAAAGCCGGCGTCGCCCACCTGCACGAGAATCTGCTGCGCTTCAACCTGCAGCTCTACCGCGAAAACCAGGAAGACTTCCTGCGCCAGACCGTGGCCCATGAAGTGGCACACCTGGTTGCCCACCAGCTGTTTGGCGACCGCATCCAGGCCCATGGTGAAGAGTGGCAGTTGATCATGCGCGGGGTGTATGAACTGCCGCCCAATCGTTGCCACAACTATGACGTGCAACGGCGCGCAGTGACCCGCTACATCTACCGCTGCCGGTGCCCGCAAAGCGACTTCCCGTTTACCGCGCAGCGGCACAAGCTGGTGCACCAAGGGCGGCGATACCTGTGCAAGCGGTGCCGGGAAATCTTGGTGTACAGCGGCGAGACGCGGGTCGAATAGATCGGGGGTCGCTTGCACCGGCCCTTTCGCGGGCAAGCCCGCTCCTACGGGTTTCGTGCAATTCCCGGGACGTGCGCTGCACCCGTAGGAGCGGGTTTACCCGCGAAAGGGCCGGAACAGGCCATGCACAAATCCCAGGCATGAGAAAGGCGACCCGAGAGTCGCCTTCCTGTACCCGCCTGGGCCTTACTTCTCGACGAAGGCACGCTCGATCAGGTAGTCACCCGGCTCGCGCATGCGCGGGGAGATCTTCAGGCCGAAGCTGTCCAGCACTTCGCTGGTCTCGTCGAGCATGCTCGGGCTGCCACAGATCATCGCGCGGTCGTCTTGCGGGTTGATCGGCGGCAGGCCGATGTCACTGAACAGCTTGCCGCTGCGCATCAGGTCGGTCAGACGGCCCTGGTTTTCGAACGGCTCGCGGGTCACGGTCGGGTAGTAGATCAGCTTGTCGCGAACCGACTCACCGAAGAACTCGTTCTGCGGCAGGTGCTCGGTGATGAACTCGCGGTAGGCCACTTCGTTCACGTAGCGCACGCCGTGCACCAGGATCACTTTTTCAAAGCGCTCGTAGGTTTCCGGGTCCTGGATGACGCTCATGAACGGCGCCAGGCCAGTGCCGGTGCTCAGCAGGTACAGGTGCTTGCCAGGATTCAGGTCGTCGAGCACCAGGGTGCCGGTAGGCTTCTTGCTGATGATGATCTCATCGCCTTCCTTCAGGTGCTGCAGCTGCGAGGTCAGCGGGCCATCCGGCACCTTGATGCTGAAGAATTCAAGGTGCTCTTCCCAGTTTGGCGAAGCGATGGAGTAGGCACGCATGAGCGGACGGCCGTTGTCCTGCTGCAGGCCGATCATCACGAACTGACCGTTCTCGAAGCGCAGGCCCGGGTCGCGGGTGCACTTGAAGCTGAACAGGGTGTCGTTCCAGTGGTGCACACTGAGGACACGTTCGTGGTTCATGTTGCTCATCGATGGGGCTCCTGAAGAAAAACGCGCGCGCAAAGCGCACAGTTGCGCAATAGTTTAGGGGCAGCGACAATATCTGTTAACTGGATTATCAAGATATGTGTTATCGGTTATATCGATATGCGATTCACACTCCGTCAAATGCAAGTCTTCGTCGCCGTCGCCCAGCACCAAAGCGTCTCTCGGGCCGCCAGCCTGTTGGCGCTGTCGCAGTCGGCCGCCAGTACCTCTATCACCGAACTGGAGCGGCAATCGAGCTGCCAGCTGTTCGACCGTGCCGGCAAACGCCTGGCCCTCAATGCCCTGGGCCATCAATTGCTGCCACAAGCAGTAGCCCTGCTTGACCAAGCCAAGGAAATCGAAGACCTGCTCAACGGCAAATCCGGTTTCGGCTCACTGGCGGTCGGCGCCACCCTCACCATCGGCAACTACCTGGCCACCCTGCTGATCGGCAACTACATGCAGACACACCCGGAAAGCCAGGTAAAACTGCATGTTCAAAATACTGCGCATATCGTGCAACAGGTCGCGCACTACGAAATTGATCTGGGTCTAATCGAAGGTGACTGCAATCACCCCGACCTGGAAGTTCAGCCGTGGGTCGAGGACGAACTGGTGGTGTTCTGTGCGCCACAGCACCCACTGGCGAAACTGGGCCGCGCCGATATCGAAAGCCTTTCGCAAGAGGCGTGGATCCTGCGCGAACAAGGCTCAGGCACACGCCTGACCTTCGACCAGGCCATGCGCCATCACCGCGCCAACCTTAATATTCGCCTGGAGCTGGAGCACACCGAAGCGATCAAGCGCGCGGTGGAGTCAGGCCTGGGCATCGGTTGCATTTCACGCCTGGCCCTGCGTGACGCCTTCCGCCGCGGCAGCCTGGTACCTGTGGAAACACCGGAGCTGGACCTGCTGCGCCAGTTCTACTTCATCTGGCACAAACAGAAGTACCAGACCTCGGCCATGCGTGAGTTTCTCGAGCTATGCCGCAGCTTCACTGCGGGCTTTACCCGCAGTGACGAGATCGTGCTGCCGCCGATCGCTTAAAGCAGGATCACTCCCCACACCAGCGCCACCATGGTCAGTGCCACCAACTGTGCGGCGCTGCCCATGTCCTTGGCATTTTTCGACAGCGGGTGGCGCTCCAGCGAAATGCGATCGATGGCCGCCTCCACCGCCGAGTTGAACAGCTCGACGATCAGCCCCAACAGGCAAACGGCGATCATGATGGCCCGCTCGGCGCGGCTGACCGGCAGCCAGAAGGCGATCGGGATCAGCACCACGTTGAGCAGCACCAGCTGGCGGAATGCGGCCTCGCCCTTGAAGGCGGCACGCAGGCCGTCCAGCGAGTAGCCAGCGGCGTTGAAGATGCGTTTGAGGCCGGTCTGGCCCTTGAATGGCGATGTCATGTGAGTCACTTCACAGCAGAAAGGCCAGCAGACTAGACCGGCTCGGGTCAAAAAAGCGTGAAGCCATGCACAGTCAGTTGCTGGCAACCGATTCAAGTTGTTGCAGCAGCAGTGCAGCCTGGGTCCGGGTACGCACGCCCAGCTTGCGGAAGATCGCGGTCACGTGGGCCTTGATGGTCGCTTCCGACACGCTCAGCTCATAGGCGATCTGCTTGTTCAGCAAGCCTTCGCAGACCATGGTCAGTACGCGGAACTGCTGCGGCGTGAGGCTGGCCAAGCCTTCGCTGGCGGCCTTGGCCTCGGCCGAAACATCGACCTTTTCGAACGCCTGCGGCGGCCACCAGACCTCGCCATCAAGCACCTTGCGCACCGCATCCTGGATCACTTCCAGGGTGCTGGACTTGGGAATGAAACCACTGGCGCCGAACTCGCGGGACTTGACCACCACGGCGGCCTCTTCCTGTGCCGAAACCATCACCACGGGGATCTGCGGGTACTGCCCGCGGAGCAGCACCAGACCGGAAAAACCGTAGGCACCCGGCATGTTCAAGTCCAGCAGCACCAGGTCCCAGTCGGCTTTTTCGCTCAGGCGGGTTTCCAGTTCGGCAATGCTTGCGACTTCGACCAGACGCACATCGGAGCCAAGCCCGAGGGTAACGGCCTGGCGCAGGGCGCCACGGAACAGTGGGTGGTCATCGGCAATCAGGATTTCGTATGTGGCCATCGATCTAAGGATCCTGTTCTGTGCCAGGCACTCGAGTGGAAGGGAAGCGCCCGGCGGGGAATCGGCGCCAAGGAGGCCGAGCACGGTCAAGGGAGATAAGCCAATCGCCCTGCCGTCTCGCCCACCCTGGCTGCCAGCTCCGTCATTATGAACCAAAGCAGGGGTTGTGCCCCTTGGACTATAGGAAGGTATGCAAACGCTGGTGGGTGTCGTCCTGCTCGTCAAGCGGTAGCCGCCGTTTGCCGCTCAGGTAATGCAGGCTGAACACATCAAGGTAAGCATCCAGCGCCTGCGAAGCCTGGCTATCGCCAGCAAGGTCCAGGCACATGGCCGCAACTTCTGCCGTACAGAAATGATCATCGCGCTTGGAGCGCCGCAGGCGGTAGCGCGACATCTGCTCGGCTTGCAGGCTCAACACCGGGAAGCGGTCCAGGTACGGGCTTTTGCGGAACATCTTGCGCGCTTCGGTCCAGGTGGCATCCAGCAGGATGAACAGTGGACGCTTGCCCGGCTCGCGCACCACCTCGCTGACCACCCGCTCCTGGGCAACGAATTCGCCCGGAAAAACGATATAGGGCTGCCAGCGCGGGTCATCGAGCAAAGCCAGCAGGCGCTCGTCAACCGCGGTGCGCAACCAGCCGAAGGCCCAGGTGTCTTCAATCAGGTCGGCAATCAACCAGCCGGTGTTGGTGGGTTTCAGCGGCTCGGTGTCGTGCATCAGCAGGCACACACCCGCGTCAGCCTGCACCCTAGGCTTCCAGGCACACAGGCAATGGGTGGCGATGACCCGGCAATCCGGGCAACGCTCGGCACGCGAGCCACGGGCGATGAAAGGCTTGTTGCTGCGGGCCAGGCGTTCGGCGCGCAGACGCGCTACCGCATGGCTCATGCCGGCAGGTCTCTGGACAGATTGAAAATGGGCACAAGGATGACTCGGAAAAAACAAGGCGGCCAGTCTACCAGAACAGGTGGCAATTGCTGTGCAGCCGGCAAAGCGCTCCTTATAATCGGACTTCTACCGTGCCGGTCCTCGCCACGCGCAATTTTACGGAACGCCGTTGACCCGCGCATGTCAAAGCGCCAGTCATCGAACCAGGAGAGATTCATGCTGCGCCTTATCGCCCCCGCCCTGAGCCTGCTGCTCGCCCTGCCTCTGGCAGCCCAGGCGGCATCCAAGCAGGATTACGACCTGAACACCCTGCTGCAGAAGGTCGCCAAAGAGAGCAGCGTCGGCACCCCACGCGCAATCAACGAGGACATCCTCGATCAGGGTTACACCGTTGAAGGCAAGGCGCTGGTCAACCACCTGAGCGTACGCCAGAGCCACGCAGCGCGCATGCAGGCCAACCCTGAGCAGGTGCGTAGCCAGCTCGGCGACAGCGTGTGCCGCAACAACGGCTTCCGCAACCTGATGTCCAAGGGCGCCGTCATGGTCTACCGCTTCACGGTCTACAAGACCAACCAGCCAGTCATGGACCAGGCCTTCGACAACGCCAGCTGCCTGGCCGGCAACAAGAAGAAGTAAGCACAGCGTCAACGCTACGCTTTCTCGTCCTCATGAGCGCGCCAGCGCCCTTCAACGGCATCGGCGCGCATCTCCGCCAACAGCGCCTGCAAGTATCGCGACCGACACTCCAGCCCCGACAGCCTGCGGCGGCACTCGGCTTCAAGGCTCAGGTGATGCACCTGGGCCGCGTTCTCCAGCTGCTGGTAGAGCTGCCAGTCCACTTCGATGACCAAGCGATGCATACCGCCACCTCCTGCATCGACACATTTCACTCTACCAGTTAACCAAACCCGTGCTGCCGATGGCCGCAGGCCGACAGGCGGCTGCGCCGAACACCTCGGCACGATCGGGCGCAAGGGTCTAGATTGAGGTCAGAGGTATTGGTGCAGAAGGAGACGTCGCATGCCTTACCATTCGAATGAACTGCTGTTCAGCCACTTCCGCGACAACAATATCGACCTGAGCAATATCGAAGCACAACTGCAACTGGTTGCCCCCAACAGCCCTAACCTGCCGCTTTACCGCGACATGATGCTGACCATCCTGCGCATGGCCCATGACGACAGCGACCGCTGGAGCGCCAAGATCACCCTGCAGGCCCTGCGCGAACTGGACCAGTCCTTCCGCACCCTGCAGCGCTACAAGGGCCGACGCAAAGTGACCGTGTTCGGCTCGGCACGCACCCCGCTCGAGCATCCGATGTACGCCCTGGCCCGCGAGCTAGGTGCCACTCTGGCGCGCTCCGACCTGATGGTCATCACCGGCGCCGGCGGCGGCATCATGGCGGCTGCCCACGAAGGCGCCGGCAGCGAGCACAGCCTGGGTTTCAACATCACCTTACCCTTCGAACAACATGCCAACCCGACGGTGAACGGTACCGACAAACTCCTGCCGTTCCACTTTTTCTTCATCCGCAAGCTGTTCTTCGTCAAGGAGGCCGACGGCCTGGTGCTGTGCCCTGGCGGCTTCGGCACACTGGATGAAGCCCTGGAGGTACTGACCCTGATCCAGACTGGCAAGAGCCCACTGGTACCGGTGGTGCTGCTGGACTCACCGGGCGGCAGCTTCTGGCGTGACTGCCTGGACTTCATCAGCCGCCAGTTGGAAGAAAACCGCTACATCCTGCCCAGCGACCTGAAGCTGGTGCGCCTGGTACACAGCGCTGACGAGGCGGTTGAGGAAATCAACCAGTTCTACAGCAACTACCACTCCAGCCGCTGGCTGAAGAGCCAGTTCGTGATCCGCATGCACCATGCGCTCAGCGAAGCGGCGTTGTATGACATTCAGGAAGGGTTTGCCGATTTGCGCCTGAGTGGCAAATATCACCAGCAAGCGGATAGCAGTGCCGAGCACGAAGTTGGCAATTACAGCCATCTGACCCGCCTTTCATTCGCCTTCAACGGCCGGGATCAGGGCCGCTTGCGTGAGCTGGTGGATTTCATCAACCTGCCGGAGAACTGGGCCAAACCGCAACCCATGCATACCACGCAGAGGGCCAGACAGGCGCTGAAAGTGAGTTGAGGCTTCGCTGTAACAGCTCGCGTAATACCTGCAGGGGCAACCTCAGGCTGCTCCTGCACCGGATCGGTTGTTGGACGCAGACCGTCGTAGGAGCGGGTTTACCCGCGAAAGGGCCTGACCTGCTGGCCAATCTCCCCGGTCATTCACCGCCGCAGCCGCCACCGTATTCGCGGGTGAACCCGCGCCTACAATGGAATGGAGACAGCCTGGGGCATTTGGCAAAACAGATTATCCGCGACGTGCACGTGCACTGTGGTTTCGAGCGTCAATAATCGTCGAGATCACGCCCACTGAGCAGACGGCCGATCATGTCCATGGGAAACCCACGGTAAGCCAGGAACCGGGTCTGCTGGGCGCGGCTGCGCGGATCTTGCGGGCGCTGCCCGGCAAACTTGCGCTGCCACACGTCTCGCATACGCTCGCCCCAATTCACCTCGCTTTCACGCAGGGCCTGGTCGATATCTGCACGCGCCAAACCACGCTGACACAGCTCTTCGCGAATACGCGCAGGGCCATAGCCAGAGCCGGAACGATAACGAATGAAACTCTCGAGGTAGCGGGCTTCACTAAGCAGCCCTTCTTCGGCGAGCCGATCGAGTTCAGGCTCGATCAACTCGTCCGAAGCGCCGCGCTGACGCAACTTGCGCGTCAGCTCGACTCGACCGTGCTCACGTCGTGCAAGCAGGTCCATGGCTGTCCGCCGGATGGCGACGGGGGTGTCGAGTACGGCAGACATATTCGGTTATCTACTGCGCAATCAATAACCGGCGTCAGCGTCGGCCATGTCATCGGCATCAGCTTCGGCAGCAGCAGCTTTGCCGGCTTCAGCAGCAGCACCTGCTTTCAGCAACTTCTCACGAATCTGCTTCTCGATCTCGGCACCAATAGCCGGGTTCTCAGCCAGGTACTTGGCAGCGTTGGCTTTGCCTTGACCAATCTTGTTGCCCTGGTAGGCATACCAGGCACCGGACTTCTCGACCAAGCCCTGAGATACCCCCAGATCAATGATCTCGCCGTTACGGTAGATACCTTTCCCGTAAAGAATCTGGAACTCAGCCTGACGGAACGGAGGCGAGACCTTGTTCTTGACGATCTTGACGCGGGTTTCGCTGCCGACCACCTCGTCGCCTTCCTTGACAGCGCCGGTACGGCGGATATCCAGACGGACCGACGCGTAGAACTTCAGGGCGTTACCACCGGTAGTGGTTTCCGGGCTGCCGAACATCACACCGATCTTCATACGGATCTGGTTGATGAAGATGACCAGGCAGTTCGCGTTCTTGATGTTACCGGTGATCTTACGCAGTGCCTGGGACATCAGGCGGGCCTGCAGGCCCACATGCATGTCACCCATCTCGCCTTCGATCTCGGCCTTCGGTACCAGCGCGGCAACGGAGTCGACAATGATCACGTCGACCGCGTTGGAACGCACCAACATGTCGGTGATTTCAAGCGCCTGCTCACCGGTGTCCGGCTGCGAAACCAGCAGGTCATCGACGTTGACGCCCAGCTTGCCAGCGTACTCAGGGTCAAGGGCATGTTCGGCGTCGACGAAGGCGCAGGTAGCACCGTTCTTTTGCGCTTCAGCGATGACAGACAGGGTCAGCGTGGTCTTACCCGACGATTCCGGGCCGTAGATCTCGACGATACGGCCTTTTGGCAGACCGCCGATGCCCAGGGCGATATCCAGGCCCAGCGAGCCGGTGGAGATGGCCGGAATGCCTTGACGCTCATGGTCACCCATGCGCATGACCGCGCCTTTACCGAATTGGCGTTCGATCTGACCCAGGGCCGCAGCCAAGGCGCGCTTCTTGTTGTCGTCCATTGAAATCCTCACGTGTTCGACTTGGCCCTGACGGCCGGAATACCTGTATAAGTAGCCAGTATTATTCCACAGGCAGACGCCCGCGCAAACCCCTGTCGTCGATTTACTCGGCACCAAGCTGTAACAAGCCGTCTAACGCGGCGATCACCGTCTGTCGACGCACCGCCTCGCGGTCACCGTCGAAGTGCCGACGTTCGCTGAACACCCGGTTACCGTCACCCCAGGCCAGCCACACAGTGCCCACCGGTTTGGCTGGCGAGCCGCCGTCCGGCCCGGCCACACCACTCACCGCCACAGCAAACCGTGCGCCACTGGCAGCCTGAGCCCCACGGACCATGGCTTCGACCACTTCCTGGCTGACTGCCCCCACCTGACCGAAAAACGCTTCAGGCACTCCCAACTGGCGGGTTTTCTGGGCATTGGAATAGGTGACGTAACCGGCTTCGAACCAGGCCGAGCTGCCAGGTATGCGGGTGATGGCTTCGGCAATGCCACCACCGGTGCAGGATTCGGCGGTAGTCACCTGCGCATTGAATCGGCGCAGGTGCTCACCCAGGCGGGTGGCGAGCGTGGTGATCGGGTCCATGTAGGGTGCTCCTCGAGGGCGGTTCTCTACCCTATCACCCTGCTTCGGGCTCTGGCTCAGGAAACTTTCAGGCTGGCCCGGGCGATTTCGCTGAACGCCAGTTCGTCACGCTGCCCCAGCCGCGGCAGCCCGTCAGGCCACTCCCGGCTCCAGTCGAAGCCACCCAGCGTGCGCATGTCCTCGATTGCCGAACGCCACCAGACCACCTTGCACGCGCGCTGGTAGTCATCAGCATTCATCACACTGCCGTAGAGCAACTTGCGGCCGATGCCACGCAGCTCCCGGGGTACATGCTTGAGGCTCCATTTCACCGAGAGCCGAGCCAGCCACGAGGGCACCGGGCGATGCGCCGGCACCTTCAGGGCCAGACCTGGCATCTTCGAATGAAAATGCTCGCCATGCCGGGCAAAGAAGATTTCTAGAATGGCATGCACGTACTGCTTCATCGCAAAGTAATGGCTGATCACGCCGCGCGCCTCGTTGATCGGCGCGCCGTGCAATTCGAAGGAAAAGGCGATCTGCTCGATCGTATGCAGGTCACGGGCATACGGCGTCCAGTTGTCGATCCGGTCGATGGCGCGCTTGGCGATGCCAACGTTGTCGCGGGTAAAGCCCATCACACCGCTGTTACACAGCCGCAAGTCATCGGCTGGTGCTTCGCCCGACTCAGCAAGCCCCTCGATGAAGCTGCGGTAATAGCTGTTGCGCGAAGCCTCGGCCCAGCTCATTTCCACCTCGTCGACCAAGAATTGCCCGGCATCGACCTGGCTGAACAGCTTTTGCGGCGACTGCAGAAATACCGTATCGGTATCGATGAACACGGTCTTGTCCGCCCACTGCCCGGCCTGGGCAATGGCGCAGGCCTTGCGCCGATGGGTGTAGCCGCCGTCGCCGGCCCAATCCTGCAAGGTCTGCTCGTCCAGTGCGATCACTTCCACCGGCCAGCCGGCAAAAGCCTGTGGCTGGTCGGTAAGCACGCGGATCACCGGCAGCTCAGCCGGCTTGCAACGAGCTAGGGCGGTGAGGATGCTGAGTTTTGCCTCCAGCTGATAGATCCGGCGCTCGCCATAAAGGAGGTAGATCAGCTGTTGCGTTACATAAGGGACAGGGCTGGACACATTCATCGTGCAGGTCACGGCTAGGGGCATTCATCGAGGGGCGCGCATTCTAGAGGGTTACGCGGCGCAGCTCCACCATTGCCCGCCAGACTGCAGGCGCACGCCCCACAGCACGCGCCTGCAACGTAACGAAAAAGCCTGTACCATTACGGGTTTACCATCGCCAACCAGATCCCCCCTGTAAGGCCCTGAATGTCAGATCTTTCCGCACACACCCCGATGATGCAGCAGTACTGGAAGCTGAAAAACCAGCACCCGGACCAGCTGATGTTCTACCGCATGGGCGACTTCTACGAGATCTTCTACGAAGATGCGAAAAAGGCCGCGAAACTGCTGGATATCACCCTGACCGCCCGCGGTCAGTCGGCCGGCCAGTCCATCCCCATGTGCGGGATTCCGTTCCATTCGCTGGAAGGCTACCTGGCCAAGCTGGTCAAGCTTGGCGAGTCGGTGGTGATCTGTGAGCAGATCGGCGACCCCGCCACCAGCAAGGGCCCGGTGGAGCGCCAGGTGGTGCGCATCATCACCCCCGGCACAGTCAGTGACGAGGCACTGCTCGACGAGCGCCGCGACAACCTGATTGCCGCACTGCTCGGTGACGAGCGCCTGTTCGGCCTGGCGGTACTGGACATCACCAGCGGCAATTTCAGCGTGCAGGAGATCAAGGGCTGGGAAAACCTGCTGGCCGAACTCGAGCGCCTGAACCCGGTCGAGCTGTTGATCCCCGACGACTGGCCACGGGACCTGCCTGCGGAGAAACGCCCAGGCGCCCGCCGCCGCGCACCCTGGGACTTCGACCGCGACTCGGCACGCAAGGCCCTGTGCCAGCAGTTCGCGACCAAGGACCTCAAGGGCTTCGGCTGCGACAAGCTGACCCTGGCCATCGGCGCCGCCGGCTGCCTGCTGACCTATGCCAAGGAAACCCAGCGCACCGCCCTGCCGCACCTGCGCAGCCTGCGCCACGAGCGTCTGGACGATACAGTCATCCTCGATGGGGCCAGCCGCCGCAACCTGGAGCTGGACATCAACCTGGCCGGTGGGCGCGACAACACCCTGCAATCGGTGATCGACCGCTGCCAGACCGCCATGGCCAGCCGCCTGCTGAGCCGCTGGCTGAACCGCCCGCTGCGCGACCTCAAGGTGCTGCAAGCACGCCAGGACTCGATCCGCTGCCTGCTCGACAGCTACCGCTTCGAAAAGCTGCAGCCGCAGTTGAAGGAAATTGGCGATATCGAGCGGATCCTCGCCCGTATTGGCCTGCGCAATGCCCGCCCGCGCGACCTGGCACGCCTGCGCGATGCGCTGGGCGCGCTGCCAGAACTGCAGAACGCCATGACCGAGCTCGAAGCGCCGCACCTGGCGCGTCTGGCGGCCATTACCGGTACCTATCCGGAGCTGGCCAGCCTGCTGGAGCGGGCGATCATCGATAACCCGCCGGCGGTGATCCGCGACGGCGGTGTACTGAAAGCCGGCTATGACAACGAACTGGACGAGCTGCTGGCAATCAGCGAGAACGCCGGTCAGTTCCTGATCGACCTGGAAGCCCGGGAAAAGGCCCGCACCGGCCTTGCCAACCTCAAGGTCGGCTACAACCGCGTGCACGGCTACTTCATCGAACTGCCGACCAAGCAGGCCGAGCAGGCCCCGGGCGACTACATCCGCCGCCAGACCCTCAAAGGCGCCGAGCGCTTCATCACCCCGGAGCTGAAGGCGTTCGAGGACAAGGCATTGTCGGCCAAGAGCCGCGCCCTAGCCCGCGAGAAGATGCTCTACGACGCGCTGCTGGAAACCCTGATCAGCCACCTGGCACCGCTGCAGGACAGCGCCGCCGCCCTGGCCGAACTGGATGTGCTCAGCAACTTGGCCGAGCGCGCACTGAACCTCGACCTGAGCTGCCCACGCTTTGTCGACGAGCCTTGCCTGCGCATCGAGCAGGGCCGCCACCCGGTGGTGGAACAGGTACTGACCACGCCGTTCGTGGCCAACGACCTGGGCCTGGACAACAGTACGCGCATGCTGATCATCACCGGCCCCAACATGGGCGGTAAGTCGACCTACATGCGCCAGACTGCGCTTATCGTGCTCCTGGCCCACATCGGTAGCTTCGTGCCGGCAGCCAGCTGCGAGCTGTCGCTGGTCGACCGCATCTTCACCCGCATCGGCTCCAGTGACGACCTGGCCGGCGGGCGCTCGACCTTCATGGTGGAGATGAGCGAAACCGCCAACATCCTGCACAACGCCACCGACCGCAGCCTGGTGCTGATGGACGAAGTGGGCCGCGGTACCAGCACCTTCGATGGCCTGTCGCTGGCCTGGGCTGCCGCCGAGCGCCTGGCCCAGCTGCGTGCCTACACACTGTTCGCCACCCACTACTTCGAACTGACCGTGCTGCCGGAGAGCGAGCCGCTGGTGGCCAACGTGCACCTGAACGCCACCGAGCACAATGAACGCATCGTGTTCCTGCACCACGTGCTACCCGGCCCTGCCAGCCAAAGCTACGGCCTGGCCGTTGCGCAGCTGGCCGGCGTACCGACGGCAGTGATCCAGCGTGCCCGCGAGCACCTTGGCCGGCTGGAAACCACCAGCCTGCCCCATGAGCAGCCTGCGGCCCACAAGGCCAAGGACGCGCCGCAAGTGCCGCACCAGAGCGACTTGTTTGCCAGCCTGCCTCATCCAGCCATCGAGAAGCTGGGCAAGCTGCAACTGGACGACATGACCCCGCGTCAAGCTATCGAAATGCTATATCAACTAAAGAACCTGTTATAACGGCGCCCATTACAAGCTGGTAGAATCCGCCGCGGTTTGCTGGTGCTGCAGGTTATTAGCCTGGCCTGCAGCCACATACCCGTAAACCGCGCGGCCCTGAGAGGAAGGGCCGCCGCCGTCGCCTGAGGAGAGAATTAGAAATGACCTTCGTCGTCACCGACAACTGCATCAAATGCAAATACACCGACTGCGTGGAAGTCTGTCCGGTGGACTGCTTCTACGAAGGCCCGAACTTCCTGGTCATCCACCCGGACGAGTGCATCGACTGTGCCTTGTGCGAGCCGGAGTGCCCAGCGCAAGCCATCTTCTCGGAAGACGAAGTGCCTTCGGGCATGGAAAACTTCATCGAGCTGAACGCCGAGCTGGCGGAAATCTGGCCTAATATCACCGAGCGTAAGGACGCCCTGCCGGACGCTGAAGAATGGGATGGCAAGCCTGGCAAGATTGCCGACCTGGAGCGCTGATAGCGCCCAGACGCGAAAAAGGCCCTTCGGGGCCTTTTTTGTTTTCCTACGGGCAAAAAAAAGGGGCGGTTTGACCCGCCCACATTTTTTTCCGTAGTCCCTGCTTGTCCCAAACATCATCCTGATGAAATCGCTTCTTGCGATGTCCCTGGCCTTCATCCTGAAAGCCTGTGCATGTCCCTGTGCACAGTTCGAATACTAGCGGGTTCAGCCAGGCGAGCAAGCAATGGAGCTTGCAAGGTATTTCCGCGGACACATTTACTCACCGGTGAATAAACCATGCTTTTCAATGGGTTGTAAAAATTCAGCCTTTGGAAACGACTTTGATTTACTAAAGGTTGCATGGAAAGCTTACACAACGAGTAAGTAAAGGCTTACACGCGATGTTACTGGGGTAGCGCGGTACACATTTGATAGGTGTCTTGCCAGGTGCGTCTGGGCGCCATGCCCCCCGACAATCTGAAAGGGAACCTCGCTTTTCGCCACAAACAAAAACGCCCCGAGATCATCGGGGCGTCTTTTGTTACAGCGCTAGCTACTGGAACAATGACTCGCTGGACAGACCATTCTTTTCAAGGATCTCGCGCAAGCGCTTGAGCCCTTCCACCTGGATTTGCCGCACGCGTTCACGGGTAAGGCCGATCTCCAGCCCAACATCCTCCAGGGTACTGCTTTCATGGCCGCGAAGGCCAAAGCGGCGTACAACCACTTCACGCTGCTTGTCGGTCAACTCGCCCAGCCACTGATCGATGCTCTGCGACAGGTCGTCATCCTGCAGCAGTTCGCACGGGTCCGTCGGGCGGTCGTCGGTCAGGGTATCGAGCAGCGTCTTGTCCGAATCCGGGCCAAGCGACACGTCTACCGAAGACACCCGTTCGTTCAGGCCGAGCATACGCTTGACCTCGGCGACCGGCTTTTCCAGCAAGGTGGCGATTTCTTCCGGCGAGGGCTCGTGGTCGAGTTTCTGCGTCAGCTCGCGCGCGGCGCGCAGGTAGACGTTCAGTTCCTTGACCACGTGGATCGGCAGGCGAATGGTGCGAGTCTGGTTCATGATCGCCCGTTCGATGGTCTGGCGAATCCACCAGGTCGCGTAGGTCGAAAAACGGAAACCACGCTCCGGATCGAACTTTTCGACCGCACGGATCAGCCCCAGGTTGCCCTCCTCGATCAGGTCGAGCAGCGACAGGCCACGGTTCACGTAACGACGGGCAATTTTGACAACCAGGCGCAGGTTGCTTTCGATCATGCGCTTGCGGCCGGCAGGGTCACCCTTTTGCGACAAGCGCGCAAAATGCACTTCTTCTTCCGGCGAAAGCAGCGGCGAGAAACCGATCTCGTTGAGATACAGCTGGGTGGCATCGAGCGCCCTGCTGTAATCGATGTACTTGTGTTGCTTGAGCGAAGAGCCCGATTTGGCCCTCGTCCGAACCGAAGATACAGCAGGTTCGTCTGACACCACATCCGTTTCCAAAACGATACCCGTCTCCATCAGGAGGACGTCATCGTCGATGTCAAACTCCGGCACTTCTTTACTGAGAGCCATTGTTATAATCCTTTGCTGAGTTCGAACTCAGACTCGAGCGGCACCTTTCTCCCTGGCAGCGCTTGAGCCTGTCCCCTCTACATCACAGGAACAGGCCGGGTACAACGGTCAACGACGTGGCAGGAACTGGAGTGGATCGACGGGTTTGCCCTGGCGGCGAATCTCGAAATGCAGCTTCACCCGATCTGTGCCCGTAGACCCCATTTCAGCAATCGACTGCCCTGCCTTGACCTGCTGCCCCTCCCGAACCAACAGCCTGCGGTTATGACCGTAGGCACTGACGTAGGTGTCGCTGTGCTTGATGATGATCAGCTCGCCGTAGCCCCTCAAACCACTCCCGGCATAAACCACCGCACCATCAGACGCAGCAAAAACAGGCTGTCCCAAATCACCGGCGATATCAATGCCTTTATTCAAACTACCGTTTGAAGCAAATTTTCCAATCAGCACGCCATTGGCAGGCCAGGTCCAACCACCTACCGCGCGCTCTGCGGCTGGTACGGTAGCGACCACAGGGGCAGGGGTGGAAGGCGCCGACGTGGCCGGTTTGCTGGTGCTGGCAGGCGCCGTGGCAGTGCTGCCCACAGGCCGCCGCGTGACCGTGGTGCGGCTTGACGAGGACGGGCTGGACACCACCGTGGTGCGGCTGCTGGAACCGCTGCTGAAACGAATCGCTTGGCCCGGGCGGATGGTATAAGGCGCCTGAATGCCGTTGCGTGCAGCCAGCTCCTTGTAGTCCCAGCCATAACGGAAGGCAATGGAGAACAGGGTGTCGCCTGGCTTGACGATGTATTGCCCAGAAGTCACCGCCGGGCGCTTGGGCACGGTGTTGTTGCGGTCGACCACCCGCGCGCTGTTGCTGCTGGTGCTTGAGCAACCCACCAGAAGCGTGCCCATGGCCAATGCAATCACCAGAAGCTTGAAACCCGACCCGTCCTTGCGCTGCCGAATGACTGTGTGACCCACCCGCGCTCCCCTCATGGTGCCGAAAATCGATATGAAGACAAGAAATGCAATATTGTTGCAATTATAACCAAGCCAGCCGGTAATGGCAGACGGGTTCAAAAGACGGGCATAAAACCCCGGTGCACGCTGTGCGTTAGCGCTTCGCACCGCCTGATAGACAGGGCGAAGCGACAAGAATTCGCCACCGGCACAAAAATACACCGCGCCTCATGCCTGCACAGCTCAGATCAACAGGCCTCAGGCCAGAGGCCCATTGAGCAGAGGCACGAAGCGCACAGCCCCCAGTACGCGACGGGAGAATCCATGCTCCTCGCGCACGATCAGCATCAGTTGCTGCGCTTCGCCGGCCGGCCCTACCGGGATGACCATGCGTCCACCGGGTGCCAGTTGGTCGAGCAGTGCCTGTGGCACTTCCGGCGCCACGGCGGTGACGATGATGCCGTTGTACGGCGCAAGCGCCGGCCACCCCTCACAACCGTCACCCCAGCGGAATACCACGTTGCGCAGGTTAAGCTCCACCAGGCGCTCTTTGGCCCGGTCCTGCAGCACCTTGATGCGCTCTACCGAAAACACCCGCTCGACCAGCTGAGCCAGGATCGCCGTCTGGTAGCCCGAACCGGTGCCAATCTCCAGCACCTTGTCCAGCGGCCCGGCCTCGAGCAACAGCTCGCTCATGTGAGCAACCATGAACGGCTGGGAGATGGTCTGGTTGTGGCCGATCGGCAGCGCGGTGTCTTCGTATGCTCGATGCGCCAGCGCCTCGTCGACGAACAGGTGGCGCGGCGTACGCCGGATCACGTCGAGCACCTTGGTGTTCGAAACCCCCTCTTCGCACAAGCGCTGTATCAGCCGCTCCCGGGTACGCTGAGAGGTCATGCCGATGCCACGCCGCAGCATATCGTCCTCGCGCATCAGAGCAGGCCCTCCAGCCATCCATCGAGCTGCTCGAAGGCATCATTGAAGGTGCGGTCGAGCTGCAATGGGGTAATCGATACGTAGCCTTGCATCACCGCGTGGAAGTCGGTGCCCGGGCCGCCGTCCTCGGCATCACCGGCCACGGCAATCCAGTAGCCTTCCTTGCCACGCGGGTTGACCACCTTGGTGGGCGCCGCCGCCCGCGCGCGGTGACCGAGACGGGTGAGCTGGATGCCACGGATGTGCTCCAGCGGCAAGTTGGGAATATTGACGTTGAGTACGGTGCGTGGCGGCAACACCAGGCGCGACTGTGCCTCGACCAGACGACGGGCGATATAGGCCGCAGTCGGCAGGTTGTCCGGCTGGCGCGACAACAGCGAGAACGCCAGCGAGGTACCGCCGAGGAAGCGGCCTTCCAGCGCCGCAGCGACCGTTCCCGAATACAGCACGTCATCGCCCAGGTTGGCACCAAGGTTGATCCCCGACACGACCATGTCCGGCGTCTGTGGCAACAGCCCATTGAGCCCCAGGTGCACGCAGTCGGTCGGCGTGCCGTTGAGGCTGATGAAGCCATTGGCCAGGGTCTGCGGATGCAGTGGCCGGTCCAGCGTCAGCGAACTGCTGGCGCCGCTCTTGTCTTGATCCGGGGCGATCACCGCGCACTCGGCATAATCCACCAGCGCAGCGTGCAGCGCGGCGATGCCAGGTGCGGTAACACCGTCGTCATTCGAAATCAGAATACGCATGGGCTGTCCGTCTGCCCTGCCGACACCAGATCCACGACTTCACGCACCACCACGGTGGCGAAGCATCCGGCCGGCAGGACGAATTCCAGTTGCAGGATATCAGGCTCGGGATAATGCCACGTCAGGCCGCCAATAGGGAGCCGCAGAATTCGCCGTTCGTGATCCATGCCCGCCTGGGCCAGCCACTGGCAAAGTGCCGGCTGACGTGCGCCGATAGCGTTTTCCAGCTGCGCAGGCGCACCGCCAGCAGGTGAAGCGCCCTCCCCCCACATCGGGCCGGTTGGATGCAGGTCGAGAATCGCCAGGCGCGGGTCGGCACATTCCGCCTCACCCGCCGGGAAGAAACTGCGGCTGTCGGTGAACGCCAGCAGGTCGCCGACCTGGGCTCGGGCCCAGCTACCGTCAGCCACACGCGCAGCCAGCAACTGATTGAACAGGTAGCTGCGCCCGGCCGAAAGCAGCCGCGAACGCACGTTGCGCTGTTCAGGCAAAGCCTTGCGCGCGGCCCAATCGAGGGCGTCGTGGACGTTGCCACCACCGTGCCCAAAGCGCTGGGTGCCGAAGTAGTTGGGCACACCTTGCTGCCTGAGCTGCTCCAGGCGCGCATCCACCGCCTGGTGATCGGCAGCCAGGGCGGTCAGGCGCAAGGTGAACCCGTTGGCCGAATGCGCGCCGCGCTGCAGTTTGCGCTGGTGACGCACCTGTTTGAGCACACGCAGGCTGGCATCCTCGGCACGCGACAGATCCGGATCGGCCTTGCCCGGCAGGTGCAGGCTGAACCACTGGCGGGTGAGCGCCTGGCGGTCCTTCAGGCCGGCATAGCTGATGCTGCGCACGGGCACGCCAGCGGCGCGGGCAAGGCGCCGGGCGGCTTCTTCAGTGTTCAGGTCACGCTTCTCGACCCACAGCCACAGGTGCTCGCCTTGGCCCGATAGCGGTATATCCAGGACTTCGTCAACCTGAAAGTCTTCGGCAACCGCTTTGAGGACGGCGGTGCCCAGGGGTTCGCCCGATGCGCGCGGGCCCAGCAATTCCAGTTCGGTCATGCTGGCAGCAGCAGGGCGACCGAATGCACGGCAATGCCCTCCTCGCGGCCGGTAAAGCCAAGCTTCTCTGTGGTGGTGGCCTTGACATTGACCTGGTCGAGCTCGACCTGCAGGTCTTCGGCGATCAGCTGGCGCATGGTTTCGATGTGCGGGGCCATTTTCGGTGCCTGGGCGACGATGGTGGCGTCAACGTTGCCGACCTTCCAGCCCTTGGCCTTGACGATGCCGACCACATGACGCAGCAGCGCGCGGCTGTCAGCACCCTTGAACTGCGGGTCAGTGTCAGGGAAGTGCTTGCCGATGTCGCCCAGCGCCGCAGCGCCAAGCAAGGCATCGCTCAGGGCGTGCAGCAGCACGTCACCGTCAGAATGGGCCAACAGGCCGTATTTGTGGGGGATACGCACCCCGCCCAGGGTAATGAAATCACCGTCGCAGAAACGGTGCACATCGTAGCCGTGGCCAATACGCATAAAAAAACGCCCTGAATGAGTCAGGGCGTGATTCTACCTGCTTTGCAGGGGATTTGTGGGATTGGGGCTGCTGTGCAGCCCTTCGCGGGCACGCCCGCTCCCACAGCAAGCGTTAAACCCGCCCCAGTGCCCCCGCATGATGGCGCAGGTGCTCCTCGATGAAGCTGGCAATGAAGTAGTAGCTATGGTCATAGCCCGGCTGCATACGCAGGGTCATTGCATGGCCACCTTTGCGTGCCGCCTGTTCCAGCGCTTCAGGCTTGAGTTGCTTCTCGAGGAAGTCGTCACGGTCGCCCTGGTCCACCAGCAACGGCGGGCATTGGCCAGCAGGGGTTTCGGCCAGCAGCACACTGGCATCCCACTCACGCCAGCGTCCACGGTCTTCACCCAGGTAGCGGCTGAAGGCCTTCTCGCCCCACGGACAATCCATCGGATTGCTGATTGGCGAGAATGCCGACACCGAGCGGTAGCGCCCCGGATTGCGCAAGGCGCACACCAGCGCGCCATGCCCACCCATGGAGTGGCCGCTGATGCTGCGCTCGCCCGACGCCGGGAAGTGCGCCTCGATCAGGGCTGGCAACTCCTCCACCACGTAGTCGTGCATGCGGTAGTGCTGGGCCCAGGGTTGCTGGGTGGCGTTGAGGTAGAAGCCCGCGCCCAGGCCGAAGTCCCAGGCGCCGTCCGGATCGCCCGGCACCTGCTCGCCACGCGGGCTGGTATCAGGGGCAACGATGATCAGCCCCAACTCGGCGGCCAGACGCTGGGCGCCGGCCTTCTGCATGAAGTTCTCGTCGGTGCAGGTGAGGCCGCTGAGCCAGTACAGTACCGGCAGCTTTTCGCCCTGCTCGGCCTGCGGCGGCAGGTACACAGCGAACACCATATCGCAACCCAGCACCTTGGAATGATGCCGGTAACGCTTGTGCCAGCCGCCGAAGCTCTTCTGGCAGGAGATGTTATCCAGGCTCATGGCAGACCTCAGAAGTGGATCACGCTACGGATGCTCTTGCCTTCATGCATCAGGTCGAAGGCCTTGTTGATGTCTTCCAGCCCCATCGTGTGGGTGATGAAGGTGTCCAGCGGGATCTCGCCTTTCTCGGACATTTCCACGTAGCTCGGCAGTTCGCTGCGGCCACGCACCCCGCCGAACGCCGAACCACGCCAGACCCGACCGGTAACCAGCTGGAACGGACGCGTGGAAATTTCCTGGCCGGCACCGGCCACACCGATGATCACCGACTCACCCCAGCCCTTGTGGCAGCATTCCAGGGCGGCGCGCATCAGTTGAACGTTGCCGATGCACTCGAAGGAGAAGTCCACGCCACCATCGGTGAGGTCGACGATCACTTCCTGGATCGGGCGATCGTAGTCCTTCGGGTTGACGCAATCGGTGGCACCCAGCTGGCGGGCGATTTCGAACTTGGCCGGGTTGATGTCGATGGCGATGATACGCGAGGCCTTGGCCTTGACCGCACCGATCACGGCCGACAGGCCGATGCCACCGAGGCCGAAGATGGCCACGGTATCACCGGGCTTGACCTTGGCAGTGTTGAGTACCGCGCCGATACCGGTGGTGACGCCGCAGCCCAGCAGGCAGACCTTTTCCAGTGGTGCTTCTTTCTGGATCTTGGCCACGGAAATTTCCGGCAGCACGGTGTATTCGGAGAACGTCGAGGTGCCCATGTAGTGGAACAGTTGCTGGCCCTTGTACGAGAAGCGCGTGGTGCCGTCCGGCATCAGGCCCTTGCCCTGGGTGGCGCGAATGGCCTGGCACAGGTTGGTCTTGCCCGAGAGGCAGAACTTGCACTTGCCGCATTCTGGGGTGTACAGCGGGATGACGTGGTCACCCACGGCGACCGAGGTCACCCCCTCGCCCACCGCTTCGACGATGGCACCGCCTTCGTGGCCGAGGATCGATGGGAAGATCCCTTCCGGGTCAGCACCGGACAGGGTATAGGCATCGGTGTGGCAGACACCGCTGGCGACCACGCGCAGCAGCACTTCACCGGCCTTTGGCATGGCCACGTCGACTTCGACGATTTCCAGGGGTTTCTTGGCTTCGAAGGCTACGGCAGCACGGGACTTGATCATCAAAGGTCTCCAGACAGTGGATCGATTCAGTCTTGCAGTGTAATTCAGCGCCATTTGATGAATAATCAGGCCAAAGACAAAACATTATTGCCATACAGGGATAATCGATGAGCAGCCGATGGGAAGGCATCGACGAATTTGTCGCCGTGGCCGAATCGGGCCAGTTCACTGCCGCCGCCGAACGCCTGGGGGTTTCCTCATCGCACATCAGCCGGCAGATCGCCCGGCTGGAAGACCGCCTGCAAACGCGCCTGCTGTATCGCAGTACCCGCCGGGTAACCCTGAGCGAAGCCGGGCAGACCTTCCTGCAGCATTGCCAACGCTTGCAGGATGGCCGCGAGGAAGCGCTGCGCGCCATGGGCGACCTGGCCAGTGAACCCAAGGGCTTGCTGCGCATGACGTGCGCCGTGGCCTACGGCGAGCGCTTCATCGTGCCGCTGGTGACGCGATTCATGGCGCTGTACCCGCAGCTGCGCGTGGATGTGGAGCTGAGCAACCACACCCTCGACCTGCTGCATGAAGGCATGGACCTGGCCATCCGTCTTGGCCGCCTGGCCGACTCTCGCTTGGTGGCTACCCGCCTGGCGCCAAGGCGCATGTACCTGTGCGCCTCGCCGGCCTATCTTGAGCGCTATGGCCGGCCACACAGCCTGTCGGAGCTGGCGCGGCACAATTGCCTGGTGGGGAGTTCGGACTTGTGGGCGCTACAGCAGGATGGCCGTGAGATCAGCCAGCGGGTACAGGGTAACTGGCGCTGCAACAGTGGCCAGGCAGTGCTGGATGCGGCGCTGCAAGGGATCGGGTTGTGCCAGTTACCGGATTACTACGTGCTGGAACACCTGAACAGTGGTGCGCTGGTGTCGCTGCTGGAGGCGCACCAACCGCCGAATACGGCGGTGTGGGCGCTGTATCCGCAGCAGAGGCACCTGTCGCCGAAGGTACGGCGGCTGGTGGATTACCTGAAGGAGGGGTTGGCAGGGTTGCCGGAGTATCGTTTCGGCTGACGGGATGTGCTGCATGTACTGGCCTCTTCGCGGGTGAACCCGCTCCTACGACGGCCTGTGCCCAACCACCGATGCGTATGTAGGAGCGGGTTTACCCGCGAATACGGCGGCGGCGCCAACGGTGAACGCCGGGTGGAAATTGGCCGCCCCAGTAGAACGCTCAGCGTTTACCCGCCCAGCGCTGGCGCAACCATTCGAGATCTTCAGGCCGGGTTACCTTTATGTTGTCACTGCGCCCTTCCACCAGCCGCGGCGCCTGACCGGACCATTCGATGGCCGAGGCTTCATCGGTCACCACCACATCCGACACCAGGCACTCAGCCAGCGCCCGGTGCAACGCTCCAAGGCGGAACATCTGCGGTGTATACGCCTGCCAGATCGTGCTGCGGTCCACGGTAGCGCTCACCCGGCCATGGCTGTCGGCACGCTTGAGGGTATCGCGCGCCGGCACCGCCAGCAGGCCACCCACCGGGTCGTCCGCCAGCTCCGACAACAGCTTGTCCAGATCGCTGCGTGCCAGGTTCGGCCG
This sequence comes from Pseudomonas sp. USTB-Z, assembly GCF_019691255.1. Lineage (NCBI taxonomy): Bacteria > Pseudomonadati > Pseudomonadota > Gammaproteobacteria > Pseudomonadales > Pseudomonadaceae > Pseudomonas > Pseudomonas sp. USTB-Z. The sequence continues at coordinate 109,425 of NZ_JAECZP010000017.1, forward strand.
CGCAGCATCGTGCACCAGCACCCAGTCGCTGTCCCCCGCACCCTGGGCATGCAGCACCAGCAAGGCGTTAAGCACCGAGTCAGCGCGTTCACGCCCGCCCGACGCGCACTGGATGCGGGGGTCGCTGGCGCAGCGCAGGCCAGGCCAGTACGGGTCGTCTTCAGCAATGCTGACCACCACGCCCTTGAGCGCCGGGTGGCCAAGAAAACAGTCGAGGCTGTGCTCGAGAAGGGTCTGCCCAGCCAGCTCCAGGTATTGCTTGGGGCGGTCGGCAGCCATGCGGGCACCTACACCCGCAGCAGGAATCACGGCCCAGAAGGCCGGCAAGGTATCGATCATTTCTGTGGCAACTGGAAGAGGGTTTCGCCCTCTTTGACCATCCCCAATTCGTGGCGGGCCCGTTCTTCAACGGTCTCCATGCCTTTTTTCAGCTCTAGCACTTCAGCATCGAGCACACGATTACGCTCGAGCAAGCGCTCGTTTTCGGCATGCTGATCGGCAATCTGCTGCTTCAGTTCGGTCACTTGCGCCAGGCTGCCGTTACCCACCCACAGGCGGTACTGCAGGCCACCCAACAGCAAGAGCAGAACGAGGAACAACCAATAGGGACTGCGCATCACGTTATCCAGGTTAAAAAGGCTGCCGCGTTTTTACTTCGGGGCCTCGAATAGCACGAAGCCTGGCCGAGGCCAGGCTTCGTCGACAGAAACCCGTTAGTACGTAGGAAAGTTCAGTACGAACGTTCCTACAACTTCGGCTGCTGCCTTTTTACCATCTCTTGCTTAGCCGCGAAACTCGGCACGACCGCGGTAAACCGCTTTGGCGCCCAGTTGCTCTTCGATGCGCAGCAGCTGGTTGTACTTGGAAACGCGGTCGGAACGGCACAGCGAGCCGGTCTTGATCTGGCCAGCAGCAGTACCCACAGCCAGGTCGGCAATGGTCGAGTCTTCGGTTTCACCGGAACGGTGCGAGATCACTGCAGTGTAACCAGCAGCCTTGGCCATCTGGATGGCTTCCAGGGTTTCGGTCAGCGAGCCGATCTGGTTGAACTTGATCAGGATCGAGTTACCGATGCCTTTCTCGATGCCTTCCTTGAGGATCTTGGTGTTGGTCACGAACAGGTCGTCACCGACCAGCTGGACTTTTTCACCGATCTTGTCAGTGAGGATTTTCCAGCCAGCCCAGTCGGACTCGTCCAGGCCGTCTTCGATCGAAATGATCGGGAAACGCTCGGTCAGGCCTTTCAGGTAGTCGGCGAAGCCTTCGGCGTCGAACGACTTGCCTTCGCCGGACAGGTTGTACTTGCCGTCTTCGTAGAATTCAGAAGCCGCGCAGTCCAAGGCCAGGGTCACGTCGGTGCCCAGCTTGTAGCCGGCTTTTTCGACAGCTTCAGCGATGGCGCCCAGGGCGTCTTCGTTGGATGCCAGGTTCGGGGCGAAACCACCTTCATCACCTACGGCGGTGTTCAGGCCACGGGCCTTCAGGACGGCCTTGAGGTGGTGGAAGATTTCGGTACCCATACGCAGGCCGTCAGAGAAGGTCTTGGCGCCAACCGGCTGAACCATGAACTCCTGGATGTCGACGTTGTTGTCGGCGTGCTCGCCACCGTTGATGATGTTCATCATCGGAACCGGCATCGAGTACTGGCCCGGGGTGCCGTTCAGGTTGGCGATGTGCGCGTACAGCGGCAGGTCCTGGTCCTGGGCAGCAGCTTTGGCGGCAGCCAGGGAAACAGCCAGGATGGCGTTGGCGCCCAGCTTGGCCTTGTTCTCGGTACCGTCCAGTTCGATCATGGCGCGGTCCAGCGCCTTCTGGTCGGAAGGATCCTTGCCCAGCAGCAGGTCACGGATCGGGCCGTTGATGTTGGCGACGGCCTTCAGCACGCCCTTGCCCAGGTAACGGCTCTTGTCGCCATCACGCAGCTCCAGCGCTTCGCGCGAGCCGGTAGAAGCACCGGACGGCGCGCAAGCGCTGCCGATGATGCCGTTGTCGAGCAGTACGTCGGCTTCCACAGTGGGGTTGCCACGCGAATCGAGAACTTCACGACCTTTGATGTCGACGATTTTTGCCATTGTTGTAAGCACTCCAGAATTTGACGAAAACAACTTAGCTTAGGAAATTCTTGCCGTTCACCAGGCGAACTTGCTTTGGGCAGGCCTGATGAAGGGAGCCCCTGACCGACTGGTCAGGGGTGGATCGGGCGGTACTTTACCCGAGAAATGAGCTTTACGCGGTTTCTACCGTCGGAAAACTTTTCACCAGGTCGTCCAATTGCTTGAGCTGGACCAGGAACGGCTCCAGTTTATCCAGGCGCAGGGCGCATGGACCATCGCACTTGGCGTTGTCCGGGTCGGGGTGGGCTTCGAGGAAAAGCCCGGCCAGGCCCTGACTCATGCCGGCCTTGGCCAGGTCAGTGACCTGGGCCCGACGGCCGCCGGCGGAATCGGCGCGGCCACCCGGCATCTGCAGGGCGTGGGTCACGTCGAAGAACACCGGGTACTCGAACTGCTTCATGATGCCGAAGCCCAGCATGTCGACCACCAGGTTGTTGTAGCCGAAGCTCGAACCACGCTCGCAGAGTATCAACTGGTCGTTACCGGCTTCTTCGCACTTGGCCAGGATGTGTTTCATTTCCTGAGGTGCGAGGAACTGAGCCTTCTTGATGTTGATCACCACGCCGGTCTTGGCCATGGCCACCACCAGGTCAGTCTGGCGCGACAGGAAAGCCGGCAGCTGGATGATGTCGCATACCTTGGCGACGGGCTCGGCCTGGTAAGGCTCGTGCACGTCGGTGATCACCGGCACGTTGAAGGTGCGCTTGATCTCTTCGAAGATCTTCAGCCCCTCTTCCATGCCAGGGCCACGGTAGGACGTTACCGACGAACGGTTGGCCTTGTCGAAACTGGCCTTGAACACGTACGGGATACCGAGCTTCTCGGTAACCCGCACGTACTCTTCGCAGACCTTCATCGCCAGGTCACGGGATTCCAGAACGTTCATGCCGCCGAACAGGACGAACGGCTTGTCGTTGGCGATCTCGATGTTACCGACGCGAATGATCTTCTGGGTCATCGATCAGGCCTTGTTCTTCTGAGCCAGGGCTGCCTTGACGAAGCCGCTGAACAGCGGGTGGCCGTCACGCGGGGTGGAGGTGAACTCCGGGTGGAACTGGCAGGCGACGAACCATGGGTGGTCCTTGGACTCGACCACTTCCACCAGCGCGCCGTCTTCGGAACGGCCGGAAACCACCAGACCAGCTTCCACCAGTTGTGGCAGCAGGTTGTTGTTCACTTCGTAGCGGTGACGGTGACGCTCGGTGATCACGTCCTTGCCGTAGCAGTCGTGCACCTTGGAACCGGCAGCCAGCTGGCAGTCCTGTGCGCCCAGGCGCATGGTGCCGCCCAGGTCGGAAGCCTCGTCGCGGGTCTCGACGGCACCGGTGGCATCGGCCCACTCGGTGATCAGGCCGACCACTGGGTGGCCGCTGTTACGGTCGAACTCGGTGGAGTTGGCGTCTTTCCAGCCCATCACGTTACGGGCGAATTCGATGACGGCCACCTGCATGCCCAGGCAGATACCCAGGTACGGCACCTTGTTCTCACGGGCGTATTGCACCGCGGTGATCTTGCCTTCCACACCGCGCAGGCCGAAACCGCCCGGTACCAGGATGGCATCGGCGCCTTCGAGCAGGCTGGTGCCCTGGTTCTCGATGTCTTCCGAATCGATGTAGCGCAGGTTGACCTTGGTCCGGTTGGTGATGCCGGCGTGGCTCATCGCTTCGATCAGCGACTTGTACGCATCCAGCAGCTCCATGTACTTGCCGACCATGGCGATGGTCACTTCGTGCTCCGGGTTGAGCTTGGCATCGACCACCTTGTCCCACTCGGACAGGTCGGCGCCATTGCACTGCAGGCCGAAGCGCTCGACGACGAAGTCGTCCAGGCCCTGAGCATGCAGTACGCCCGGGATCTTGTAGATGGTGTCGACGTCTTCCAGCGAAATCACCGCACGCTCTTCAACGTTGGTGAACAGCGCAATCTTGCGACGCGACGAAGCATCCACCGGGTGGTCGGAGCGGCAGATCAGCACGTCAGGCTGCAGGCCGATGGAGCGCAGCTCCTTGACCGAGTGCTGGGTCGGCTTGGTCTTGGTTTCGCCAGCGGTGGCGATGTACGGGACCAGGGTCAGGTGCATCAGCATGGCACGCTTGGAGCCCACTTCGACACGCAGCTGGCGAATCGCCTCGAGGAACGGCTGCGACTCGATATCACCCACGGTACCGCCGATTTCCACCAGGGCCACGTCGGCATCGCCGGCACCCTTGATGATGCGACGCTTGATTTCGTCGGTGATGTGCGGGATGACCTGGATGGTCGCGCCCAGGTAATCACCACGACGCTCTTTACGCAGCACGTGCTCGTAGATACGGCCAGTGGTGAAGTTGTTGTTCTGGGTCATGGTGGTGCGGATGAACCGCTCGTAGTGACCCAGGTCGAGGTCGGTCTCGGCGCCATCGTGGGTGACAAACACTTCACCGTGCTGGAACGGGCTCATGGTGCCCGGGTCGACGTTGATGTACGGATCCAGCTTGAGCATGGTGACCTTCAGGCCCCGCGCTTCCAGGATGGCCGCCAGGGAAGCCGAGGCAATGCCTTTCCCCAATGAAGAAACAACACCGCCCGTGACGAATATGTAGCGCGTCATGAAAAACCCTAGAAGTCTGCGTTAAGGCGGCCAGCGCCGCCGGAGAAAGCGAAGGAAGGCCGAAGCCCCCGATCACCTGCGTCAATCACAGTGCATCTCGAAAAACTGCCGCGTCTGTACAGCCAGGGTATACCCGGCATGGCGTTCGCTCGTCATTTCCAGAATCAGCTCGGCAAAAAACTGCTTGGTAATCGGCAACTCCTGTGTTTTCGCGGAACCCACAGAAGTTGTATCAAGAAGGGAGGGTAGTCTACCGGAATGTACCCTTCAGCTCAAACCTTGCGCGTTCGTCGGTAACTGCCAGTGCAGTTGGCAATCCGCCTGCACCAGCCCGGGCAGGTTGGCCACCGCCAGCAGGCATTCGCCGTGATACAGCAACGGCAGGCGCGAGCGCAGGAAATGCGGCACCTGCTGTTCGTTGAGCAGGCGCTTGAGGTCCCGCCGGCCACGGCCGGGAACCGCCAGCATTTCACCCCCCTGACGGTAGGCAATACGCAACCCGCTCGGCATGGCTGCGCCAACAAGACGCACGCAACCATTGTCCGGCAACCGCAACGGCCCATCAGGCTCGGGCCAGGCCAGCGAGCCGGTCGGTTGCTGTAGCCAATCACCGCTCAGCCACCAGATGCGCCCGTGGCTACGCACCAACCGTCCATCGGCAAGCCGCCAGACTGGCCGGGCATCGGCAGCGGCATCGCGCAGGTCTGCCCAGCCGGCCCAGTGACGGGTATCGGGCAAACGGGTGCGCTGGCTCAGCCAGTACTGCAAGGCATTGCGCTGACGCGCCGGCGATAACGCCAGCAGGGCGGCCAGGTCGAGGGAATCCAGCCCCGGCCAGGCGAGAGGCGCCCCTTTGCGCGCAAGGGCCAGATCCTCCTGGGCCAGTTCGTCCAGCAAACCCAGCGCCTGGCCCAGATGCTCTGCTGCACGGGCGAAGTTCTGGCTGGCCTGTGGCCAACGTTGCTGCAACTGCGGCATCACTTCGCCGCGCAGGTAGTTGCGGGCGAATTGTGTGTCGACGTTTGACGGGTCTTCGATCCAGGTCAGCCCTTGGGCTTGGGCATAATCCTGCAAATGTTGCCGGGAACAGACCAGTAACGGCCTGACCAGGCTGCCCTGCCCCAGCGCCCGCTGCCCCGGCATTGCCGCCAGGCCACGCAGGCCGGCGCCGCGCAACAGGCGGAACAGCAGGGTCTCGGCCTGGTCGTCGCGGTGCTGACCGGTGAACAGGATATCGCCCGGGCCGAGCACTTGCCTGAAGGCGGCATAGCGGGCCTCTCGGGCCGCCTGTTCCAGGCTGGCGCCTGGGGAGACCTGGACGTGGATGACCTGGAGTTCAACGTCGAAATTGTCGCAGATGGCTTGGCAGTGGGCGGGCCAGGCGTCGGCAGCGGCTTGCAGGCCGTGGTGGATATGGATGGCGCGCAGCGGGGGGGATGCGTGGTTGCGGGCGTACTCGGCCAGCAGGTGCAGGAGGACGGTGGAGTCGAGGCCGCCGGAGAAGGCGACGTGCCAGGTGGGGGCGTTGAGCCAAGGAGTGAGGTTGATCATCTAGCCCTCGCTCGATTCAAGAAAGCATTCGCGGGCATGCCCGCGCCCACATGTACGGCGCAAGCCTCAAGGGCAGCGCAACCTGTAGGAGCGGGTTTACCCGCGAACACCGGCGAAGCCGGTGCCATCAATCACAAGGGCCGCAAAACGGCCCCAGGGCTAATCAGAATCAGAGGCCGTAGCTCATCAGGCGCTCGTAACGACGGGCCAACAGCGCATCGTTGTCGAACTTGCCGAGCATGTCCAGCTGCTGCACCAGATCGGCACGGATGCTTTCGGACATCTGGGCCGGGTCACGGTGGGCGCCGCCCAGCGGCTCCTGGATGACCTTGTCTACAATGTTCAGGCTTTTCAGACGCTCGGCGGTGATGCCCATGGCCTCGGCCGCGTCTGCTGCTTTATCGGCCGTTTTCCACAGAATCGAAGCACAGCCTTCCGGCGAAATAACCGAGTAGGTGGAGTACTGCAGCATGTTCAGTTGGTCGCACACGCCAATGGCCAGTGCCCCACCGGAACCACCCTCACCGATCACGGTAGCGATGATCGGGGTTTTTAGGCGTGCCATGACCCGCAGGTTCCAGGCGATGGCTTCACTCTGGTTGCGCTCTTCGGCGTCGATGCCCGGGTAGGCGCCCGGCGTGTCGATGAAGGTCAGGATCGGCATCTTGAAGCGTTCGGCCATTTCCATCAGGCGACAGGCCTTGCGGTAACCTTCCGGGCGCGGCATGCCGAAGTTGCGACGCACTTTCTCGCGCACTTCACGGCCCTTCTGGTGGCCAATGACCATGACCGGCTTGCCGTCCAGACGCGCAGTACCACCCACGATGGCGGCGTCGTCAGAGAAGTGACGGTCCCCGTGCAGCTCTTCGAACTCGGTGAAGATGTGCTCCAGGTAGTCCAGGGTGTATGGACGACGCGGGTGACGGGCCAGGCGGGCGATCTGCCAGCTGGTCAGGTTGCCGAAGATGCTTTCGGTCAGGGTGTTGCTCTTGTCTTGCAGACGGGCAATTTCATCGCTGATGTTCAGCGAGTTGTCGTTGCCCACCAGGCGCAGGCCTTCGATCTTGGCTTGCAGGTCGGCAATCGGCTGTTCGAAGTCGAGGAAATTCGGGTTCATAGTCATCCGTCTTGGGTCTACGGCCAGGCGGCCGGCCGGTTGATCCGTTTGGCGCCATACCTTAAGGGATCAGGCGCATTCAGGTCGAGATTAAATTTTTGTCGGTTCAACGATATTGCAGGAAGACGTTCTCACGCCCGAACTGGTCACGCAGCGCCTGAATCAGCCCATCGGCCGGGTCGATCGCCCACTGCTCGCCAAACTGCAGCATGGCCTTGGCGTCGCTGCCGGTGTACTCCAGCGTGATCGGGCAAGCACCGCGATGGCGGGTGATCAGCTCGCCCAGCCACTTCAGCCGGTCGCCCTTCAGTGCGTCGTGCGCCACCTTCAGGCGCAGGCTCTCGGCCAGCTTGGTGCGTGCGTCTTCCATGGTCATCACCTGCTTCACCCGCAGGCGCAAGCCCCCGGAGAAGTCGTCATTGCTGACCTCCCCTTCCACCACCACCATCGCATCGGTCTGCAGCAAGGACTGTGCCGCCATGAAGGCATCGGCAAACAGCGATGCCTCGATCCGCCCGGAACGGTCATCCAGGGTGACGAAGCCCATCTTGTCGCCCTTCTTGTTCTTCATCACCCGCAGCGCAATGATCATGCCCGCGATGGTCTGGGTTTCGCGCGACGGCTTGAGGTCGACGATGCGCTGGCGGGCGAAGCGACGGATCTCGGTCTCGTACTCGTCGATCGGGTGGCCGGTGAGGTACAGGCCAAGGGTGTCCTTCTCCCCCTTCAGACGCTCCTTGAGGGTGAGCTCGCGCACCTTGCGGTGGTTGGCATACACATCGACATCTGCCGCGTCGAACATGCTGCCGAACAGGTCGACATGACCACTGTCAGCGGTGTGTGCGGCCTGCTCGGCTGCCTTGATGGCCTCGCCCAGCGCCGACAGCAAGGTTGCCCGGTTGATGTCGATGTTGGCGTGGTAGGCCTTGATCTCGTCATGGAAGTGCGGACCAAGGCGGTCCAGCGCGCCACTGCGCACCAGCGCATCAAGGGTACGCTTGTTGACCCGTTTGAGGTCGATGCGTTCACAGAAATCGAACAGGTCCTTGAAGGGACCGCCTTGGGCACGGGCCTCGACAATCGCCTCCACCGGGCCTTCGCCGACACCCTTGATGGCACCAAGGCCGTAGACGATACGGCCGTCGTTGTTGACGGTGAACTTGAAGTCCGAGAAGTTCACATCCGGCGCGTCGAGGCGCAGCTTCATGCTGCGCACCTCCTCCACCAGCACCACCACCTTGTCGGTGTTGTGCATATCCGCCGACAGGACCGCGGCCATGAATGGCGCCGGGTAGTGGGTTTTCAGCCAGGCGGTCTGGTACGACACCAGGCCATAGGCGGCGGAGTGGGATTTGTTGAAGCCGTAGCCCGCGAACTTCTCTACCAGGTCGAAGATGTTACCGGCGAGGTCCGCATCAATATTGTTGGCCACGCAACCTTCGATGAAACCACCGCGCTGCTTGGCCATTTCCTCGGGCTTTTTCTTACCCATGGCCCGGCGCAGCATGTCGGCGCCACCCAGGGTATAACCTGCCATCACCTGGGCGATCTGCATCACCTGTTCCTGGTACAGGATGATGCCGTAGGTTGGCGCCAGTACCGGCTTGAGGCCTTCGTACTGGTAGTCGGAGTGCGGGTAGGCCAGCTCGGCGCGGCCGTGCTTGCGGTTGATGAAGTCGTCCACCATGCCCGATTGCAGCGGGCCCGGGCGGAACAACGCAACCAGTGCGATCAGGTCTTCCAGGCAGTCGGGCTTGAGCTTCTTGATCAGCTCCTTCATGCCGCGCGATTCAAGCTGGAACACCGCCGTGGTTTCGGCCTTCTGCAGCAGCTCGTAGGTCTTGCGGTCGTCCAGCGGGATGAAGTCGATGTTGAGGTCGGGCAGGTTCTTCTTGGCCTGCTCGCGGTTGATGATCTCCATCGCCCACTTGATAATGGTCAAGGTACGCAGGCCGAGGAAGTCGAACTTCACCAGGCCGGCGGCCTCGACGTCATCCTTGTCGAACTGGGTTACCAGGCCACCACCCTCTTCATCACAGGCGATCGGCGAAAAGTCGGTGAGCTTGGTCGGTGCGATAACCACACCACCGGCGTGCTTGCCGGTACCCCGGGTCACACCCTCCAGCTTCAGGGCCATGTCCCAGATTTCACGGGCGTCTTCGTCGCCCTTGAGGAAGTCACGCAGGATTTCTTCCTGCTCGTAGGCCTTCTCCAGGGTCATGCCCACTTCGAAGGGGATCATCTTCGACAGGCGGTCGGCCAGGCCATAGGATTTGCCTTGCACCCGCGCCACGTCACGCACCACCGCCTTGGCGGCCATGGTACCGAAGGTGATGATCTGGCTCACCGCGTTACGGCCGTAGGCCTCGGCCACGTAGTCGATCACCCGGTCACGGCCGTCCATGCAGAAGTCGACGTCGAAGTCGGGCATGGAAACACGTTCAGGGTTGAGGAAGCGCTCGAACAGCAGGTCGTAGGCCAGCGGGTCGAGATCGGTGATCTTCAGGACATAGGCCACCAGCGAGCCGGCACCCGAACCACGACCCGGGCCCACCGGTACGTCGTTGTTCTTGGCCCACTTGATGAAGTCCATAACAATCAGGAAGTAACCGGGGAAGCCCATCTGGATGATGATGTCCAGTTCGAACTTCAGGCGGTCCAGGTAAACCTGACGCTTTTCTTCATAATTGGGCGTCGTCTCTTTCGGCCACAACACGGCCAGGCGCTCTTCCAGGCCTTCGTGGGACACATGCCGCAGGTAGTCATCGATGCCCATGCCATTGGGCGTGGGGAAGTCAGGCAGGAAGTACTTGCCCAGCTGTACCTGGATGTTGCAGCGCTTGGCAATTTCGACGGTGTTGGCGATGGCGTCGGGCAGGTCGCTGAAGAGCTCGGCCATTTCCTCCGCCGACTTCAGGTACTGCTGGTCGCTGTAGCAACGCGGGCGGCGCGGGTCATCGAGGGTCCAGCCCTCACCGATACAGACGCGGGTTTCGTGGGCGTCGAAATCCGCCTGTTTGATGAAACGTACGTCGTTGGTAGCCACCAGCGGGGCGCCAAGCTTGTCGGCCAATGCCACCGCCGCGTGCACGTATTCTTCGTCGCGTGCGCGATTGGTGCGCTGCACTTCAACGTAGAAGCGCTCGGGGAACATGCCCATCCAGTCCTGAAGAAGCGCTTCGGCTTCGTCTTGCCGACCCGCCAGCAGCGCCATGCCAATGTCGCCTTCCTTGCCCGCGGACAAGGCAATCAGGCCCTCGCTGGCCGGGGCGATCCATTCACGCTGGAGGATGACCAGGCCATTGCGCTGGCCATCGGTCCAGCCGCGCGAGATCAGTTCGGTGAGGTTGCGATAGCCCTTGGGGTTCATGGCCAGGAAGCAGATGCGCGACAGCGGGGCTTCCGGGTCGGCACCGGCCAGCCACAGGTCGGCACCGCAGATCGGTTTGATGCCGGCGCCCATGGCCGTCTTGTAGAACTTCACCAGCGAGCACATGTTGCTCTGATCGGTGATCGCGACCGCCGGCATGTTCATCCCGGTCAGCGCCTTGGCCAGCGGCTTGATCCGCACCAGGCCGTCGACCAGCGAGAATTCGGAGTGGACGCGCAGGTGAACGAAGGGAACCGACATGGAAGATCCTGTAGCAGTGCTTAACGACAAGGGCGGGATTGTAGCCTAACTAGGGGCTTTTTTTGGGGCTGCTTTGCAGCCCTTCGCGGGCACGCCCGCTCCCACAGGTATGGCCCCGCTGCTCAGACCGATGAATCCTGTGGGAGCGGGCGTGCCCGCGAAGGGCCGCAAAGCGGCCCCAATAGGTCAGATCAGGGAATCGGTGACGCCTTCGCGCACTTCCCAAGCCGCCCGCACCGGGGCGAAGGAACGCCGATGAATGGGCGTAGGCCCAAGGCGCGCCAAGGCCTCGAGATGCACCGGGGTCGGGTAGCCCTTGTGCCCGCCAATGCCATAACCCGGGTAGATCAGTTCGAACGCACTCATTTCCCGATCACGGGTCACCTTGGCCAGGATCGATGCCGCCGCAATGGCCGGCACCTGGCTATCCCCCTTGACCACCGGTGCTGCTGGCACCGCCAGCTTCGGGCAGCGATTGCCATCAATCAGGGCCAGCTTCGGCGTAATGTGCAAGCCCTCCACTGCCCGCTGCATGGCCAGCATGGTGGCCTGCAGGATGTTCAGGCTGTCGATTTCCTCGACTTCGGCGCGGGCGATGCAGAAGCTCAAGGCCTTTTCGCAGATCTCGTCGAACAGCGCCTCACGCCTGGCTTCGGTGAGTTTCTTCGAATCGTTCAGGCCGAGAATCGGCCGCGCGGGATCAAGAATCACCGCCGCCGTTACCACCGCGCCACACAGCGGGCCACGGCCCACTTCGTCAACGCCGGCGACCAGGTCTTCTACCAGGTTGAAGTCCAGTCCAATTTGCATGTCAGCGGTCCTTGAGCAGGGCCAGTACCGCCTCGGCCGCCTGATTGGAGGCGTCACGGCGCAGGGTGCGGTGAATTTCGTCGAAACGTTCGGTCTGCTGGCTTCCATCGCGCACCAGCGGCGCCAGGGTGTTGGCCAGCGCTTCGCTGGTCGCGTCGTCCTGCAGCAGCTCGGGCACCAGCTCTCGCTGGGCCAGCAGGTTCGGCAATGACACGTAAGGGCTTTTCACCAGACGCTTGAGAATCCAGAAGGTCAAGGGCGCCAGGCGGTACGCCACCACCATCGGCCGCTTGTACAGCAGCGCCTCGAGGGTGGCGGTACCCGAGGCGATCAGCACCGCGTCACAGGCTGCCAAGGCCTGGTGCGACTGGCCATCGAGCAGGGTCAGCGGCAGTTGGCGCCCTTCAAGCATCTGTTCGATCTGGGCGCGCCGCGTGGCGTTGGCGCAGGGCAACACGAAGCGCACACCCGGCACTTGTTGGCAAAGGCGCTCGGCGGCGTCGAGGAACAATGCGCCCAGGCGCCCTACTTCGCCGCCCCGACTGCCCGGCATCAATGCCACCACCGGCCCCTCGCCCAGGCCCAGCGCGGCGCGCGCGGCCGGGCGGTCGGCTTCAAGCGGGATGGTGTCTGCCAGCGGGTGGCCAACAAAACGCACTGGCACACCCTGCTCTTCGTAGAACCGCGCCTCGAACGGCAGCAGCGTCAGCATCAGGTCGCAGCCTTCGCGAATCTTCAGCACGCGCTTCTGCCGCCAGGCCCACACTGACGGGCTGACATAGTGCACGGTCTTGATTCCGGCCTGGCGCAGCTTCAGCTCGATGTTGAGGGTGAAGTCAGGGGCGTCGATGCCGATGAATACGTCGGGCTTTTCTTCGATCAGGGTCTGGATCAGCAACTTGCGGCGCTTGAGCAGCTCGCGCAGGCGCCCGAGTACCTCGACCAGCCCCATGACGGCCAGACGCTCCATGGGGAAATAGGATTGCAGGCCCTCAGCTTCCATCAAGGGGCCGCCAACCCCGATGAACCGCACGTCGGGGTGGCGTGCCTTGAGGGCACGCATCAAGCCTGAACCAAGAATATCGCCACTGGCCTCACCCGCGACCAGCGCTACGCAAAGCTGGGCCATATCAGCGCGTAATGCCGCGAGCGGAGCTCAGGATCGACTGACGGAACAGCTCGACCTCAGGGTGTTGCGTGGCCGGTTCGGCCAGCTCCTTGAGCGCGTCTTCGACGGTCAGGCCCTGACGGTAGACAATCTTGTAGCAACGACGCAGCACATGGATCACCTCGTCGCTGAAACCGCGGCGGCGCATGCCCTCGAAGTTCATGCTGCGGGCTTCGGCGGGGCTGCCGAACACGGTAACGAAGGCCGGAACGTCCTTGCCAATGGCCGTGCCCATGCCGGAAAACGCGTGGGCGCCAATATGGCAGTACTGGTGAACCAGGGTGTAACCGGACAGGATCGCCCAGTCACCCACATGTACATGACCTGCCAACGCCGTGTTGTTGACCAGGATGCAGTGGTTGCCGATGACACTGTCGTGGCCAATGTGGGCATAGGCCATAATCAGGTTATGGTCACCCACGGTGGTTTCCGCGCGGTCCTGAACAGTACCGCGGTGGATGGTCACCCCTTCGCGAATCACATTGTGATCACCGATCACCAGGCGCGTCGGCTCACCCTTGTACTTAAGGTCCGGGGTGTCTTCACCGATCGAGGAAAACTGAAAGATACGGTTGTGCTTGCCGATGCGGGTCGGGCCTTTGAGCACAACATGCGGGCCGATGACGGTGCCCTCCCCGATTTCGACATCAGGGCCAACGATCGACCAAGGGCCGACCTCGACGCCGTCGGCCAGCTTGGCCGACGGATCGATAATGGCCCGAGGATCAATCGAATTCATAGGGAGCGTTCCGCGCAGGTGATTTCTGCCGAGCAGACCGGCTTGCCATCGACAAGGGCGCGGCACTCGAACTTCCAGATCATGCTTTTACGGCTGAGGAACTTGGCCTCCAGCACAAGCTGGTCGCCCGGCAGAACCGGCTGACGGAAACGCAGTTTGTCGGAACCGACGAAGTAGTACAGGGTGCCATCGGCCGGCTTGGCATCGAGCATCTTGAAACCAAGGATGCCGGCCGCCTGGGCCATGGCTTCGATGATCAGGACACCCGGCATGATCGGGTGTGCCGGGAAGTGGCCATTGAAAAACGGCTCGTTGATGCTGACATTCTTGTAGGCACGAATGCTCTGGGCCTCGAAGTCCAGATCCGTCACACGGTCTACCAGCAGAAACGGGTAGCGGTGAGGCAGGTATTCGCGAATCTCGTTGATGTCCATCATTTCGGTGGGGAAGCCTGTAATAAGAATAGGGAGCGCAGGTGCTGACCACACGCTCCTTTTGCAATCCAAAGAGGAGCCAGCTAGCGACTGTTCACTCTTGCTCAGGGAATGGTATCAGCCTTCTGATGTCGGCAGGCCACCTGAGGTCACGGTATCGACGCGTTTTTCCAGCTGCTGGAGACGCTTGGCCATGTCGTCCAGGTGGCGGATACGCGCGGCGCTCTTGCGCCAGTCAGCCAGCGGCTGCATGGCAGTGCCGGAAGAATAGGAACCCGGTTCAGTGATCGAACGGGTAACCATGGTCATTCCGGAAACGAAAACGTTATCGCAAATATCAATATGCCCAACCAGCCCCACACCACCGGCCAGCATGCAGTGCTTGCCGATGCGCGTGCTGCCGGAGATTCCGACGCAAGCGGCCATGGCAGTGTGATCACCGATCTGCACGTTGTGAGCGATCTGGATCTGGTTATCCAGCTTGACCCCGTCGCCGATCCGGGTATCGGACAGCGCGCCACGGTCGACAGCCGTATTGACACCGATCTCAACGTCATCACCAATGGTGACGCCGCCGATCTGTGCAATCTTGCGCCAGATACCCTTCTCGTTGGCAAAGCCGAAGCCCTCACCGCCGATCACGGCACCCGACTGGATGACCACACGCTTACCGATGGTCACGTCGTGATACAGCGTGACCCGCGGTGCCAGCCAACCACCTTCACCGACCACACAGCGGGCACCGATGAAGCAGTGTGCGCCGATGCTGACGTTGGCGCCGATGCGCGCACCACTTTCGATGACCGCGAACGGCCCGATGCTGGCGCTGGCGTCCACCTGGGCATCTTCCGCCACCACGGCGCTGGGATGTATTCCCGCCTCAGCCTTGGGTTTGGGATCGAACAGGTGGGAAATCCGCGCGTAAGCCAGGTACGGGTCCGCAACGACCAGGGTATTGCCGGCAAAGCCTTCGGCATCCGCAGCCTTGAGCAGCACCGCGCCGGCCTGGCTGTTGTCCAGGTACTTGCGGTACTGCGGGTTGGCGAGGAAGCTCAACTGCGTCGGACCAGCCTCTTGCAAGGTGGCCAGCCCGGTAATCTGCAGCGCCTCGGGCCCCTTGAGGGTAGCTCCGAGCACCTCGGCCAGCTGGCCTAGCGTCATGGTCACACTCATATCAACGGGCTTGGTTCATGCGCTCGATGACTTGGCGGGTGATGTCGTACTGAGGTTTGACATCGATGACCGCACCACGCTCGAGGACCAGGTCGTAGCCGCCCTTTTTGATCACTTCCTCGACAGCACCATCAAGCTTCGGCTTCAGTTGCTTGAGCATATCGCGGTCGGCAACGGCCTTGGCTTCGTTCAGTTCCTTGGACTGGAACTGAAAATCGCGGGCCTTTTGCTTGAACTCGAGTTCCAGGCGCTCACGCTCCTGCTGCTGCATCTTGTCGCCGCCCTTGATCAGGCGGTCCTGGATGCCCTTGGCACTGCTTTCCAGGCTTTTCAGCTTGGTCAGTTGCGGACCGAATTTCTTCTCGGCATCAACCGCATACTTCTTGGCGGCATCCGACTCGAGCAGGGCCATCTGGTAGTTCAGGACGGCAACCTTCATTTCGGCGAAAGCCGGGGTGGCGACCAGCGCCGCGGCCACTACGGCCAATTGAGCCAATTTACGCACGATGCACTCCTGGATAAACCGTTGTCATTAAGCAAGGGCCGACCTTAGAAGGTCTGGCCCAGAGAGAATTGGAACACCTGGGTATCGGCATCGTCCGGCTTCTTGACCGGCATTGCCAGGCTGAAGCTCAACGGGCCCAGTGCGGTAATCCAGGTCACGCCCAGGCCGACCGAACTGGCCATGCCCGAGAACCCGACCTTCTCGCAATCAGGTTTGTTGCCGCAATTGGTGTCGAACACGTTACCCACGTCCCAGAACACGGAAGTGCGCAGTGAACGCTGGTCCTTGACGAACGGCAGCGGGAACAGCAGCTCGGCACCGCCTTGCACCAGCACGTTACCACCAAACGGCAACGGATCCTGATCCGGGTCAGCGATGGTGCCTGGCTTGCCACCTGCGGCCTCACCGATGCTCGGGGTACTGCGCGGGCCCAGGCTGCTGTCCTTGAAGCCACGGACGGAGTTGAAACCACCCGCGAAATAGTTCTCGTAGAACGGCAGGCCGGAGGTGCTGCCGTACCCATCACCATAGCCCAGCTCGGTATGCAGGCGCAGGGTGTAGTCGCTGGTGATCGGCTTGAACAGCTGGCCACGGTAGTCAAGCTTGAAGAACGACAGGTCGCTGCCCGGAACGGTGGACTCCAGGGTCAGGCTTTGCGAGTGACCACGGGTGGCCAGTACGCCTTTGTTCAGGGTCGACTCGGACCAGCCGATCGAGGCCTTGAAGTTCAGGAAGTTGTCACCTTCCTGCTCGAGGAAGTCGAAGATCTCGTCAACGGTGTACTTGCCGGTCTTGATCTTGTCCTGCTGCACGCTCAGGCCGTAGGTCAGGCGCGAGGTTTCGCTGATCGGGTAGCCCAGGCTGACGCCGGCACCGTAGCTGTCCACCGCATAGCTGGCAACGTCGACGTCGAGGTCGTCGTAATCGGTGCTGCGGTAGAAGGCGTTGTAGCCCAGGCTGACGCCATCGGCGGTGAAGTAGGGATCAACGAAGCCGAAGTTGTAACGGGTCTGGTATTCCGAACGGGTCAGGCCGATGGATACCTTGTTACCGGTACCGAGGAAGTTGCTCTGGCTGATCGACCCCCCCAGGATCAGGCCGGCGCTCTGGGCGAAACCGACGCTGGCGGTGATCGAGCCGGAGGCCTGCTCTTCGACGCTGTAGTTGACGTCGACCTGGTCGTCGGTGCCAGGCACCTGCGGGGTCTCGACGTTGACTTCCTTGAAGAAGCCCAGGCGCTCAAGACGGGTC
>NZ_JAECZP010000018.1:0-118220 GCF_019691255.1 Pseudomonas sp. USTB-Z
GAGTTTTTCGTTCCGATGTCGCTGGAAGTGGGGCGCATTATAAGGGGATTCGAGAGGGCGTCAACCTTTAATTTCAAGAAAGTGAAATATAAGGGGAAAAGACCGTATCGGAGCTGCCAAGTGTTTGCCACGACAGTTTCAGCGCCTGTGAGACCGAGCGCCGCCCGCGCGGCGCTCGGTCTCATAGGCGGTGAATGTCTCAAGCCGGACGCGCGCGGCGCCCGATCTCGCAGGCGCCAGAGAAACAAAGGCGGGCACCCTCCCACAGCCATTGCTATCTCAAGACAGGCCCTTGGCAGCCCCCATCCCTCTCTCAAACCGCCCTACCCTGCTTCCTGGCAACCCTGGGAAGAGCCCGCGCAACAGCAGGTATCCGCAATACCATCAACACAGCCCCAATAAACGCATAGATCGCCCATTCCCGAAGGTCGGAACGCACGATCCACAGGAAATGCAGCAAGCCCAACCCAAGCACCGCGTACACCAACCTGTGCAGCTTCCTCCACCGCGCGCCCAGCCGCCGTTGGCTGTACCGGTTCGAGGTGACCGCCAGCGCCAGCAACCCCAGGAACCCCAGCGCCCCCACAATAATGTAGGGGCGCTTGCGCAACTCCACCGCCAACTGCCCCCAATCCAGCCCTAGAATAAAAAACAGGTAGGCCAGAATATGCAGCACTATATAGGCGAACACCCATAACCCCAGCTGCCGGCGAACCACGATCCAGCCAGACCAGCCCGTCAGCTTCTGCAGTGGCGTCATGCTCAAGGTCACCAACAGGAAGGTAAGCGCCCCAAGCCCAAGACGATCCATCATGATCTTCCCGGGATCAGGCCCCAGCAGGTTCATCGCCGCTTCATATAGCCACCACACCGGGAACAGGCAGCCTACGACAAAGATGGCCAAGCGAAACCAGGGGTAACGCATCAGTAGTTCTTCCGCAGATCGAGCCCGGTATACAGCGACGCCACTTCATCGGCATAGCCATTGAACATCTGTGTCTCCCGCACGTTGGGGCTGAACAACCCGCTGGGCAAACGACGTTCGCGCGCCTGGCTCCAGCGCGGGTGGTCGACTGTCGGGTTCACATTGGCATAGAAACCATATTCATCCGGCGCCAGCCCTTCCCAGGTAGTGCCGGGCTGCTCCGCGACCAGGCTGATGCGCACAATCGACTTGATGCTCTTGAAGCCATACTTCCAAGGCACCACCAAACGCAACGGCGCACCGTTTTGGTTGGGCAGTTCCCGGCCGTACATACCCACTGCGAGAATTGCCAGCGGGTGCATCGCCTCATCCAGGCGCAACCCTTCTCTATAAGGCCAGTCGATCAAGGCGAAGCCAGAACGTTGCCCCGGCATATGCTGCGGATCCTTCAGCGTTTCGAAACGCACATAACGCGCACTGGAAGTCGGCTCGACCTGCTTGAGCACCTGAGCCAAAGGGAACCCCAGCCACGGAATGACCATCGACCACGCCTCTACGCAGCGCAGCCGATAGATCCGCTCCTCAAGCTGATAGGGTTTGACGAAGTCCTCCAGTGCATAGCGTCCGGGCTTGCCCACTTCACCATCCACCACAATGGACCACGGTTCGGTCTTCAGGCTGTCGCCATTGGCCGCCGGGTCGCCCTTGTCGGGCCCGAACTCGTAGAAGTTGTTGTAGTGAGTGGCATCCTTGAACGGCGTAATCGCCTCGTCCTTCACCGTCACCGCTTGCCAGCGCGTGGCCGCGAGCTTGTCAGTGAACCAGGCCGGCGCGGCTCCAGCCTGCACATCGGCATAACGCGACCCTTGCGCCGCGCCCACCCCGCCCGGCAATGCGCCTAGCGCCAAGCCAGCCAATGAGCCACCCAGCAGGGTACGACGGGAAAGGTAAATGCCTTCGGGGGTGATCTCCGACGCCTTGCACTCGGAAGACCTGGGAAGCTTGATAAGCATGAACGGCTCCATAGCACTGAGTAACGGATGTACCAGTAAGACTATGGAGCCGTGAGGTTATTCCAGCGTTAAGTGATTCTCACGCTTTGCGACGGCGTGCCTTCAGCAGGAACTGGATCGGCCCCGATGCTGCATAGGCGAGGAAGATCAACAGCAGGATACGCGGCGGGTCGCTGAACACGACGGCAAACACCAACACCACCGCCAGGATTGCCACGAACGGGACGCGCCCCTTGAGGTCCAGTTCCTTGAAACTGTTGTACTTGATGTTGCTGACCATCAGCATGCCAGCAGCAGCCACCAGCAGCGCGACCAGGAACGACAGCTTGGAGCCCTGGATGCCGTAGTCGCTGAACGCCCATACGGTGCCCGCCACCACACCTGCGGCAGCCGGGCTGGCCAGGCCGATGAAGTAGCGCTTGTCGGCGGTACCGACCTGGGTATTGAAGCGCGCCAGGCGCAACGCGGCACCGGCCACATAGATGAAGGCAACCATCCAGCCGACCTTGCCCATGTCACCCAGCGCCCAACCGAAGGCCAGCAAAGCCGGGGCCACACCAAAGGCGACCATATCCGACAGCGAGTCATACTCGGCACCGAAGGCACTCTGGGTATTGGTCATGCGCGCAACGCGGCCGTCCAGGCCATCGAGCACCATGGCCACGAAGATGGCGATAGCGGCAAAAGCGAAGTACTTGCTCGCCTCGCGCGGGTCGCCGGCACTCAGGGCGCTCTGTGCGCTCATCGAGCTGATGATGGAATAGAAACCGGCAAACAGGTTGGCGGTGGTAAACAGGTTGGGCAGCAGGTAGATGCCGCGGTGGCGCACCTTGCGGCCTTCGGCGTCATGCCCTTCTTCAACGTGCTCATCGACAGGTAGCAGGCTTTCGGCGTCGGAGGGCTTGTTCGGCTCTTCGGGACGTTCGCTCATGGAGGGTACCTTGCAACAGGATGGAAAATGTTCGACACGGGCCCGCGAAACAGGTTCTGACAGCGAGCCACTGGTCTGCTTTATACCAGAAGCTGGATGCCAGAACGAAAAAACGCGGCCGAAGCCGCGTTTTTCATCTTTCGATAAGACTTAGTTCTTGGTCTTGTCGACGATTTTGTTAGCCGAGATCCACGGCATCATCGAGCGCAGCTGCTCGCCGATGATTTCGATGCCGTGAGCGGCGTTGTTGCGGCGCTTGGCGGTCATCGATGGGTAGTTGGTAGCACCTTCGGAGATGAACATCTTCGCGTACTCGCCGTCCTGGATGCGCTTCAGGGCATTGCGCATGGCCTTGCGGGATTCTTCGTTGATGACTTCCGGGCCAGTGACGTACTCACCGTATTCGGCGTTGTTGGAGATCGAGTAGTTCATGTTGGCGATGCCGCCTTCGTACATGAGGTCTACGATCAGTTTCAGTTCGTGCAGGCACTCGAAGTAGGCCATTTCCGGCGCGTAGCCAGCTTCGACCAGGGTTTCGAAACCGGCTTTGACCAGCTCGACGGTACCGCCACACAGAACAGCCTGCTCACCGAACAGGTCGGTTTCAGTTTCGTCCTTGAAGGTGGTTTCGATGATACCGGTACGGCCACCACCCACGCCCGAAGCGTAGGACAGTGCGACGTTCTTGGCGTTGCCGGAAGCGTCCTGGTAGATAGCGATCAGGTCAGGGATGCCGCCGCCTTTGACGAACTCGGAGCGAACGGTGTGGCCCGGGGCTTTCGGCGCGATCATGATCACGTCGAGGTCGGCACGCGGAACAACCTGGTTGTAGTGGATCGAGAAACCGTGAGAGAAGGCCAGGGTAGCGCCCTTCTTGATGTTCGGCTCGATTTCGTTCTTGTACAGAGCACCCTGGAACTCGTCCGGGGTCAGGATCATGACCAGGTCAGCCGCAGCGACAGCGGTAGCAACATCGGCAACTTTCAGGCCGTGGGCTTCAGCCTTGGCAACGGTAGCCGAACCTTTACGCAGACCGACGGTAACGTCTACACCGGAGTCTTTCAGGTTGCACGCCTGAGCGTGGCCCTGGGAGCCGTAACCGATGATGGCGACTTTCTTACCCTGGATGATGGAAAGGTCGCAGTCTTTATCGTAGAAAACTTTCATGAAAATACCCCTGGTTATATCTCGGCCCCTGCGGAGCCATCGCTAATTTTTTGGATTTAGATGCTGAGCACTTTGTCGCCACGGGCAATGCCGGTAACGCCGCTGCGCACGGTTTCCAGAATCGATGCAGTGCCGATCGCCTGGATGAAGCTGTCCAGTTTGTCGCTGGTACCGCTCAGCTGCACGGTGTACACGCTGGCGGTCACGTCGACGATCTGGCCACGGAAGATATCCGTGGTGCGCTTGATCTCGGCACGCTGGGCACCGGTGGCCTTGACCTTGACCAGCATCAGTTCACGCTCGATGTGAGCGCTTTCCGACAGGTCGACAAGCTTGACCACTTCGACCAGCTTGTTCAGGTTCTTGGTGATCTGTTCGATCACTTCGTCATGGCCAACGGTGGTCAGCGTCAGACGCGACAGGGTCGGGTCTTCGGTTGGCGCTACAGTCAGGCTTTCAATGTTGTAGTTGCGCTGGGAGAACAGGCCGACCACGCGGGACAACGCACCTGGTTCGTTTTCCAGCAGCAGGGAAATGATGTGCCGCATATCAGGTACGCTCCGTCTTGCTCAGCCACATGTCACGCATCGAGCCATCCTTGATCTGCATCGGATAGACGTGCTCACTGCGGTCAACCGCGATGTCGATGAACACCAGACGGTCCTTCATCGCAAACGCTTCTTCCAGCTTCGGCTTGAGGTCCTTCAGGCTGGTGATGCGGATACCCACATGGCCATAGGCCTCAGCCAGCTTGATGAAGTCAGGCAGCGACTCGACGTACGAGTGCGAGTGACGACCGTTGTAGGCCATGTCCTGCCATTGACGGACCATGCCCAACACACCGTTGTTGAGGTTGACGATCTTCACCGGCAGGCCGTATTGCATGCAGGTAGACAGCTCCTGGATGTTCATCTGGATGCTGCCTTCGCCGGTCACACAGGCCACGTCCTGATCCGGGAAGTTGAGCTTGACGCCCATCGCCGCCGGGAAGCCGAAGCCCATGGTGCCCAGGCCACCGGAGTTGATCCAGCGGTTTGGCTTGTTGAAGCGGTAGTACTGCGCGGCAAACATCTGATGCTGGCCCACGTCGGAAGTGACGAAGGCATCGCCATTGGTCACTTCGCACAGTGTCTCGATGACTTTTTGCGGTTTGATGACGTTGCCATCGCCCTTGTCGTAAGGGAACAACTCGCCATTGCCACGCCATTCGTCAATCTGCTTCCACCAGGCATCCAGCGAAGCCTTGTCAGGCTGCTCGCCAATTTCCTTGAGGATGCCGAGCATTTCGCTGAGCACGCTGTCGACCGGACCGACGATTGGCACGTCGGCCTTGATCATCTTCGAGATAGACGCCGGGTCGATGTCGATGTGGATGATCTTGGCGTTCGGGCAGAACTTGGCCGGACCGTTTACAACGCGGTCGTCGAAACGCGCACCGACGGCAAAAATGACGTCGGCATTGTGCATGGCCATGTTGGCGGTGTAGCTGCCATGCATGCCAAGCATGCCGAGGAACTGGCGGTCGGTACCCGGGAAGCCACCCAACCCCATCAGGGTATTGGTGACCGGCAGGTTCAGCGACTTGGCAATTTCAGTCAGGGCTTCGGAGCCACCGCCGAGGATCACACCGCCACCGGAGTAGACGACCGGGCGCTTGGCCGCCAGAAGCATCTCGGCAGCCTTGCGGATCTGGCCGGAGTGACCGCGGACCGCCGGGCTGTAGGAGCGCAGCTTGACCTTTTTCGGGTAGACGTATTCGAACTTCTCAGCCGGGTTGGTCATATCTTTTGGAATGTCGACCACGACTGGACCTGGACGACCGGATTGCGCCAGGTAGAAAGCTTTTTTCAGAACTTCAGGGATCTCGGTCGGATTCTTGATCATGAAGCTGTGCTTCACGATCGGCCGCGAGATACCGATCATGTCAGTTTCCTGGAAGGCATCGGTGCCCACCATGGTGCTAGGCACCTGGCCGGACAGGATGACCATCGGAATCGAGTCCATGTAGGCGGTGGCAATACCGGTAATGGCATTGGTCGCGCCAGGACCGGAGGTTACCAGCACCACACCGGCCTTGCCGGTGGCGCGAGCGTAGCCGTCCGCCATATGGGTGGCCGCCTGCTCGTGACGAACCAGGATGTGTTCCACTTCCGGTTCTTTGAACAAAGCGTCGTAAACATGCAGGAGAGCACCACCAGGGTACCCGTAGATGTGCTTAACGCCTTCGTCACGCAAAAAGCGGACGACCATCTCAGCGCCAGATAAAAGCTCCACGTTGTTCACCTCTAAAACGCCAGAATACCGCCCTCACTGGACGGGTCTTAATAGGTTTACTGCCAAGCAGAGCATGAGCGAACGTCAGCACTGACTGAGCAAGTATTGGGAAATCCCCAGAGTGTTGCGGGGGTTTCCCACCCAGCGCGAGGTAACGCGTTGCGGGGTGTAACAGGTCGGCGCGGGTGTGCACCTCATGATCTGCTTAGCGGGTCTGCTTCTGGCAGTCCCTCTACAGCGGAAGTTGGATTCTTGTGATTCGGCGCCAACAAGTCAAGAAAAATTATTGCCAATTTTTCCCCAAGATGAATTCCTGCCACCACTAAAAATCGCTTCAGCAGCAGAATTAAGAAGATTTCCAAAAAAAAGGGCCACAATCTGCGGCCCTTGACGGAAAAACTGAAGAAATCAGGCGGAAGGAGCGATCAATTGGTCAAAAGCTGCCAACAGGCGGCGTAGCTCACGACTTTGCTCCGGCCGGTCGGTAAACACGGTTTCGGCCATGACAAGGATGCTCGATGCGTTGGGCAGCGGGTGGCCCAGCTCGATGATGATCTTCATGCGTGGCAGGAAGATCCATTGCAGCCACTGCTCAAAACTGAGGGTATCCACGGCGAACGGCACCGTACTGGCCAGTGCCTCGTCGCTTGGCGGCTCGTCATCCCACCAGCCTTGCACCTGCAGCTCACGCTCGATCAAGAGCAGGTGGTCGGCAATATCCAGCACGCGTTGCTCGATCATCACGAATTGACCCGCGCCTTTTGCCGGGCCAGCGCAGCGCCGGCGCTGTCACCCTGCTTTTCACGGGCCTGGGCGATCGTGTTCCAAAGCTCTGCCTGCAGGCTTGGGCGGCCGTTGGCGTAGGTCAGGGCGCGGCGCGCCAACTGCTCGGCCTGCGCCGCATCACCTTGCGAGAGGCGCACCTGGGCCAGGCGATACAGCACCTGCGGCTCACGCGGAGCAATGCGCTGGGCACGCTCCAGGCTCGAGGCGGCACCGTTGAAGTCGCCACTGCCCTGCTGCGTCTTCGCAGTGGTCAGCAGTGCCAGCACAGGACCGTCCAGCTGCTCGTCGGCCGACAGGCCACCGGTGGCGGTGCTGCGCGGAATACCGGTTGGCGCACTGGCACTTTGCGGGGTGCTGTTCATCGCGGCAATGTCGAAGGGTTCATCGGCAATCGGGTTTGGATTGGTGGTCATCGGCGCCGAACTGACAGGTCCTGTACTGATCGGCCCCGGGGTGATCGGCGAGGTACTGATCGGCGCAGCGCCATTGCCCGCCGGGAATGTCTGGATGCCCGATGCGCCTGCGCCCTGCGGGATCATCACGGTGACACCGGAATCCTCCGGCAGCGTCTGCGCCTGGGCGGTGCCGGTGTTATAGCCACCCGCCGAGCGGTTGGCCGTCACGCGTTCGCTGTTGGACACGCGGGTGCTCGAGTCGACCACCGGAATATTGCCACGCGGGACGCTGGAGCACCCCTGGAGCACAGCCAACGCCGTCACGGCAGGAAACAGCCACTTGTTCACGTCACACCTCATCAATGCAGCCTGTGCTTAATTCATCCAGCCCTTGACCCAGTCCATGACCGATTCGACTGGGTCCTGCTCGCCGCCACAGGTTGCGCCGGCCGGCGGCTCACTCCCGCGAATATACGGCATCTGCACCGCTCCCGGACAGCTGGCATCAGACCCATGGCCACTGTAGGGGTCGATCCAGGCCTGCACCACGTTGTCAGGTTGCGGCATATCCAGCGGCAGCGGGTCGGCCTTCTTCATGAAGCTGGTCCACACCTGCAAGGCGCCGGTGGCGCCGGTAAACGGTGTCTTGCCGTTATCGTCACGGCCCATCCACACCACGGCCAGCAGATCCTGACTGAAGCCGGAGAACCAGCTGTCACGCGAGTCGTTACTGGTACCGGTCTTGCCCGCCAGGGTCAGCGAGCGTGGCAAGGTGTTGTACACCGAACGCCCTGTACCTTCGCGCATTACACGCTGCATGGCGTTCTGCACCAGGTAAATGGCACCCGGGTCGAAGGTTTGCTGGATCTGGAACGGGTAGCGCTTGAGCGGCTCGCCCTCGGCGGTGAGCACGCTGCGGATACCGCGCATCGGCGTGTTGAAGCCGCCGTTGGCGATGGTCTGGTACATGGTTGCGACCTGCATCGGCGACATGCCACCCGCCCCCAGCAACATGGCCGGGAACGCTGGCCAGTCGACATTCACGCCCAAGCGACCAATGGTCTTGATCACGTTCGGCACACCCACTTCCAGGCCGAGCTTGGCGGTCGACAGGTTGTAAGAGTTGGCCAGCCCCTGGTACAGGTAGATCGTGCCATGCGGGCGGCGGTCATAGTTTTGCGGGCGCCAGACCTGGCCGTCAGCCCCTTTGACCGAAAATGGCTCGTCCTGCACCCAACTGGTCAGGGTGTACTTGCTCGGCTGCTCCAGCGCAGTCAGGTATACCGACGGTTTGACCAGGGAGCCGATCGGCCGTACAGCATCGATGGCCCGGTTGAAGCCGGCAAAACCTGCCTGACGGCTACCGATCAGCGCCTGTACTTCACCGGTCTCAGGGTTGGTTACGACCATCGCCGCTTCCACATCGTCTGCCCCCTTGCGGCCCGCCAGGCGCTTGAAGGTCTCGCTCATCGAGGTTTCGGCCTTCATCTGCAGGATAGGGTCGAAGCTGGTAAAGATGCGCAGGCCTTCTTCGGTCAAGTCTTCGTCGCGGTAATCCTGGCGCAACTGTCGCTTGACCAGGTCGAGGAAGGCAGGGAACGAGCTGTCGGCCAGGCTGCCACGCTTGGTCACGCCCAGCGGCATTTTCTTCGCCGCATCGACTTCTGCCTGGCTGGCCACGCCCTGCTCGGCCACCAGGTCGAGCACCAGGTTGCGGCGAGCCAAGGCACGCTCGGGGTGACGCCGCGGGTTGTAGTAGGACGGGCCTTTGACCATGCCCACCAGCAGGGCGATCTGATGCAGTTTCAGCTCGGACAGCGGCTGGCTGAAGAAGAACTGACTCGCCAGACCAAAGCCGTGCACCGCGCGTTGACCGTCCTGGCCGACGAACACCTCGTTGAGGTAAGCCTCAAGGATTTCGCGCTTGTCGTAGTGCAGTTCGAGCAGGACCGCCATCATCGCCTCGGTCAGCTTGCGGCTGAGGCTGCGCTCGCTGCTGAGGTAGAAGTTCTTCACCAACTGCTGGGTCAGGGTACTGCCACCCTGGCGCATCGAGCCGGACGACGTGTTGACCCACATGGCCCGGACGATGGACTTTGGCGACACGCCGAAGTGACTGTAGAACTCGCGGTCTTCCGTGGCCACCAAGGTTTCGAGCAGATATTTGGGTACCTGATCGATCTTGATCAGGATGCGGTCTTCGAGATTTTTCGGATAGATGCCGCCGATCATCAGCGGCTCCAGCCGCACCACGTCAAGCGCCTTGCCGTTGGCACCGGAAAGGCCCGCAACGTAATCGCCAGAGAAGCGTACACGGACGAACTGCGCCGGCTCCATGCCCTCGTAGAACTGGAAGCCACGGGTATTGAGGTCGACGGTATTGCCGCTGACGGACGCAGCGCCCGGCCCGTTGGCCGCGCTTTCGCGACGGTAGCCGAGCGCATCGAGCTCGGTGAGGAAGTCGTTCTTGCTCAACTTCTGGCCGGTGAACAGCTCCAGCGGTCGGGCATACACTTTGGCCGGGATGGTCCAGCGCTTGCCGGAGAACTTTTCCTGGACGACGGCATCGAGGTAAACCGCGAAGCCAGCGACGATCACCAGGCCAACCAGGCTGAGCTTCAAAGCCCAGCCCAGCCAGGCGCGGGAGCGGCCGGTCGGGCGTTTCTGAGGGGGGCGGGAATTTCGGGTTCGGGTCATGGCGGCGGATTATACGCACTTTATAAAGGCTGGGCAGACGGCCCGGCGGTAGGCAGGGACGGCACCATTGACCATAATGGCGCATTCGAATTCCCTTGCCCCGGAAGGATTTGCCGTGAGCCAAGCTCTTATTACTGCGTTGCAGAACCCTGCCCTGTACCCTCACCCCGTGGAGGGGTTTCAGCTCATCGAGACGCATATCTCCTGGGTCCTGCTCACTGGCGAATACGCCTACAAGATCAAGAAACCGATGAATTTCGGCTTCCTGGACTTCACCGGACTGGACCAGCGCCAGCATTTCTGTAACGAAGAATTGCGCCTGAACCAACGCCTGACCGAAGGCCTGTACCTGGAAGTGTTGCCCATCACCGGTAGCGTCGACGCACCGCAGATCGGTGGCGAAGGCGTAGCCATCGAGTACGCGCTGAAGATGCGCCAGTTCCCCCAAGGGCAGATGCTCAACACCCTGCAGGCCAATGGCGAACTGAACGCCACGCACATCGACCAGATGGCCCGGCAGATTGCCGATTTTCACCTTCAGGCTCCGCGTGTGCCGATGGAGCACCCGCTGGGCACGCCAGAGAGCGTGATGGCCCCGGTGGAGCAGAACTTCGAGCAAATTCGCCCATTCCTCAGCGACAAAGCCGATCTGCAGCAACTTGACGCCCTGCAGGCCTGGGCCCGCAGCAGCTTCGAGCGCCTGCAAGGGCTGCTGGAAAAGCGCAAGGCCAATGGCTTCATCCGTGAGTGCCACGGTGACATTCACCTGGGCAACGCCACCTTGATCGATGGCAAGGTGGTGATCTTCGATTGCATCGAATTCAACGAGCCTTTCCGACTGACCGACGTCTACGCCGACACCGCCTTCCTGGCCATGGACCTGGAAGACCGCGGCCTGAAATGCCTGGCCCGGCGCTTCATCAGCCAGTACCTGGAACTGACGGGGGATTACGAAGGCCTGGAACTGCTCAACTTCTACAAAGCCTACCGCGCGCTGGTGCGGGCCAAGGTCGCACTGTTCAGCATGCCGGCCGACGCTGATGGCGTGCAGCGTGCCACCACCCTGCGCACCTACCGCAACTACGCCAACCTGGCCGAAAGCTACAGCGCCATCCCGTCGCGCCTGCTGGCCATCACCCATGGTGTTTCGGCGGTGGGCAAAAGTCACGTGGCCATGCGCCTGGTCGAGGCCTTGGGTGCAGTGCGCGTGCGTTCGGACGTAGAGCGCAAGCGCCTGTTCGGCGAACAGCAGCAGGCTGATGCCGGCCAGCTGAGTACGGGCATATACGACCAGGAGGCCAGCGCAGCGACCTATCAGCGCCTGCACGAGGTGGCAGCGACCGTGCTGCGCGCCGGTTTCCCGGTGGTGCTGGACGCCACCTACCTCAAGCGTGAGCAACGCCAGGCTGCGGCAGAGGTTGCCAGCCAGACCGGCGTGCCGTTCCTCATCCTCGACTGCCACGCGCCAGAGGCGGTCATCGCCAGTTGGCTGGAGCAGCGCCAGGCTGAAAACAGCGACCCCTCGGATGCCACGCTGGAGGTGATCAAGGCCCAGCAGGCCAGCCGTGAGGCGCTGGATGCGCAGGAGCTGGTGCACAGCACCCGCGTCGATACCCAGGCTGCCGGCAGCATGGATCAAGTGATCGAGCAGATTCGCCAGCGGTTGCCTGGCCTGTAAGTTCGTCATCTTCCCGTGCCTGCCCGCGAAGGGGCAGGCACAGGCCGCTCATCACCCGATGGCAAAAAGCCGCATATTTCCCAACGCCCGCTACACTCCTCTCAGACCTGCTCGCGATTTATCCCCCATTCCCGTTCAGCCATCGCAAGGAGGCTCGATGAACGATGAATTGCAGCATCTGAAGAACCTTGGCAAGACTTCTGCGCAGTGGCTGCATGCAGCCGGCATCCACAGTGCATCGGATTTGCGCCGCCTGGGCGCGGTGGGTGCGTACCAGGCCGTGAAGACACGAGGGTTCCGTGCATCGAAGGTGCTGTTGTATGCCATTGAAGGCGCCCTGCTGGACATGCACTGGAACGATTTGCCGCTCGAACGCAAGGAAGCACTCAATCAACAATTGGACGCGAAAAACCCTACGCAAAAAAAACCAAAATAATCGGGGTAAAGGGATTGACGGCTAAATGAGAATTGTTATGATTATCACAACTGGTCGCGAGACTGGTTGGATAAGCTAAGAGCCCCTGGTTCGGACTCTCAGATTATCTCCTCATCAGGCTAATCACGGTTATTGACCCGGCAATTTGCCGGGTCTTTTTTTGCCTGTGCTTTTTCAGTATCAATGCCGCAGCTGCGCACAATAATCCTGCTCCGGCATCGCCGCCGTGTACCACACATAATCAGCCTCGCCAGGCTCGATTCGCTCGCCCACCTCAGCCAGCAGCAATACCTTGCTCTCCCCCGTCGCCCCGAGGTCAGCCAGATGCAAGGGTATGCCCAGGTCCTTGCGCACATGGTAAGCCCCGGCAAACAGCAGTGCCGGTTGCGGTGCCGCCTGCAAGCGCTCGGCCATGCGCCGGTCGCGCTGCTGCTGAACGGCCAGCATCGCCGGTAACTGGTTTTCCGGCAGCATCCCGCAATGCCCGGCGCGCACCTGTTCCAGCAAAGCAGCCTTTACCGCGGGTGCATTGGACTTTTCGCCCTGCACCGGCGCCGGCTGTCGATAGGCCTGACGCATCTCGGCGGGCGAAAGGTTGGCGGCCAGCAACGTCACCCCATGCTGCAAGGCTTCGGTGACAATCGGCCCGTACAACTGCCAATCCCAGCCCTCCTGCCAGGCCAGTGCCTTGGGCAAGTCTTCCGGCAAAGGCTGCCCCACCAGCTTGTCCACCCGCGATTGCTGGCTGGGCTGCAGCATCTCCAGCAACAGGCTGCCCTGAGTGCGCTGGCCTTGAAGAGCGCGCAGCAGCCACAGTTGCAGCGCGTGATGGTCAGGGTTGTCATGCTTCTCGCCGACAAGCACTCGGGGTGCATCAGCCAGGCGCTGCACCAGCGTTTCAGGGCTTATGACCTGCTCATTGGACAGGTCGACAATCTTTCCCAGCTCGGCGTGCGTGCGACCTTCACTGCTCTGCCAGGCGGGCAACGGCGGCAGGCTGGCCTGACAGCCGCCTATCGCCAGTACCAGGCACAGCGAGAAACCGGACAGCATCGGGTGTCGCATCGGCAGTTACTCCATGTCATCCACACTTTAAATGGCCTGCACCGGGGGCGGGCCGGTCGCAAGACAAGGCCACTTTCACAAAGGCCCTGCACGCGTTGAGAACATCAACGGGTGATGATCAGCGGGTGCCCGCGCTCGGGGTGCGCCTGCACCAACACGTCAATACCGTACACCGCCTTCAGTGCCGCTGGGGTCAGTGCCTCTTCGGGCGTGGCAAACGCGTGGCAGCGCCCCTGTTCCAGCAACAGGATACGGTCACAGTAACGTGCTGCCAGGTTCAGGTCATGCAGGATCACCAACACTGCAGCACCGCAGTCGGCGAAGCGGCGTACGGCTTCCAGGGTGGTGTGCTGATGCAGCGGGTCGAGCATCGAGGTCGGCTCGTCGAGCAACAACGTGCTGCCCTCCTCCCCCGGCCATAGTTGCGCCAGCACGCGGGCCAGGTGTACCCGTTGGCGCTCGCCACCGGAAAGCGCCAGGTAGCTGCGCTCTACCAGGTGCCAGGCATCTGCCGCCCGCAACGCCGCTTCGACAATTTCCGCGTCGCGCCGCTGACCGGTGCCATGAGGCATGCGCCCCATGCCTACCACTTCCTCCACCCGAAACGAGAAACCCAGGCTGGACACCTGCGGCAACACTGCCAGGCGCCTTGCCCGTTCCTGTCCGGCCCAATCGGCCAGCGGGCGGCCCTGCAGCGTTACCCGCCCGCGGTCGGGCGCCAGTTCACCGCACAGCACACTCAGCAAGCTGCTCTTGCCGGCACCGTTGGGACCGAGCACACCCACGACCTGCCCCGGAGGCAACTGCAGGTGAATGTCGTGCAGCACCTCATTGCTGCCCCTGCGCAGGTACAGGCCCTCTACATGCAACATCAGCCGCGCCCTCGCATCAGCAGGAACAGGAAGAACGGCGCACCAATGAAGGCCGTTACGATACCAATCGGCAGCTCGGCAGGCGCCAGTAGCAGCCGCGCCGCCAGGTCGGCGAACAACATCAGTACACCGCCGGCCAGCAGCGAGGCAGGCAGCACCACACGGTGATCAGGCCCGGCCAGCAGACGTACCAGGTGCGGCACCACCAGGCCGATGAAGCCGATCAACCCGGCTGCCGCCACTGCCGCCCCCACGCCCAGCGCCGTGCAGAACACCAGCTCACGCTTGAGCCGCTCCACGTCAACGCCCAGGTGACGCGCCTCCGACTCACCCAGCAACAGGGCATTCAGCGCCTTGGCCCGGCGCGGCAGCCACACCGCCACCCCTGTCGCCACCAGCAACAATGGCCACAGCCGCTCATAGCTGGCGCCATTGAGGCTGCCAAGGTTCCAGAACGTCAGCGTGCGCAAGGTGGCGTCATCGGCCAGGTAAGAGAACAGCCCCACGGCCGCGCCCCCCAGCGCGGTCATGGCCACGCCAGCCAATAGCATCGTGGCGACGTTGGTCTGGCCATCGCGGCGCCCCAGGCGGTAGACCAGCGCAGTTACCCCAAGCCCGCCGACAAACGCGCAGAACGACAGCAGATAAGGCGCGAAAGCATCCGGCATGCCGCCAAACCAGGCGCCGCCAACAATGGCAACCGCTGCCCCCATCGCAGCGCCGGCGGCAACCCCTACCAGCCCGGGGTCGGCCAGCGGGTTGCGGAACAGCCCCTGCATGCCCACCCCGGACAGCGCCAGCACCGCGCCCACCGCCAACCCCAACAGGGTGCGCGGCAGGCGGATCTGACCAAGGATCATCTCGGCCTGCTGCAGGCCATCTTCGGAAACGGGCAGTCCCAACAGGCGCAGGCCAGCGCGCAGCGTATCGAACATCGGCAGGCTGACTGGCCCCAGCGCCAGTGACAGCCAGATTGCCAACAGGCACAGCAGGCTCAGGCTAATGAACAACGTACGTGGAGAGACCCGCTGTTTCATTGTGCGAAGCTGGCCTGAGCAGCCGGGTAGAAGGTGGCTGCCAGCGACTGCAAGGTCGCCGGTAGCCGAGGCCCGAGCCCGCCGACCAGCAGCGTCGGGTCCAGTGAGACCAGGCGTTTCTCACGCACGGCCCGCGAAGCAGCCAGCGCGGGGTTTTCTTTCAACAGCGCCTGCAAGGCCTGCTCATCGGCCAGCGCCCGGTCGGAAAACACGATCACATCCGGGTCAAGCGCCGCCAAGGCTTCGTTGGAGAAGTTCTTGTAGCCTGGGTGCGCGGCCAGGTTACGCCCACCCGCCTGGTCCAGCAGCCAGTCACCGGCAGTGCCTTGCCCGGCGATCAGCGGCTTGGCCCCGGCATGGCCGACCAGCAGCAACACCCCAGGAGCCTGCTGCCCGGCCTGGGCCAGCTTGACGTTGGCATGCAACGCATCGAGCCGCTGGCGGTAGTCCGCAGCAAGCGCGGACGCTTGCTGCTCTGCACCGAGCAACTGCCCCAGGTGCCTGAGGTTTTCATCTACAGCCGGCAGCTCGGCCTTGCTGGAGAACAACTCGACCCGCACGCCGGCCTTGCGGATTTGCGCCAGTACCGGTGGCGGCCCCATTTCCTCGGTGCCCACCAGCACATCCGGGCGCAGGCTGAGAATGCCCTCGGCCGACAGTTGTCGCTGATAACCCACACTGGGCAAGGCTTTCAACGAGGCCGGGTGCTGACTGGTAGTGTCCACACCGACCAGGCGCGCTTCACCTCCCAATGCGGTTATCCACTCGCTCAAGGCGCCACCCGCGCTGACCCAGCGTTGCGGCAGCTCGGCTGCCAAGGCTTGGGTAGAGAGCACAAGGCTTGCACACAGAGCGAGAAAAGCAGCTGGACGGCGCATCATCGGGTTCCTTCTGAAGGCGGGCTACACGCCTTGTGGCGAGCGGCGGAACTGCGCACCATAGGCAGCCGGGCGCAGCGAATGCGATCAATTTGATAATTATTCGCATTGGAGCGTCAAGCCATCACGCGTTTCACGGGTCATCCTTGCCATGCACTTCCTTTGTACATCCCTCGGCCTGGCCGAGGGCCAAAGCCGCGCCTTCAGCGTAGACGGCCTCGAACTGTTCGGCGTGCGTCGCCAAGGCCAGGTGTACCTGTACCGCAACCGCTGCCCGCACCGGGATATCCCGCTGAACTGGGCAGAGGACGCGTTTCTGGATGACAGCGCCAGCCTCATCCACTGCGCCCATCACGGTGCGCTGTTCCTGATAGAAAACGGCGAATGCGTGGCAGGCCCCTGTGAGGGTGAGCAGCTGCAGCCCCTGGGCTGCCACGAAGACAGCCAGGGCATCTGGTTCAAGGGGTCAGCAGCACCGGCAAGCGGCGATTGATGACGATACCCTCGGCGTCCAGCCGAGTGCCGTAGGCCAGCACCTCCACCCCGTCCGCTACGGCAGCGCGCAGCGCCTGGGCGTAGGCTGTATCAATTTCTTCAGCCGGGCGCACAGCGTCGATACCGGTCAGGTTCACGCAATACAGCTGCACGGCCCGCACGCCCTGCCGGGCCAGCTTTGCCAGCTCACGCAAGTGTTTCGCACCACGTTGAGTCACCGCATCAGGGAAGGCCGCAACTGCAGTGTCGGGGTAGCCCAGCGTCACACTCTTAACCTCGACATAGGCCGGGGCACCCTCGAACTCCAGGCGAAAGTCGATACGGCTGCCTTCCTCGCCATAGGCCACTTCGCGCTTGAGTGCAGTGAAACCGGCCAGTTCAGTGATTGTGCCGGCGCGCAGGGCCTCTTCGACCACCGCATTGGCCCGGCCGGTATTCACGCAGGCCAACCGCCCCTGGGGGGTTTCGCTGATTTCCCAGGTCCCTGGCAGCTTGCGCTTGGGGTCGTTGGAGCGGCTGAACCACACCTGCCCACCTTCACGCATGCAGTTGAGCATGGAGCCGGTATTCGGGCAGTGGATAGTCATCTGCTCGCCGCTGGCCAGTTCGATATCAGCCAGAAAGCGCTTGTAGCGACGCAACAGGCGGCCCTGCTCGAGTGAAGGAGAGAAACGCATCAGCCTTGCCAGCTCTGCAGGCCACGGGCAATACGCTGCACCGCTTCTTCCAGGCGCGGCAGGCTCTGGGTATAAGCGAAGCGCACATGGTGCCCGGCCAGGTGGCGACCGAAGTCCAGGCCCGGCGTGAACGCCACGTGCTCGGTTTCCAGGAAGTGTCGGCAGAATGCGAACGCGTCCCCGCCAAAAGCGCTGATATCGGCATACAGGTAGAACGCGCCTTGCGGCTCGACGGCGATGCGGAAGCCCAGTTCACGCAGGGCGGGCAGCAGGTAGTCGCGACGGCGGGCGAATTCGGCGCGGCGCTCTTCGAAAATGGCCAGCGCCTCGGGCTGGAAACAGGCCAGCGCGGCATGCTGGGCCATGCTCGGCGCACTGATGTACAGGTTCTGCGCCAGTTTCTCCAGGTCGGCTACCGCACCGGGCGGGGCCACCAACCAGCCAAGGCGCCAACCGGTCATGCCGAAATACTTGGAAAAACTATTCAGGACGAATGCCGAGTCGTCGACTTCCAGCACGCTCGGCGCGTCCATGCCATAGGTGAGGCCGTGGTAGATCTCGTCCACCACCAAGTGGCCATGCCGCTCATGGGTGGTTTTGGCCAGGCAGGCCAACGCCTCGCGCCCCAGCACGGTACCGGTCGGGTTGGCCGGCGAAGCGACCAGTGCACCGACGGTGTCCTTGTCCCAGTAGCGCTCAACCAGGTCGGCAGTCAGCTGATAGTTCACATCCGGGCCCACCGGTACCAATTGGGCCCCGCCCTCGACCAGACGCAGGAAGTGGCGATTGCACGGGTAACCCGGATCGGCCAGCAGCCAGTGCTTGCCCGGGTCCACCAGCAGGCTGCTGGCCAGCAGCAGCGCGCCGGAGCCACCTGGGGTAATAAGGATGCGTTCCGGGTCGATGTTCAGGCCATAGCGCTGCCCATAAAAACCGGCAATTGCCTCACGCAGTGCCGGCAGACCGCGTGCGGCGGTGTAGCGCGTGTGCCCGGCGGCCAGCGCGGCCTGGCCGGCCGCGACGATGGGTGCGGCCGTGGTGAAGTCCGGCTCACCGATTTCCAGGTGGATCACGTCGTGCCCGGCCGCCTGCAGCTCGTTGGCCCGGGCCAGCAGCGCCATGACGTGGAAAGGTTCGATGGCGCGGCTGCGCGCACTGTAGGGTTGGGCCATGACCTTCTCTCAATTGGGTCTAAACTGGAGATTCTACCTCTGCACACCACCGAACGTACCGCTCAGGCCGGTGTCAATTAGCAGGATCGGGCGGGGTAGCGCACCCCCGATCTATCTGGTAAGTTCGGCGGCTCGCAGTCGCAGGGCCGGCGGTCGCCGGAGATGGAGCATCCTGCGCATTGGATCAGATGAGTGAGAGGCGGTCTATTCATGTCCACCCTAGAAAAGCAAAAAGCCAACCAGAATCTTTATGGGGTTGCACCCTATCAGGAGACCAAGGGTGAGGAGTACATGGGTGAGCCCATGCGCAAGCACTTCACCAAGATCCTCACTGGCTGGAAGCAAGAGCTGATGGTCGGCGTCGACAAGACCGTTGACCATATGAAAGAAGAAGCAGCCAACTTCGCAGATCCCGCAGACCGCGCATCCCAGGAAGAGGAGTTTGCCCTCGAACTGCGCAACCGCGACCGCGAGCGCAAGCTGATCAAGAAAATCGATAAAACCCTGCAGAAGATTCAGGACGAAGAGTACGGCTGGTGCGAGTCGTGCGGCATCGAGATCGGCTTGCGCCGCCTGGAAGCCCGCCCTACCGCCGACCTGTGCTTCGACTGCAAGGAAATTGCCGAGAAAAAGGAAAAAACGGTCGGCAAAGGCTGATCTTTCTTCCACCTGAACGGGGCGCATCATGCGCCCCGTTTCATTTATATGCCCAGCCTGACCATGACCGACTCCAGCTACATCGGGCGCTTCGCCCCCACCCCCAGCGGCTTCCTGCACTTCGGCTCGCTGGTCGCCGCCCTCGCCTCCTGGCTCGATGCCCGCGCCGTCAACGGCCGCTGGCTGCTGCGCATGGAAGACACCGACCCACCCCGGGAAATGCCCGGCGCCCGCGATGCCATCCTCCAGACGCTGGAACGTTATGGCCTGCACTGGGATGGCGAGGTGGTATTCCAGAGCCAGCGCCACGATGCCTATGCTGCCGTGGTAGACCGCCTGTTCAACATGGGCCTGGCGTATGCATGCACCTGCTCGCGCAAGCAACTGGAACGCTACAACGGCATCTACCCGGGCTTTTGCCGTAATGCCGGGCATGCCCGTGAAGGGGCGGCCATCCGCTTGCGGGTGCCAGAGCTGATCTACCGCTTTACCGACCGAGTGCAGGGTGAGTACCAGCAACACCTGGGGCGTGAGGTGGGCGACTTCGTCATCCAGCGTCGTGACGGGTTGTACGCCTACCAGCTGGCCGTGGTGCTGGACGATGCCTGGCAGGGTGTTACCGACATCGTGCGGGGTGCCGACCTGCTCGACAACACCCCGCGCCAGCTGTACCTGCAGGAGTTGCTGGGCTTCTCACAGCCGCGTTACCTGCATATTCCGCTGATCGTGCAGCCGGATGGGCACAAGCTGGGCAAGTCGTACCGTTCACCGCCACTGCAGGCGGAGCATGCTACCCCCCTGCTGCTGCGGGCATTGCGGGCGCTGGGGCAGGAGACAGACCCGGAACTGCTGTTGGCGACGCCGGCAGAGGTGCTGGCAGTCGCGCGCACGCAATGGCGGCCGGAAGCCATCGCGCAGCGGACCACGGTGCCAGAGGCTGATCTGCGCTGAAACTTTACCGGCCTCTTCGCGGGCGCGCCCGCTCCCACAGGAACCACGCCGCCTTCAAGGCCTGTGGTCTACCTGTGGGAGCGGGCATGCCCGCGAAAGGGCCGGCACAGGTAAAGCCCCCCTAAAAACAAAAGCCCAATAAATTCAAACCCTTGGCGAACACTGTGGAATCCCGCTAGCATCCCCCCTGCCATTTGCGCCAATAATAAGTTCAAGCCCGCAGCGCCCAACCATCGAGGCCAGCATGTACATCTATCGTTTGGTCCTGCTTCTGGTCGTGGGGATCTACCTGTTCTCCCCGGCCATCATGGACTGGTGGATCGAACCGACCGGAGCCTGGTACCGCCCCTACCTGCTCTGGCTGATCCTGATCGTCGTCACCTTCATCCTGCAGAGCCAAAGAGATGCCGATGAGCTTTAGCCTGACCCAGATGATCCTGATCAGCGCCGGGTACCTCATGGTGCTGTTCGGCGTGGCCTGGATCAGCGAGCGCGGGCTGATCCCGCGTTCGATCATTCGCCACCCACTCACCTACACCCTGTCGCTGGGCGTCTACGCCAGTGCCTGGGCCTTCTATGGCTCGGTTGGCCTGGCCTACCAGTACGGCTACGGCTTCCTTGCCTGTTACCTGGGGGTGTCTGGCGCATTCCTGCTGGCGCCGGTGCTGCTCTATCCGATCCTCAAGATCACCCGCACCTACCAGCTGTCATCCCTGGCCGACCTGCTGGCCTTCCGCTTCCGCAGTACCTGGGCCGGGGCCTTGACCACCATCATCATGCTGATTGGCGTGCTCCCGTTGCTGGCCCTGCAGATCCAGGCGGTGGCCGACTCGATCAGCATCCTTACCGGTGAACCGGTCAAGGCCCGGGTGGCCTTTGCCTTTTGCACGCTGATCATTCTGTTCACCATCTTCTTCGGCTCGCGGCACATCGCCACGCGCGAAAAGCATGAGGGGTTGGTTTTCGCCATCGCCTTCGAGTCGGTGATCAAGCTGCTGGCCTTGGGCGGTATCGGCCTGTATGCCTTGTATGGCGTATTCGGCGGCCCGCACGAGCTGGAAGTCTGGCTGTTGCAGAACCAGACCGCCCTTGCCGCCCTGCACACCCCCCTGCAGGAAGGCCCATGGCGCACCCTGCTGCTGGTGTTCTTCGCCTCGGCCATCGTCATGCCGCATATGTACCACATGGCCTTTACCGAAAACCTCAACCCGCGCTCGCTGGTCAGCGCCAGCTGGGGCCTGCCGCTGTTCCTGCTGCTGATGAGTCTTGCCGTGCCGCTGGTGCTGTGGGCCGGCCTGCGCCTGGGCGCCAGCACCAACCCCGAGTACTTCACACTGGGCCTGGGCATCGCCGCCAACAACCAGGCATTGGCACTGCTGGCCTACATTGGCGGCCTGTCGGCAGCCAGCGGCCTGATCATCGTCACCACCCTGGCGCTGTCGGGCATGGCCCTGAACCACTTGGTGCTGCCGCTTTACCAGCCCCCGGCCGAAGGCAACATCTACCGTTGGCTGAAGTGGACCCGCCGTGCATTGATCGTCGCCATCATCACTGCCGGCTTCATGTTCTACCTGAGCCAGAACTACCACCAGAGCCTGGCCAACCTGGGCATCGTCGCCTTCGTCGCCACCTTGCAGTTCCTGCCTGGGGTGCTGTCGGTACTCTACTGGCCAACCGCCAACCGCCGCGGTTTCATCGCCGGGCTGCTGGCCGGCACTCTGGTGTGGATGGTGACCATGCTGCTGCCGCTTCTCGGCAACTTGCAGGGTTTCTACATCCCGCTGCTGGACATGATCTATGTGCTGGACGACACCAGCTGGCACATGGCAGCCATCGCCTCGTTGGCGGCCAACGTGCTGCTGTTCACCCTGATCTCACTGTTCACCAACGCCAGCACCGAAGAGGTCAGCGCGGCCGAAGCCTGTGCCGTGGATAACGTGCGCCGTCCGCAGCGCCGCGAGCTGCACGCCGCCTCGCCGCAGGAATTCGCCACCCAGCTGGCCAAGCCGCTGGGCGCCAAGGCCGCGCAAAAGGAAGTCGAGCAAGCACTGCGCGACCTCTACCTGCCGTTCGACGAACGCCGCCCCTATGCCCTGCGCCGCCTGCGCGACCGCATCGAAGCCAACTTGTCCGGCCTGATGGGGCCGAGCGTGGCCCAGGACATGGTCGAGACTTTCCTGCCGTACAAGTCCGGCAACGAAAACTACGTGACCGAAGACATCCACTTCATCGAAAGCCGCCTGGAAGACTACCACTCGCGCCTGACCGGGCTGGCCGCCGAACTCGATGCCTTGCGCCGCTACCATCGCCAGACCCTGCAGGAATTGCCCATGGGCGTCTGCTCACTGGCCAAGGACCAGGAAATCCTGATGTGGAACAAGGCCATGGAAGAGCTCACCGGCATCGCCGCCAAGCATGTGGTCGGCTCGCGCCTGGTCACCATCGACGAGCCTTGGCGCGGCCTGCTGCAAGGCTTCATCAACGTGCCCGACGAGCACCTGCACAAACAGCGCCTGGCGCTGGACGGCCAGCCACGCTGGCTGAACCTGCACAAGGCAGCCATCGACGAGCCACTGGCACCCGGTAACAGCGGGCTGGTATTGCTGGTGGAGGACCTTACCGAAACCCAGGCACTGGAAGACAAGCTGGTGCACTCCGAGCGCCTGGCCAGCATCGGCCGACTGGCCGCCGGCGTGGCCCACGAGATCGGCAACCCGATCACCGGCATCGCCTGCCTGGCGCAAAACCTGCGCGAGGAACGCGAAGGCGATGGTGAAATCATCGAGTTGTCCAGCCAGATCCTTGACCAGACCAAGCGCGTATCGCGCATCGTCCAGTCGCTGATGAGCTTCGCCCATGCTGGCGGCAGCCACCAGAACAGCGAGGAACCGGTGTGCCTGGCCGAAGTGGCACAAGACGCCATCGGTCTGCTGGCGTTGAACCGGCGCAATTTCGAAGTACAGTTCTTCAACCTTTGCGACCCGGACCATTGGGCCGAAGGTGACCCGCAGCGCCTGGCCCAGGTGCTGATCAACCTGCTCTCCAACGCCCGCGATGCCTCGCCGCCCGGTAGCGCCGTGCGCGTGCGCAGCGAGGTTAACGAGCACACCGTCGACCTGATCGTCGAAGACGAAGGCAGCGGGATTCCGAAGAACATCATGGACCGCCTGTTCGAACCCTTCTTCACCACCAAGGACCCGGGCGAAGGAACCGGACTGGGGCTCGCTCTGGTCTATTCCATCGTGGAAGAGCATTATGGGCAAATCACCATCGACAGCCCGGCCGATATCGAACGGCAACGTGGCACCCGGATCCGCGTGACCCTGCCCCGGCATGTCGTAGCGACGTCCCCTGAAATTCGAGACCGTCGAGAGAATTGAATCAATGCCGCACATTCTGATCGTCGAAGACGAAACCATCATCCGCTCGGCCCTGCGTCGCCTGCTTGAGCGGAACCAGTACCAGGTCAGCGAGGCCGGCTCGGTGCAGGAAGCCCAGGAACGCTTCAGCATTGCCACTTTCGACCTCATCGTCAGCGACCTGCGCCTGCCAGGCGCGCCCGGCACCGAGCTGATCAAGCTCGGCCAGGGCACCCCGGTGCTGATCATGACCAGTTACGCCAGCCTGCGCTCAGCGGTGGACTCGATGAAAATGGGCGCGGTGGACTACATTGCCAAGCCCTTCGACCATGACGAGATGCTGCAGGCAGTAGCGCGTATTCTGCGTGACCGGCAGAACGCCCCCGCTGCTGCACCGCCTGCCGAGCCACGCGCAAGCAATGGCAAGGCTACAGCGTCCGACAAAGGCAGCGCGGCAACGGCCAATGGCGAGATCGGTATCATCGGCTCGTGCCAGCCCATGCAGGACATGTACAGCAAGATCCGCAAAGTCGCGCCTACCGACTCCAATGTGCTGATCCAGGGCGAGTCCGGCACCGGTAAAGAGTTGGTGGCCCGCGCCCTGCACAACCTGTCTCGCCGGGCCAAGGCACCGATGATCTCGGTGAACTGCGCGGCCATCCCCGAAACGCTGATCGAATCTGAACTGTTCGGCCACGAAAAAGGCGCGTTCACCGGCGCCAGCGCCGGGCGCGCCGGCTTGGTGGAGGCCGCCGATGGCGGTACGCTGTTCCTCGATGAAATTGGCGAACTGCCGCTGGAAGCCCAGGCTCGCCTGCTGCGTGTGCTGCAGGAAGGCGAGATACGCCGGGTAGGTTCGGTGCAGTCGCAAAAGGTCGATGTGCGCCTGATCGCCGCGACCCACCGCGACCTGAAAAACCTGGCCAAGGCCGGCCAGTTCCGTGAAGACTTGTATTACCGACTGCACGTCATCGCCCTGAAGCTGCCGGCCCTGCGCGAGCGTGGCAGCGACGTCAACGAGATCGCCAGCGTCTTCCTCGCCCGCCAGAGCGCTCGCATCGGCCGCGACGACCTGCACTTCTCGTCCGAGGCCGAGCAAGCCATTCGTCACTACAGCTGGCCCGGTAACGTGCGTGAACTGGAAAACGCCGTGGAGCGCGCGGTGATCCTCAGCGAGAGCGCAGAAATTTCCGCCGAGCTGCTGGGCATCGACATCGAGCTGAGCGACCTGGAAGAGGATGACATCCTCGACAATGCCCTGGTGGTGGCCAACGCAGGCAATGCCAGCCACGAGCCGACCGAAGACCTGTCGCTGGAAGACTACTTCCAGCACTTCGTGCTTGAGCACCAGGACCACATGACCGAGACCGAACTGGCACGCAAGCTCGGCGTCAGCCGCAAGTGCCTGTGGGAACGCCGCCAACGCCTGGGCATACCACGGCGCAAGAGCAACGCTACCAGCGAATAACCGACCTGCGCACCGTACGCCGTAGCCTATGCGGCGTCGGTGAGATCGAGCGCCGCCCGCGCGGCGCTTCGCGGCTAAAGCCGCGCCTACATTTGTTTCGGGCCAGTCCCTCCTGTGCCACGCACGCGCAACCGCCTTGTTGTACGACGCAATCTCGAGCCATGCGCCAAGGCGTTCGCGCTCAAATCCCACAGAAAAAATTAGCCCGAACACAT
Source organism: Pseudomonas sp. USTB-Z (assembly GCF_019691255.1). Classification (NCBI taxonomy): domain Bacteria; kingdom Pseudomonadati; phylum Pseudomonadota; class Gammaproteobacteria; order Pseudomonadales; family Pseudomonadaceae; genus Pseudomonas; species Pseudomonas sp. USTB-Z. The sequence continues at coordinate 25,149 of NZ_JAECZP010000018.1, forward strand.
GTAGGCGCGGCTTTAGCCGCGAAGCGCCGCGCGGGCGGCGCTCGGCCTCACAGGCGCTGAACGTGTCACGGCGAACACCCCAGGTAACACCTCACCTCCCGTAAAAATCTGTTACCCAACCTTTCCGCCGTAACAGTTCCCGAGGTGTACGGTAACGAAATCCCGACATTTTCGACCTATCGAAAATCGTCGAACCCTCTCAACCCCTTGATTTTACTGAGTTTATAAAAGTTGGCACGGCACCTGCTATATGCTTAGTACAAAAACAATAACAAGCACTGAAATCTAAAATAAGAACAAGACGAAACGGCTCACGCACAATAAAAACAAGATGGCGGAGGCGCAGCTAACTGATTCTTTTGGAGAGGATGCGTGTTTGGGGCTTGCCCCACAACCAGGCAGAGAACAACAAAAACTGCACTAAAAGCAGCGCCTGAACTGGTTGGATCGACAGATCAACGTGTCATCAGCGGCCAAAGCAATCCGTTTGCTCTTTACCCCCGGTTTGGGGGTCGTTCACAAGCTTCGAGATTTGTGGACAGGGCACTCAACAAAAACAAGAAGCCCAGCAAAAAAACAATAAGAGCACGTAACGACTTCTTGGGGAGCTTAGGCTCCCCTTGTCGTTTCTACCCTTCTGGCAGGCATCCTGCTACCCGCCTACACCATTCCCCGAGTAAATGCTAGAATCCCCGCCCATCATGCGGCCATTCTCCTATTCTTGGCCGAACATTCCTTCACACAGTGCATCCCATGCTGAAGAAGCTGTTCCAGTCTTTCCGCCCGCCCGTACCGGGCCCGCACCACAGGCGCACCACGCCCGAGGTGATCAACAAGAGCCAGCACTCGCTGCAGCGCCACCAGTTCAGCCGTCATGCGGTGAACATCGTGGAGCGCCTGCAAAGCGCCGGCTACCAGGCTTACCTGGTCGGTGGCTGTGTCCGCGACCTGATGCTGGGCATCACGCCGAAGGACTTCGACGTCGCCACCAGCGCCACCCCCGAACAGGTCCGTGCCGAGTTCCGCAACGCCCGCATCATTGGTCGTCGCTTCAAATTGGTCCATGTGCATTTCGGCCGTGAGATCATTGAAGTCGCCACCTTCCGCGCCCACCACTCCGAGGACGACCAGGGCGATGCCCACCGTTCGTCGCATAACGCCAGTGGCCGCATTCTGCGAGACAACGTGTACGGCACCCTGGAAGAGGACGCGCAACGCCGCGACTTCACCATCAACGCCCTGTACTACGATCCGGTCAGCGAGCGCATTCTCGATTACGCCAACGGTGTGCACGACGTGCGCAATCGCCTGCTGCGGCTGATCGGGGACCCGACCCACCGCTACCAGGAAGACCCGGTGCGCATGCTGCGCGCGGTGCGCTTTGCTGCCAAGCTCGACTTTGGCATCGAAAAGCACACCTACCTGCCGATTCGCGGCCTGGCCCCGATGCTGCGCGAAATTCCACCCGCGCGCCTGTTCGAGGAATGCCTCAAGCTGTTCCTCAGCGGCCAAGGTGCCATCGCCTTCGAAATGCTGGTTGACCTGGAGTTATTCGAACCGCTGTTCCCGGCCAGTGCCCACGCGCTGGATGAGCGGCCAACCTACACCCACACGCTCATCAGCCAGGCACTGAACAACACCGACCTGCGCGTGAAGCAGGGCAAGCCGGTGACGCCAGCCTTCCTGTTTGCTGCTCTGCTCTGGCCAGCTCTGCCGGCCCGTGTGCTGCACCTGCAGAACCAGGGCGTGCCGCCGATCCCGGCCATGAACGGTGCAGCCCACGACCTGATCGCCGAGCAGTGCGCGCGCATTGCCATCCCCAAGCGTTTCACCCTGCCGATCCGCGAAATCTGGGACATGCAGGAGCGCCTGCCGCGCCGCAGCGGCAAGCGCGCCGACATGCTGCTGGACAACCCGCGTTTCCGCGCCGGTTACGACTTCCTGCTGCTGCGTGAAAGCGCCGGGGAAGAAACCGACGACCTGGGCCAGTGGTGGACCGATTACCAGGAGGCAAACGACAGCGAGCGCCGCGAGATGATCCGCGAGCTTGGTAGCCGTGACGAAAGTGCCGGCCCGCGCAAGCGCAAGCGCAGCGGCAGCAAACGCAAGCGCAGTGGCGACGAGGCGTTCGAGTGACCATTCGCGCCTACGTAGGTCTGGGCAGCAACCTGGACGCACCTGCCGAGCAGTTGCGTAGCGCGTTGCAGGCGCTGGACCAGGTCGAAGCCACGCGCCTGGTAGCCGCCTCGGCCCTGTACACCAGTGATTCGCTGCTGCCCGGCCAACCGCGCTACACCAACGCTGTCGCCGCCCTGGACACCGCCCTGGCGCCACTGGCATTGCTCGATGCGTTGCAGGCCATCGAAAACGACCAGGGCCGCGTGCGCAAGGAACGCTGGGGCCCACGTACGCTGGACCTGGACATCTTACTGTTCGGTGACCAGGTGCTCGACCAGCCACGCCTGAAAGTGCCGCATTACCACATGCATGCCCGCCCCTTCGTGCTGTATCCGTTGGCCGAGCTGGTACCGGGCGATTTCCGCCTGGCCGATGGTCGTGCCCTCGCGCAACTGCTCGACGAATGCCCATTCGTCGGCCTGGAACGCCTGTAGACCGGGCGTTCCAGCCTGCATTACCACCTCGGTAACGCCAGTAACACCCTGATCGTAACAATGCGGTAACAGGGTGATTGACTTCCCCCACCTCGCTCACGACTATAGGCGTCCCGTGTGGCACCAAAGTGCCGCATACCCGTATTTAGGCCCGGACGGACCTGTGCCCGAACATCACGCGCGATGATGTGCCGCTCCGGAAGATGACTACACGCGTTGAATGCAGTCGTTTTTTACAGCGCCTGAACGAGGAATTTCCTACATGCCTGAAGTAACCCTTACCACCCTTAACGGCCTCAAGGCCAAGGGTGAAAAAATCACCATGCTGACCTGCTACGACGCGACCTTCGCCAAGGCCGCCAGCCAGGCCGGCGTTGAAGTGTTGCTGGTGGGCGACTCGCTGGGGATGGTCCTGCAGGGCCACGACAGCACCTTGCCGGTCACCACGGCGGAGATGGCCTACCACACCGCCAGCGTCAAACGCGGCAACGACGGCGCGCTGATCCTCACCGACCTGCCGTTCATGGCCCACGCCACGCCGGAGCAGGCCTTTGCCAACAGCGCCACACTGATGCAGGCCGGCGCCCACATGGTAAAAATCGAAGGCGCAGCCTGGCTGGCCGAAACCATCCGCTTGCTGGCCGAGCGTGGTGTGCCGGTGTGCGCGCACATGGGCCTGACCCCGCAGACCGTCAACGTGCTGGGCGGCTACAAAGTGCAGGGCCGCCAGGAGGCCCAGGCCCGGCAGATGCGCGCCGACGCCATTGCCCTGGAACAGGCCGGTGCGGCCATGCTGCTGCTCGAGTGCGTACCCAGCGAGCTGGCGGCGGAAATCACCAATGCCGTTGGCATCCCGGTAATCGGCATTGGCGCCGGCAGCGCCACCGATGGCCAGGTACTGGTACTGCACGACATGCTCGGCCTGTCGCTGAGCGGCCGGGTACCGAAGTTCGTGAAGAACTTCATGCAGGGCCAACCGGATATCCATAGCGCCCTCGTCGCTTACGTCGAGGCGGTCAAGCAAGTCAGTTTCCCAGGCAGCGAACACGGGTTCAGTGCATGAATACAGTCAAGACCGTCCGCGAACTGCGCGCGGCAGTGGCCCGCGCGCGCGGTGAGGGCAAACGCATCGGTTTCGTGCCGACCATGGGCAACCTGCACAGCGGCCATGCAGCCTTGGTGACCAAGGCTGCCCAGCGTGCCGACTTCGTGGTCGCCAGTGTCTTCGTCAACCCGCTGCAGTTCGGCGCCAACGAAGACCTCGACAAATACCCACGCACCCTGGCAGCCGACCAGGAGCGCCTGGTGCAGGCCGGCTGCAACCTGCTGTTCGCGCCCACCGTGGAAGAGATGTACCCCGACGGCATGAGCGTGCAAACACGCGTCAGCGTGCCCCAGCTTTCCGAAGGCCTGTGCGGCGCCAGCCGGCCTGGGCATTTCGAGGGCGTGGCCACCGTGGTCAACAAGCTCTTCAACATGGTCCAACCAGACCTTGCCGTGTTCGGCGAGAAGGACTATCAGCAGTTGGCGGTGATCCGCGCCATGGTGCGCGACCTGAACATGCCGATCCAGATCATCGGCGAACCCACCGTGCGTGCCGAAGACGGCTTGGCGCTGTCGTCGCGCAATGGCTACCTCACGCCAGAGCAGCGTACTGCTGCGCCAGCGCTGTACCGCACACTGCAGCACATTGCAGCGGGCATCGGCCGTGGCCAGCGGGATTTTGCCGCGCTGGTCGCTGAAGGCCTGGCGCAACTGAGCGCAGCGGGTTTCCGCCCGGATTACCTGGAAGTACGCCATGCCGTAAGCTTGCGCCCGGCAATGATCGATGATCGAGACCTGGTGGTGATTGCGGCGGCTTACCTGGGTAACACACGGTTGATCGACAACCTCTACCTGCATGTGGAAGAGAAGACCGCATAACGGTCCTGGGCTGCCTTACAGCCCATTCGCGGGCAAGCCCGCTCCTGCACGTTTACCTGTAGGGGCGGGCTTGCTTGCAATGCCCCACCAAAATCCCCCTGCCATACCCATTCCCAGCACGTGGCCTTTGCCTATAATGGTGCCAGCCTGAACCCGGCAACGACTGCCGTGTCCAAGCCCTCACCACGCACCAAGGGAACCCCGCGCAATGGCGTATTACCGTACACCCCACGATGTGACGGCCCTGCCCGCCTGGCAGGCGCTTCAGAAACACCGCGACGCCATGCAAAGCTTTAGCATGCGCGAAGCCTTCGCCGCCGATGCCAAGCGCTTCGACCAGTTTTCCCTTAGCGCTTGCGGCCTGTTCCTCGACTACTCAAAAAACCTGATCACCGAGCAAAGCCGCGACCTGCTGGTCAGCCTGGCCAATGAAGTGGGCCTGCAAGACGCCATCAAGTCGATGTTCAGCGGTGAGATCATCAACGCCTCCGAAGGCCGCCCGGTGCTTCACACCGCCTTGCGCCGGCCCGTAGGTGACAAACTCAGCGTCAACGGCGTGAACGTCATGCCGGAAGTGCACAAGGTGCTCAACCAGATTACCGAACTGGTCGGCCGCATTCACGATGGCCTGTGGCGCGGCTACAGCGAAAAGCCGATCACCGACGTGGTCAACATTGGCATTGGCGGTTCGTTCCTGGGCCCCGAGCTGGTGTCCGAAGCGCTGCTACCCTATGCCCAGCGCGGCGTGCGCTGCCACTACCTGGCCAATATCGACGGCAGCGAGTTCCACGAGCTGTCGGCCAACCTGCGCGCCGAAACCACCCTGTTCATCGTCTCGTCGAAGTCGTTCAACACCCTCGAGACGCTGAAAAACGCCATGGCCGCGCGTACCTGGTACCTGGCCCAAGGCGGCTCGGAAGCCGAGCTGTACCGCCATTTCATTGCAGTTTCCAGCAACAAGGCCGCTGCTGTAGCGTTCGGTATCCGCGAAGAAAACATCTTCCCGATGTGGGACTGGGTGGGCGGGCGCTACTCGCTGTGGTCGGCCATCGGCCTGCCGATCGCCCTGGCCATCGGCACTGCCAACTTCAAGGAACTGCTGTCCGGCGCCTACACCATGGACCAGCACTTCCAGACCGCACCGTTCGACAAGAACATGCCGGTGCTACTGGCCTTGCTGGGCGTGTGGTATGGCAACTTCTGGGACGCGAACAGTCACGCGATCCTGCCGTACGACCACTACCTGCGCAACATCACCAAGCACTTGCAGCAGCTGGACATGGAATCCAACGGCAAGAGCGTATTGCAAGACGGTACCCCGGTGAAGACCGACACCGGGCCGGTAATCTGGGGCGGCGTGGGCTGCAACGGCCAGCATGCCTACCACCAGTTGCTGCACCAAGGCACCCAGTTGATTCCGGCCGACTTCATCGTGCCAGTGGTGAGCTTCAACCCGGTGGCCGACCACCACCAGTGGCTGTACGCCAACTGCCTGTCGCAGAGCCAGGCGCTGATGCTGGGCAAAACCCGCGAGGAGGCCGAAGCCGAATTGCGCGCTAAAGGCCTCAACGAAGCGGACATCGAAAAGCTGGCCCCGCACAAGGTAATCCCGGGTAACCGCCCGAGCAACACGTTGGTGGTCGAGCGCATCAGCCCGCGCCGCCTGGGCGCGTTGGTGGCGATGTACGAGCACAAGGTGTTCGTACAGAGCGTTATCTGGGGTATCAACGCCTTCGACCAGTGGGGCGTTGAGCTGGGCAAGGAACTGGGCAAGGGCGTTTACCAGCGCTTGGTCGGCAGCCTGGAAGACAGCGCCGAAGACGGTTCCACCCAAGGCCTGATCAACTACTTCCGCGGCCGTCACCGCGGTTGATCCGAAGCTTGTGCCGGCCTCTTCGCGGGTAAACCCGCTCCTACCAGGCAACGCGTTATCTCGTAGGAGCGGGTTTACCCGCGAAGAGGCCGGCCCAGGTTGAACACCGCTCCCAGCTACACTGTCCTATCGAATAGCCGTTGCAGTCCATCGCCCCTTACAAGAGCAGGACCACCCGCCATGTTCGATATCCGCAAATACCCCCAAGCCCTGGCCGTCAGCCAGTCCGCCGCCCTCACCCCCGAAGACTACCGCCGCCTCTACCGCCAGTCGGTCGAAGACCCAGACACCTTCTGGGCCGAACAGGCCAAACGTCTGGACTGGATCAAGCCTTGGTCAAGCGTGCAGCAATGCGACCTGCATACCGGCAAGGCCCGCTGGTTCGACGGTGCGCAACTCAACGTCAGCTACAACTGCATCGACCGTCATCTGGCCCAGCGCGGCGAGCAAACGGCCCTGCTGTGGGAAGGCGACGACCCCAAGGATTCCAAGGCCATCACCTATCGCGAACTGCACCGTGAGGTCTGCCGCCTGGCCAACGCAATGAAAGCGCGCGGTGTGAAGAAAGGCGACCGGGTGTGCATCTACATGCCAATGATTCCCGAGGCCGCCTTCGCCATGCTCGCCTGCACCCGCATCGGCGCCATCCACTCGGTAGTGTTCGGCGGTTTCTCCCCCGATGCCTTGCGAGACCGTATTCTCGATGCCGACTGCCGCACCGTGATCACCGCCGATGAAGGCGTGCGTGGCGGCAAACGCATCCCGCTGAAACAGAACGTCGACAAGGCCCTGGCCAGCTGCCCTGCGGTCAGTAGCGTATTGGTGGTGCGTCGCACTGGCGGCGATGTTGCGTGGACCGAGGGCCGCGACCTCTGGTATCACGAAGCGACGAAGGATGCCGGCGACGACTGCCCCCCAGAACCGATGGAGGCCGAAGACCCGCTGTTCATCCTCTACACCTCCGGCAGCACCGGCAAACCCAAAGGGGTGCTGCATACCACCGGCGGCTACCTGCTGCAGGCAACGATGACCTTCAAGGTGGTGTTCGATTATCGTGACGGCGAGGTGTTCTGGTGCACCGCCGATGTCGGCTGGGTGACTGGCCACAGCTACATCGTCTACGGCCCGCTGGCCAATGGCGCAATCTCGCTGATGTTCGAAGGCGTGCCCAACTACCCGGATACCTCGCGCTTCTGGCAGGTGGTGGACAAACACCAGGTGAACATCTTCTACACCGCCCCGACCGCCCTGCGCGCACTGATGCGCGAGGGCTCTGCGCCACTGCAGGGCACCTCACGCAAAAGCCTGCGCCTGCTGGGCAGCGTCGGCGAGCCGATCAACCCGGAAGCCTGGGAATGGTATTTCGAGGAGGTCGGGCAGAAGCGCTGCCCGATTGTGGATACCTGGTGGCAGACCGAAACCGGCGGCATCATGCTCACCCCGCTGCCCGGCACGCAGTCACTCAAACCCGGCTGCGCTACCCAGCCAATGTTCGGCGTGCAACCGGTGCTCCTGGACGAAAAAGGCAAACTGATCGAAGGCCCCGGCGCCGGCGTGCTGGCGATCAAAGCCAGCTGGCCGGGGCAGATCCGCAGTGTCTACGGCGACCACCAGCGGATGGTCGACACCTACTTCAAGCCCTTGCCCGGCTACTACTTCACAGGCGACGGTGCCCGCCGCGATGCCGATGGCGACTACTGGATCACCGGGCGCATCGACGATGTGATCAACGTATCCGGGCACCGCATCGGCACCGCTGAAGTGGAAAGCGCACTTGTGCTGCATGACAGCGTGGCCGAAGCCGCGGTGGTCGGTTATCCCCACGACCTCAAGGGCCAAGGCGTCTACGCCTTCGTCACGACCATGAATGGCGTGACACCAGATGACACGCTGAAGGCCGAGCTGCTGGCCCTGGTCAGCAAGGAAATCGGCAGCTTCGCCAAGCCTGAGCTGATTCAGTGGGCGCCAGCGCTACCCAAGACGCGCTCAGGCAAGATCATGCGGCGTATACTGCGCAAAATCGCCTGCAATGAGCTGGAAAACCTGGGCGATACCTCGACCCTGGCCGACCCAAGCGTGGTACAGGGCCTGATCGACAAACGCCTCAACCAGTAACCGGCGGCCGCAAATCTGGCCGCCCTGTACAGCAGGTCGCCATGGAAGCCCTTCGTCGCCGTATCGAAACCCAGGTCATGAGCCTCACTGGGCTGGCCCTCGGCCAGCTCGACCTGGAATCGCCCAAGGGCGACCCCGGCCTGTTCGGCCCGCACAGTATTAGCTGGCGGGTACATGGCGACTTCCCGAGCATGCTGGTCGGTGGCATCAGCGCGCTGATGCTGCAGTTGTTGCATCCCCTGGCCTTGGCCGGTGTGTGGGACCACTCCAATTTTCGTGAAGACCTGCTCGGCCGCTTGCGCCGCACCAGCCAGTTCATTTCCGGCACCACCTTCGGCGCCACTGGCGATGCCGAGTGGCTGATCGACAAAGTGCGCACCATTCACCTGCAGGTCACCGGCACTGCACCGGATGGCCGCCCTTATGCGGCCAGCGACCCGGATCTGTTGACCTGGGTGCATGTAGCGGAGGTCAGCCGTTTCCTCGCCGCCCACCTGCGTTACCGCAACCCACACCTGCCACGCGCCGAGCAGGATGCCTATTACAACGAAATCGCCCTGATCGCCGAGCGCCTCGGTGCCCGTGACGTGCCGCGCTCGTGCCAGCAAGTTGAAGACTATCTGCAACGCATACGCCCGCAGCTGCACTGTGATGCGCGCAGCCATGAGGTCATGCGAATCCTGCTCGACGCCCCTGCCCCCAGCCGCCTGGCACAGCCAGTTGGCAAACTGATGCTGCACGCGGGTATCGACTTGCTGCCCGGCTGGGCCCAGGCACTGCTCGGCCTGCAGCACGGGCCCCTGCAGCAGCGCCTGATCCGCCTGGGCCTGCGCCGCACCGCGCCGGTACTTCGCTGGGCAATGCGCGACGGCTCGGCACACCGGGCCAAACGGCGCATGGGCATTGATTGAGCGAAAAGGGTGCCCCCTGCGGAACTGATTTAACGTGCCATACTCCAAGCACTCCTGCTTAGACAGACGAAGCGACACATGTACAAAGGATTGACTCGCGCCGCTGGCGCAATCGTGGCCTTGGTAGCCCTGTATAGCCTGCTCGGCTTTCTCATTCTTCCCGGTGTCGCACTGCGCATCGCCAACCAGCAGTTGGCCCAATACGCCACCGTGCCGGCCCACCTCGAACGGATCGAACTCAACCCATTCAGCCTCGAGCTGACGCTGTGGGGCCTGCAGATCGGCGAGCCGGGCAAGGAGCAGGTCGGTTTCGAGCGTCTTTACGCTAACGCCTCGCTCGACAGCCTGTGGACAAAAGCCCTGCATCTGGAAGCGGTGGAGCTCGACAAACCGCGCAACGAAGTGCTGTTCGCCAAGGACGGTACCCTCAACCTGACCGGGTTGTTCAAACTACCGGCCAGCGAAGCCAAACCCGAAGAGCCGCCCAGCGACCCGTTCCCGCTGCGTATTGGCAGCATCAAGCTCGTCGACGGCTACCTGCACTTCGAGGACCTGCGGCCCAGCGAGCCGATCGAGTTCCTCTACGACAACATGAATCTGGAGCTGAAAAACCTCAGCACCCTGCCCAACGACAACGCCGACATGACCTTGGTGGCCAGCGGCCCCAATGGCGGACGCATCGACTGGAAGGGCACGCTGAGCCTGTCGCCGATCGCCTCCGAAGGCACACTGAAGGTCACTGACGGCAAGATGAAGCTGTTCTGGCCCTACGTGCGCGATGCCGTGCCACTGGTGCTGGAAGACGGCGTGGTAAGCCTCGATACGCACTACAAGCTCAACCTCGCCAAACAGACCGAGCTGCTGCTGGATAACGTCTCCGTGCGCATCGCGCCATTCGCGATCAAGGCGCCGGATGGCCGACCGTTGGCACGCCTGGCCAGCCTGGAGGTTAGCGAAACCTCCATTGACCTGGTCAAGCAGCAGGTCACGGTGGGCAAGGTTCGCAGCGAAAAGCTCGAAACCTGGGCGGCGCTGGAAAAAGATGGCCAGCTCGACTGGCAGAAGCTGTTCGCCAGCCAACCCGCCAAGGCCACGCCGAAGGAAAAGGCCGAGCCGGCGGCCGCAGCACCTACGCCTGAAGAGAAAGCGGTCAAAGAGCCAAGCAAACCCTGGCAAGTGCTGCTCAAGGACGTGCAGTTGCGCAACTACCTGGTACACCTGGAAGATCGCAGCCAAAAGGCACCGGTAGCCTTGGACCTTGGCCCTCTCAATGCCGACCTGCAAGGTTTCGACAGCCTCAACCAGTCGCCCTTCACCCTCAAACTCGATACAGGTGTGGGTAAGCAAGGCAAGCTGCAGGCTGCAGGCCAGGTCAACCTGGCACCGATATGGGCAAAGCTGGATGTGAGCACCCGCGACATCGACCTGCGTGTAGCCCAGGCCTACATCAGCCCGTTCATCCTGCTGGAGCTGCGCAGCGGCATGCTCTCGAGCGACCTCAAGGTCGACCTGAAGAACACCGCGCCGCTGGCCTTCAATGTGACCGGCAAGGCGCAGGTCAGCCAGTTGCATACCCTCGACACCATCAAGAGCCGCGACTTCGTCAAATGGCAGCAGGTGAACGTCGACGGCTTGTCCTACGTGCACGGCGATGCTCTGTCGATCGACAAGGTGACCCTGCTGCAGCCCTATGCACGCTTCATCATCAACGAAGACCGCACTACTAACGTGAATGATCTGCTGATCCCGCAACCGGCCGACGCCCCGGCGAGCCGCCAGCCCAAGCCGACCACGGCCAGCAGCAACAAGCCGCTTGGCATCCATATCGGGCAGATCGACATCAATGACGGTTCGGCCAACTTTGCCGACCTGTCGCTAACCCCCAACTTCGCCACAGCCATCCAGCAACTCAACGGGCAGATCGGCACCATCGACAACCGCAAGCCACAGCCGGCCAAGGTCGACGTCAAGGGCAAGGTAGACCGCTACGCACCGGTTACCATCAAGGGCGCACTCAACCCGTTCAATCCACTGGCCAGCCTGGACATTGCCACCAGCTTCAAGCGCGTCGAACTGACCACGCTGACGCCCTACTCCGGCAAGTTCGCCGGTTTCCGCATCCGCAAGGGACGGCTGAACCTGGACCTGCACTACTTGATCACCAACGGCCAGCTCAAGGCCGAGAACAAGGTAGTAGTGGAGCAACTGCAGCTGGGCGAGAAAGTCGACAGCCCGGATGCGGTCGACCTTCCAATCCGCCTGGCGGTGGCATTGCTGAAGGATACCGAGGGCAAGATCTCGATCGAGCTGCCGGTGTCTGGCGACCTCAACAACCCGCAATTCAGCGTGATGCCGATTGTTTGGCAAACCCTGCGCAACCTGGTGCTGCGCGCGGCGCAGGCGCCATTCAAATTCATTGGCGGGCTGATCAGCGGCGGTAGCTCGGAAGACCTTGGCAACGTGGCCTTCGCCCCCGGCTCCAGCGAACTCAGCGGCGAGGCCCAGTCGTCCTTGGACAAGCTGGCATCCGCGCTGAAAGAGCGCCCGGAACTGCGCCTGGAAATCGAAGGCACCAGCGCCCAGGCCAGTGATGGCCCGCTCATCGCGCAACAACGCCTGGAGCGTGAGTACCAGGCCACCTGGTACAAGATCCTGCAGCGACGGGGTGACAAGGTGCCGGCCAATGCCTCGATGCTGGTGGTTGACGACAGTGACAAACCGGCGATGCTCGAAGGCATCTACCGCACCCGCCTGAAGCAGCAGCCGCCTGCCGAATGGGAGCAGTTGGGCCGTGACGAGCGCGCCGCCAAGCTGCGCGAGGCCGTGATCAAGTCGTGGGCCGAGAGTACCGCCTTGCTGCGTACCTTGGGGCAGGAGCGGGCCAGCAGCATCAAGGACTACCTGGTCGACAAGGGCAAGCTGGAAGACGACCGGGTGTACTTCATCGATACCAGCCTGGGGCAGCCTCAAAGCGATGGCCGGGTGGTGACACCGATGCACCTGGATGCCGAGTAATCCCCTCTGGCAGGCCTGGCCTGTTCGCAGGCACGCCTGCCCCCACAGGCCTGCGCACTACCTGTGGGAGCGGGCGTGCCCGCGAAGAGGCCAGCACGGGCTTTAAACCAAGCGCTGCCCCGACACCGCCGGGTGATACAACGGTTGAACCTTGTTCCCGGCCGGGTCCAGCAGGTGGAAGCTGCGTGCGCCGTCACCATGGTTGAACGGCCGGTCGAGCAAGGTCACGCCACGGGCCTTGAAGTAGGCATACCAGGCCTCCAGCTCCTCCACACTGTCGACAACGAACCCGTAGTGATCCAGGGTCTGCAACCCGTTGGCCGCCCCTGCCCCACGCCCCAATGACAGGTTGTCGTTACCGCAAGTGAGGTACACCAGGTCCTCATTGGCGCGATTCAGCACTTCCATGCCCAGCACATCGACGTAGAAGCGTTCACACTCTTCCAGGTTAGGCACCAGCAGGGCGATGTGGCGCAAGCCATTCAGGCGGCCAGGGCGTGCAGGCAATTCGGACATTGGCGAAGCTCCATTCTTGTATACAATTCATTATTGAATTTAAAACAAAAGGAGAGATTTGTGTATAGCCTGTTCATCAAGACCCGAGTGAAGCCTGGATGCGCCGAAGCTTTCCTGAGTGCAATCAAGGTCAATGCTGCAGCTTCCGTGGCGAGTGAGCCTGGCTGTCTGGTGTTCGATGTGTCGCAGGACCGGGTCGATACGGAGGTGATCTACTTGTACGAAATCTACCGCGATGATGCTGCGTATGAAGCGCATACCCAGACCGCGCATTTTCGCGACAGCCGCCCATTGGTGGAGCCTCTGATCCTTGAACAGGAATGCTTCGAAAGCGATGTGATCGCGCGCAACCCAGTGTATTGAGCGCAAGAAAAAGCCCTGGCACGGGCCAGGGCTTTGCTGAAAGTGGCCAAATCCATTTGGCCGACGGGACATTCCTTTACTCGGCTTTCAGGCCGTCAGACATTACGCTCTTGACGCCTTTGATGTTCTTGGTGATGCGCACCGCTTCTGCTTTCTGCGATTCGGTAACCTTCACATCAGAAGACAGCGAAACAACACCTTGGCTGGTCTCGACTTTGATGTCGCTGCCTGGGATGCCTTTTTCAGTCAGCAGATCAGCTTTGACCTTGGTAGTGATCCAAGTGTCGGAGCCTTCTTGCTTGGCGTTGTCGACGGTGTTGGCCGCCAACATGACTGGAGCCTGGGTTGGCTCAGCGGCGAATGCACCGTTAGCCATGGTCAGGGTCAGAGCGGTAGCAGTAGCGGCAGCAATGGCGAACTTCTTCATGTGGGTCACTCCTGTTTTTCGAAGGGTCTGCGCCGTATGTCCTGGCGTCAGGTATGAAGGTAGTTGCATGGGCTGTGCCAGCTTGGCTTCTTCGTTTATTTCCTTTTAAATCAATCAGTTAGCAACACGCCATCACTGCTGCGGTCGTGCATTTTGCAATCTGCGCGGTAAACCTGCATGCAAGATGCAAGTCCGCAAAAGGTTCCCGCCCCCATGAAAAAAGGGCCCCGAAGGGCCCTTTCTCTATTGCGTGACGGTCACTTAGACGCCCGAGGCCTTGGCCGCAGCAACGTCTTTGATCGACAGCTTGATACGGCCGCGGTTGTCCACGTCCAGTACCAGCACTTCGACTTCCTGGCCTTCTTTGAGGATGTCGGTGACTTTCTCGACGCGAGCATCGCTCAGCATGGAGATGTGCACCAGGCCGTCCTTGCCAGGCAGGATGTTGACGAAGGCGCCGAAATCGACAATGCGCTCGACCTTGCCGACGTAGATCTTGCCGATCTCGGCCTCGGCGGTGATGCCCAGGATGCGCTGCTTGGCAGCATCTGCCGCTTCCTTGGTTTCGCCGAAGATCTTGATCGAGCCGTCGTCTTCGATGTCGATCGAAGCCTTGGTCTCTTCGCAGATGGCGCGAATGGTGGCGCCGCCTTTACCGATGACGTCACGGATCTTGTCGGTGTCGATCTTCATCGCGATCATGGTCGGGGCGTTGGCCGACAGTTCGGTACGCGACTGGCCAATGACCTGGTTCATCTGGCCGAGGATGTTCAGGCGCGCTTCCAGGGCTTGGCCCAGGGCGATTTCCATGATCTCTTCGGTGATGCCGTTGATCTTGATGTCCATCTGCAGCGCGGTGACGCCTTTGGCGGTACCGGCTACCTTGAAGTCCATGTCGCCCAGGTGGTCTTCGTCACCCAGGATGTCAGTCAGGACTGCGAACTTGTCGCCTTCCTTGACCAGGCCCATGGCGATACCGGCAACTGGCGCCTTCATCGGCACACCGGCGTCCATCAGGGCCAGGGAAGCACCGCAGACCGAAGCCATGGAGCTGGAACCGTTGGATTCGGTGATTTCCGAAACCACACGGATGGTGTACGGGAACACGTCAGCAGCAGGCAGCATGGCCTGAACCGAACGGCGGGCCAGACGGCCGTGGCCGATTTCGCGACGGCCAGCACCGCCCATGCGGCCACACTCACCTACCGAGAACGGTGGGAAGTTGTAGTGCAGCATGAAGGGGTCTTTCTTCTCGCCTTCGAGGGTGTCCAGCAGCTGGGCATCACGGGCAGTACCCAGGGTCGCAACGACCAGGGCCTGGGTTTCGCCACGGGTGAACAGTGCCGAACCGTGAGTTTTCGGCAGCACACCCACTTCGATGTTCAGCGGGCGCACAGTCTTGGTGTCGCGGCCGTCGATACGTGGCTTGCCGTTGACGATGTTTTCGCGAACGGTGCGGTATTCGATTTCGCCGAAGATGTCTTTTACTTCGGAAGCCGAAGGCTGGCCTTCTTCACCGGAGAACTTGGCAACCGCCTGGTCACGCAGCTCACCCAGACGCGCATAGCGGTCGGCTTTGACGGTGATGGTGTAGCCCTGCGAAACCGCTTCGCCGAACTCGGCGCGGATAGCATTGAACAGCTCGGTGTTGGCAACGGCAGGTTTCCAGTCCCAAGTCGGCTTGCCAGCTTCGGCAGCCAGCTCTTTGACAGCCTGGATAACAGCCTGGAATTCGTCGTGGGCGAACAGTACGGCACCCAGCATCTGGTCTTCGGTCAGCTCTTGAGCTTCCGATTCAACCATCAGTACGGCGTCGGAGGTACCGGCAACGACCATGTCCAGGCTCGAGGCAGCCAGTTGCTCGTAGGTCGGGTTCAGCAGGTAGCCAGTGCTTTCGTGGAAGGCAACGCGGGCAGCGCCGATTGGGCCTTCGAACGGAATACCGGAAATGGCCAGGGCAGCCGAGGTACCGATCATCGCAGCGATGTCCGGGTCGGTCTTCTTGCTGGTGGAAACCACGGTGCAGACGACCTGCACTTCGTTCATGAAGCCTTCCGGGAACAGCGGACGGATCGGACGGTCGATCAGGCGCGAGGTCAGCGTCTCTTTCTCGGAAGGACGGCCTTCACGCTTGAAGAAGCCACCTGGGATCTTGCCAGCGGCGTAGGTCTTTTCCTGGTAGTGAACCGACAGCGGGAAGAAACCCTTGCCTGGATCAGCCTGTTTGGCGCCTACCACAGTCACCAGCACGGTGACGTCGTTGTCGACGGTAACCAGCACGGCGCCGGTTGCCTGACGGGCAATACGGCCCGTTTCGAGAGTGACGGTCGATTGACCGAACTGGAAAGTCTTGATTACCGGGTTCACGGTTTCCTACCTTTTTCAGTGGCTCTTGGGGGAACTGGTTTCTTGCGAATTCTTGGGCAGAACGGGGAATCGGCCCCATTGACCGTCCAGATACAACACGAGGCTGGGAGCCTGGCACCAAGCGGAAAAACCGCTCAGCATTGCCAGGCTGCCAACCTCGGAGATACGCGTGAAGTGCCCAACGGCAGCGCTGCAAAACAGCCCTGCCGAAGCCTGCGACACCCCACGCACACCACTGACCAGGCCGCTATTAGCGACGCAGGCCCAGGCGACCGATCAGGGCGCTGTAACGAGTGGTGTCTTTGCCCTTCAGGTAATCCAGCAGCTTACGACGCTGGTTGACCATACGGATCAGACCACGACGGGAGTGGTGGTCTTTATCGTTGGCCTTGAAGTGGCCTTGCAGCTTGTTGATGTTGGCGGTCAGCAGAGCAACCTGCACTTCCGGGCTACCGGTATCGCCGGCGGCTTGCTGGTATTCGGCAACGATCTGAGCTTTTTCTTCAACGCTGAGGGCCATTTGGCTTCTCCTGATAACGGATCCCGCAAGCGGGGTCCAATAGGCCAGGGACAAATCCCTGTATTAATAAAAAAGGTGTGACCGTGCCTACTGACAGCCACCCTTGATGCCGTGGGGCTCGGCAACTGCCTGACCCCGCGGTTTCGGTCATTCCGACCGAATCAGCCGACGCGGCGCAATGCGCCCGTCTTCGCTCACCTCACCGATACCGATGAAGCGTGCATTGTGATCCTGTACCCGCACCATGCCAAATTGTGGCGCGTCCGGCGCGCGTACCGCCTGGCCATGCAGCCAGTAGAACGCACTGTGTTCCGACAGGCTGACCAACGGCCAGTCCTGCAGCCCGCTGTCCGATGGCATCAGGAAGCGGTCGAGCGCTTCGTTGCCACCTTCGGCATGGGCCTGTTCGAGTTCCTCGAGGGTGACCGTCTGTGCCAACGCAAAGGGCCCTGCCTGGGTCCTGCGCAGCTCGGCGACATAGGCGCCGCAACCAAGGGCTTCACCGATATCCTCCACCAGCGTGCGGATATAGGTGCCTTTGCTGCATCCTACGCTCAACCGTGCACGGGTGCCTTCGCACTCGAGCAACTCCAAGCGGTTAATAGTAACAGAACGCGCCTCGCGCTCCACTACCTCTCCTGCACGTGCCAGTTTGTACAGCGGCTGGCCGTCACGCTTGAGCGCCGAGTACATAGGCGGTATCTGGCTGATCGGGCCGCGGAAACGGGGTAGCAGCGCTTCGATGTCGGCGCGACCAACGGTCACGTCGCGGGTCTGCAGCACCTCACCCTCGGCATCGCCGGTGTTGGTAGTCTGCCCCATCTGCATGACGGTTTCGTAGCCCTTGTCGGAATCCAGCAAGTACTGCGAAAACTTGGTCGCTTCACCGAAGCACAGCGGCAACACGCCGGTCGCCAGCGGGTCGAGGCTACCGGTATGGCCGGCCTTTTCCGCGTTCAGCAGCCAACGCACTTTCTGCAAGGCGGCATTGGACGTGAAGCCCAGCGGCTTGTCGAGCAGGATGATGCCGCTGACATTGCGGCGGATACGTTTGACCTGGGCCACCGCTTACTCCTTGGTGTCCGACTCGTCGGCATCCTTGTGCAGGCGGTCTTCGGCCACTGCACGCTCGATCAGCGCCGACAGGTGCACACCACGGCTGACACTTTCATCGAAATGGAAGTGCAGCTGCGGCACGCTGCGCAGTTGCATCGAACGCCCCAGGTGCAGACGCAGGAAGCTGGCGGCGCTATTCAATGCCTTGAGTGATTGCTGCACGGCATCCGGGGTTTCCTCGCCCATGACGGTGATGAACACCTTGGCATGGCCCAGGTCACGGCTCACGTCCACGGCGGTGATAGTCACCAGACCGACACGCGGGTCCTTGACTTCGCGACGGATCAGCTCGGCCAGCTCGCGCTGCATCTGATCGCCAATACGTTGGGTACGGCTATATTCTTTGGCCATTCTTGCTACCTGTAACTTAAAGCGGCAAACGCCCGGACAGACGAATGCCTGACCGGGCGCTACCTGAAGAGGTACCGCAAGCCGCCCTGTAGCAGGCGCTTGCGGCTCGCTCGCCCTTAGAGGGTACGAGCCACCTGGACTTTCTCGAAGACTTCGATCTTGTCGCCGACCTTGACGTCGTTGTAGCTCTTGACGCCAATACCGCACTCCATGCCCGAACGGACTTCGGAAGCATCGTCCTTGAAGCGACGCAGCGATTCCAGCTCGCCTTCGAAGATCACAACGTCATCACGCAGTACGCGAATCGGACGGTTGCGGTACACGGTACCCTCGATGACCATACAGCCAGCGATGGCGCCGAACTTCGGCGAACGGAACACGTCACGCACTTCGGCGACACCCAGGATGTTCTCGCGAACATCGCTGCCGAGCATGCCGGTCAGGGCCTTCTTGACGTCTTCGATGATGTCGTAGATCACGTTGTAATAACGCATATCCAGACCTTCCTGCTCGACGATCTTGCGCGCACCGGCATCGGCACGCA
This sequence comes from Pseudomonas sp. USTB-Z, assembly GCF_019691255.1. NCBI lineage: Bacteria > Pseudomonadati > Pseudomonadota > Gammaproteobacteria > Pseudomonadales > Pseudomonadaceae > Pseudomonas > Pseudomonas sp. USTB-Z. Next base: position 43,802 of record NZ_JAECZP010000018.1, read on the forward strand.
CGTTGAAGCCGAACAGTACTGCATTCGAAGCCAGCGCCAGGTTGGCGTCGCTCTCGGTGATACCACCGACGCCACCACCAATCACGCGCACTTGCACTTCGTCGTTGCCCAGGCCGCCCAGCGAACCCTGCAGCGCTTCCAGAGAACCACGCACATCGGTCTTGAGAACGATGTTGAGGGTTTTCTTCTCTTCCTGACCCATGGTCTCGAAGATGTTTTCCAGCTTGCCGGCGTGAGCACGGGCCAGCTTAACCTCGCGATACTTGCCTTGACGGAACAGGGCAACTTCACGGGCTTTCTTCTCGTCGGCAACCACGGACAGCTCGTCACCGGCTTCCGGAGTACCGTCCAGGCCGAGGATTTCGACCGGGATCGACGGGCCAGCTTCCTTCACAGGCTTGCCGTTCTCGTCGAGCATGGCGCGTACGCGGCCATAGTTGGAACCGCACAGGACCATGTCGCCCTGACGCAGGGTACCGTCCTGAACCAGGATGGTCGCCACCGGGCCACGGCCCTTGTCCAGGCGCGATTCGACAACCACACCACGACCTGGCGCGGTTGGGGTAGCGGTCAGTTCGAGGATCTCGGCCTGCAGCAGAACGGCTTCGAGCAGCTCGTCGACACCGGTACCCATCTTGGCCGAAACCTTGACGAACGGCGTGTCACCACCCCAGTCCTCGGAGGTAACGCCTTCGACGGACAGCTCGTTACGGATGCGATCGAGGTCAGCACCTGGTTTGTCGATCTTGTTTACTGCAACGACCAGCGGAACACCGGCTGCCTTGGCATGCTGAACGGCTTCGCGGGTTTGCGGCATCACACCGTCGTCCGCCGCCACCACCAGGATGACAATGTCGGTCGCCTTGGCACCACGGGCACGCATCTGGGTAAACGCAGCGTGACCTGGGGTATCGAGGAAGGTGACCATGCCGCGGTCGGTTTCCACGTGGTAGGCACCGATGTGCTGGGTGATACCACCGGCTTCGCCAGCGGCAACCTTGGCACGACGGATGTAGTCGAGCAGCGAGGTCTTACCATGGTCAACGTGACCCATGACGGTAACCACCGGCGCACGCGACTCGGTCTGGCCTTCGAACTTCAGCGATTCGGCCAGGGAGTCTTCCAGGGCGGTGTCGCTGACCAGCGTGACCTTGTGGCCCAGCTCTTCTGCGATCAGCTGAGCGGTTTCCTGGTCGAGCACCTGGTTGATGGTGACCGGGGTCCCCATCTTGAACATGAACTTGACCACTTCAGCGCCCTTGACGGACATCTGGTTGGCCAGCTCGGAGACGGTGATGGTCTCGCCGATGGTCACGTCACGGATGACGGGGCCGGTCGGGTTCTGGAAGCCGTGCTGATTACGCTTTTTCAGCTTGCTCTTGCCACCACGGCCACGACGAGCGCCATCGCTCTCTTCGTCGGTAGTGCGCGGAGCGGCACGCGGAGTCGGCGCCTTTTCCTTCTCCTTGACCTTGACCTTGATCGACACACGAGGCGCTTCGCCACGACGACGGTCGTCATCACGGGTACGGCTTTCGTTGCGACGGGTCTCGTCTTTCTTGCGCTCGGCAGCACGGGCTGCGGCGTCTTCAGAGGCCGGGGCGTCTGCGACTACCGGGGCCGGAGCAGCGACCGGAGCAGCGGCAGGAGCCGGCTCTGGCTTGGCAGCAGGCGCAGGGGCGGCGGCGGTGGAGCCGGCCGCCTGACGGCGAGCCTGCTCTTCGTTGCGCTGGCGAACTTCGGCCTCGACCTTGTCGCGAGCGGCATTTTCAGCCGCGCGGCGCTCTTCCAGCTCACGCTTCTGCTCAGCCTGGATTTCTTCAGGGCTGCGCTGCACGAAAACTTTCTTCTTGCGTACTTCTACGCTGATGCTCTTGCTACCGGCGACACGCAGGGTGCTGGTGGTTTTGCGCTGCAAGGTAATCTTGCGCGGCTCTTCCGCCTTGCTCTTGTGGCTGCTTTTCAAATGAGTCAGCAGGGTCTGCTTCTCATTGTCGGTCACTACCTGACCGGCGTCGGTGTGCGGCAGACCTGCCTCACGCATCTGCTGCAGCAGGCGCTCTACCGGTGCCTCGACCTCTTGGGCCAGTTCTTTCACCGTGACTTGCGTCATGCACTTCTCTCCTCAGGCCGCGCCTAATTACTCGAACCAGTGGGCTCGGGCGGCCATGATCAACTTGCCGGCACGCTCTTCGTCGATGCCGTCGATGTCGAGCAGATCGTCGATCGACTGCTCGGCCAGGTCTTCGCGGTTAACCACGCCGCGCACCGCCAGTTCAGCCGCCAGGTCTTTGTCCATGCCCTCAAGGGAGAGCAGGTCTTCGGCCGGGTGGGCGTCTGCCAGTTTTTCTTCGGTAGCGATGGCCTTGGTCAACAAACGGTCCTTGGCTCGAGCGCGGAGCTCATTGACGATATCTTCGTCAAAGCCATCGATGTTGAGCATTTCTTCCAACGGTACGTAGGCAATTTCTTCAAGGCTGGTGAAGCCTTCGTCGACCAGCACTTGGGCCAGCTCCTCGTCGACTTCCAGTTCCTCGATGAAATTGCGCAGGATGTCACCGGTTTCGGCCTGTTGCTTGGCCTGGATGTCCTTCTCGGTCATCACGTTCAGGGTCCAGCCGGTCAACTGACTGGCCAGGCGAACGTTCTGACCGCCACGGCCAATGGCCTGGGCCAGGTTGTCCTCGGCGACGGCGATGTCCATGGCATGGGCATCTTCATCAACGATGATCGCCGCGACTTCAGCCGGCGACATGGCGTTGATGACGAACTGCGCCGGGTTATCGTCCCACAGGACGATATCCACACGCTCACCACCCAGCTCCCCGGATACGGCCTGGACGCGCGAACCACGCATGCCGATACAGGCACCTTGCGGATCGATACGCTTGTCCTTGGAGCGGACGGCAATCTTGGCTCGCGAACCCGGATCACGGGAAGCAGCCATGACTTCGATGAGGCCCTCGGCAATTTCCGGCACTTCAATGCGGAAAAGCTCGATCAGCATCTGCGGCGCGGTGCGCGACAGAATCAGCTGTGGGCCACGGTTTTCGGTGCGAATTTCCTTGAGCAGCGCACGCAGGCGCACGCCAACACGGAAGGTTTCGCGCGGAATGATGTCTTCGCGAGCCAGCAAGGCCTCGGCGTTGTTGCCCAGGTCAACGATGACGTTGTCGCGGGTAACCTTTTTTACGGTACCGGAGATGATCTCGCCAACGCGCTCACGGTAGGCATCGACCACCTGGGCACGCTCGGCCTCACGGACCTTCTGCACGATGACCTGCTTGGCGGTCTGGGCGGCAATACGACCGAACTCGATGGACTCGATCTTCTCTTCGATCACGTCACCGACCTTGGCTTCAGGGTGGGTGTCCTTGATCTTGTCCAGCCAGGTCTCGATCGCCGGATCATCAAGATCGGCTTCGTCGACCACGGTCCAGCGACGGAAAGTCTCGTAGCTACCGGTGTGGCGGTTGATTTCCACACGTAGGTCGACTTCGTCTTCAAAACGTTTTTTGGTTGCAGTGGCCAGGGCCACTTCCAGCGCTTCGAAAATGACGCCGGGCGGTACACCTTTTTCGTTGGATACCGATTCAACAACCAGCAGTACTTCTTTGCTCATCGTACGCCTCGCCTTGCGCAAGCCATTGGGCCCGGATAGTCCGCCGGGCCCGGCACGTCTCAGTCAAAACTGGGAATAATATTGGCCTTGTCGATCGAGTCGATCGGTAACAGGAACTCCTGGTTGTCCACCTGGACCACCACATCCTGCTCCTCCACACCGCGGAGAAGGCCCTGGAAGTTACGACGACCCTCGAAGGGTGAGCGCAGCTTGATCTTCACTTGTTCGCCGGCATGCGAGGCAAACTGTTCCAGCGTGAACAGTGGGCGATCCATGCCTGGAGAAGACACCTCGAGGGTGTACTCACTGCTGATTGGATCTTCCACATCGAGGATTGCGCTGGCCTGACGGCTGACTGCTTCGCAGTCGTCCACCAGAATACCGCCTTCCTTGTCGATGTAGATGCGCAGTACCGAATGCTTACCCTGGGAAACGTATTCGATCCCCCAGCACTGATAGCCCAGACCCTCGACAACCGGGGCCAACAAGGCCTGCAACTGTTCTAGCTTGCTCGACACCTGAACCCCCTCGTGCATGCTGTGCAAATAAAAAATGGGCGAAGCGCCCATCCCTGAAAGCGCCGTAGGACAACGACGCCGAAACTGTTCGGTTAGCAAAAAGCCCCTGAAAAGGGGCTCCGCTGAAGCTGGTTGCGGGGGCTGGATTTGAACCAACGACCTTCGGGTTATGAGCCCGACGAGCTACCAAGCTGCTCCACCCCGCGACAAAGCTGGGGCAAAAGTATAAGACCGAACCCTGTTGAGGGTCAAATCCAAACATTCACCTACAAGAAAGCCCGCTAAAGCGGGCTCTCAAGCTTTAATTGGTACCGAGAAGGGGACTCGAACCCCTACACCCTATGGGCACAACCACCTCAAGGTTGCGTGTCTACCAATTCCACCACCTCGGCAATACTACTACTTGAAACCCGTTACTTCTGCTCTTGAGCCGGAGGAGGTACATCACCCGTATTACTGGTGGTTTCGCTCTTCTGCTGCTGGAGCACCGGTACATCATCATTAACTGCCGGTTTTTGCGGCTCTTTCACTTCTAGCACTGCTGGATCTGGAAGACCTGCTTGGCTAAGCTGGTGAGCTTGTTGCTTCGCGAAGTATCCTAACCCAAGCGCTGTCAAAAAGAAAGTGGCAGCGAGTATAGCAGTTAATTTACTTAGGAACGTTGCAGAGCCTTGGCTCCCGAACACGGTATTTGAAGCCCCCGCGCCGAAAGATGCACCTGCTTCAGCACCTTTACCCTGTTGCAACAGAACCAGCACTACAAGCGACAGCGCTGCCAACAGATGAAAAACAACGATGACTGTTTCCAGCATTTGTTCAGTTTCCTGCGGCGCGACAAATTGCACCGAATTCGTCTGCGTTCAGGGAAGCCCCACCAATGAGCCCCCCATCGATATCCGGCATGCCGAACAGTTCGGCCGCATTGGCCGCCTTCACGCTGCCGCCGTATAGCAACTGCACCTTCGCAGCCACTTCAGCATCTTCTGCCGCCAACTGGCCGCGGATGGCGGCGTGCACATCCTGGGCCTGCTGTGGCGTGGCCGTAAGGCCTGTACCGATGGCCCATACAGGCTCATAGGCAATTACTGCATCGGCAAAAGCCTTAACACCGAATGCTTCGATGATACTGCTTAGTTGACGCCCGACAACTTCGAGCGTTTTGCCAGCCTCGCGCTCCTCAAGGGTTTCCCCTATGCAAAGCACTGGCTTCAAGCCTTTGGCCTGGGCTGCTGCAAACTTGCGATTGAGCACTTCGTCGGTTTCACCAATAATCTGGCGACGCTCCGAATGGCCAATCAACACCAACTTGCAACCTGCTTCAACCAGCTGCTCGGGAGCAACTTCCCCGGTCAGCGCACCCTGTTCGGGTTGTACAGCAGAATTCTGTGCACCGACAGTAATTTCTTTACCTGCCAGGCCATCAATCACCTGATTGATGAACAAGGCTGGTGGAAATACGGCGACTTCCACTCCGCTCGGCAAGGCGAGATTACTCAAGCCTTTGGTCAGCTCAGCGACGCTAGCGCGGGTACCGTGCATTTTCCAGTTACCAGCTACCATAGGGCGACGCATGCTTTACCTCGTCGGTCAAAGTGGGCGCAGATCTTACCCAACCAGATCTGCGCTGGCAAGCGCCTTCAGACACAAACTTCGCTGACCAGTTTGGCCAGTGCTTCAGCATGGGCCCGCACCTGGCTTTCGTCTTCGCCCTCAACCATGACCCGCACCAGCGGCTCGGTACCGGACTTGCGCAACAGCACGCGACCACGCCCCGCCAGCGCATCGGTAACCTTTGCACTGGCTTCCTTGACGGCGGGGTGCTCCAGCGGGTCGACCTTGCTGGCGCCAAAGCGCACATTGATCAGCACCTGCGGGCACTTGCGCAGGGCCTGACGGGCCTGGGCCAGGGTTTCACCCCGGCGCTTGAGCGCCATCAGCACCTGCAGCGCGGCAATGATCGCATCGCCGGTGGTGGTGTGGTTGCAGCACACGACGTGACCGGAGTTTTCACCGCCGACCAGCCATTCACGCTCCAACAGCTCGGCCATGACGTAACGGTCGCCGACCTTGGCCCGCACAAACGGGATGTCCAGGTCCTTGAGCGCCAGCTCCAGGCCCAGGTTACTCATCAGCGTACCGACCACCCCGCCTTGCAGCTTGCCATGCTCCTGCAGGTCGCGAGCGATGATGAACAGCAGCTCGTCACCATCGACGATGGCGCCCGTGTGGTCGACCATCAGCACGCGATCGCCATCACCGTCAAAGGCAATGCCGAGATCGGCGTGCCCGACCAGTACAGCGGCCTGCAGCGATTCGATGTGTGTCGAGCCGCAACCTTCGTTGATGTTCAGGCCATCCGGTTGCGCATGCAGCACGGTCACGTCGGCACCCAGCTCACGGAATACGCTGGGCGCAACCTTGTAGGTCGCACCATGGGCGCAGTCGACCACCAGCTTGAGGCCTTCGAAGCTGGTGCTGCTCGGCACGCTGCTCTTGCAGAATTCGATGTAGCGGCCGGCGGCATCGTTGATACGCGAAACCTTGCCCAGCTTGCCCGACTCGACAACGGTCATCGGTTGGTCAAGTAGCTCTTCGATCATCAGCTCGACCTCGTCCGGCAGCTTGGTGCCCTGGCCCGAGAAGAACTTGATGCCGTTGTCATCGTGAGGGTTGTGCGAGGCACTGATGACGATGCCGGCTTCGGCGTGGAAGGTACGCGTGAGGTAAGCGATGGCCGGTGTCGGCATCGGCCCGAGCAGCATCACATCGGCACCTGCCGCGGACAGGCCGGCTTCGAGTGCGGACTCGAACATGTAGCCGGAGATACGCGTGTCCTTGCCCACCAGCACGCGGCAATGACCTTGCTTGCGGAAGGCCATGCCGGCCGCCCAGCCAAGCTTCAGCATGAAGTCAGGCGTGATCGGGTATTCGCCGACGCGGCCACGAATGCCGTCGGTACCAAAGTATTTTCTGCTCATAGGGACTCCAATGTTCTTATTCGGCGTTTTGCACCGCAGCGATCATGCGTACCACATCAACGGTTTCGGCCACGTCATGTACCCGAAGGATGCTCGCTCCCTTGGTCATGGCCAACGCCGCCAGCGCAAGGCTGCCGTACAAGCGCTCGCCGACCGGACGTTCCAGCGTCAGGCCGATCATGCTCTTTCGTGAAACACCCACCAGCAGTGGGCGCCCAAGGCGATAGAGCGCTTCCATGTGCTTGAACAGGCTCAGATTGTGCGCCAGTGTCTTGGCGAAACCGAAGCCCGGGTCAAGGATGATTCTGTCAGCATCGATGCCCGCTGCGGCGCAGGCGGCCATCCGCTGTTCTAGATAACGGGTGACGTCGGCGGTCACGTCCTGGTAATGCGGATCGTCCTGCATGTTACCCGGCTCGCCACGCATGTGCATGAGGCACACCGGCAGACCGGTGTCCGCCGCAGCGTCCAGGGCACCATCGCGCTCCAGGGCCCGCACGTCGTTGATCAGCCCGGCACCCAGGCGGGCTGCTTCACGCATGACAGCAGGCGTGGAGGTATCGACCGAAATGACCACGTCGAGACGACTGTTGATGGCCTCGACCATTGGCGCCACACGCTCCAGCTCCTCGGTCACCGACACTGCACGCGCACCTGGGCGCGTGGACTCGCCACCGATGTCGATCAGCGTTGCGCCAGCGGCCACCATCGCTTCGGCATGGCGCAGGGCCTCGTCGCGCTGACTGAAGCGACCGCCATCGGAGAAGGAATCGGGGGTGATATTCAGAATACCCATGACATGGGTATGCGACAAATCAAGAACCCGGCTGCCGCAAGGCAACCGGGTGGGGTACTGCACTGAGCTCATAGATGCCCTTAGTGTTCAGCCGCTGGGCCGCCGATTGGCGATTCCGGACGCTCATCCTGGGCCGCAGGCGTGCCCGAGTGCTTGTCATCGTCCCAATCACGCGGCTCACGTGGTGTGCGCCCAGCCATGATGTCGTCAATCTGATCGGCATCGATGGTCTCGTACTTCATCAGCGCTTCGGTCATCGCCTCGAGCTTGTCGCGGTTGTCGATCAGCAACTGCTTGGCAGTGGCGTAGCACTGATCGATGATGCTGCGTACCTCGGAGTCGATCAGTTTGGCCGTCTCGCCGGACACGCTGGCATGCTGGCTACCGGCACTACGGCCGAGGAACACTTCGCCCTCTTCCTCTGCATACATCAGCGGGCCGAGCTTCTCGGACAGGCCCCATTTGGTCACCATGTTACGAGCGAGCTGGCTGGCCCGCATGATGTCGTTGGACGCGCCGGTGGTCACGCCATCGAAGCCCAAGGTCATCTCCTCGGCGATACGGCCGCCATACAGCGAGCAGATCTGGCTGATCAGCGCACGCTTGGACAGGCTGTAGCGGTCTTCTTCCGGCAGGAACATGGTCACACCCAAGGCACGACCACGCGGGATGATCGAAACCTTGTAGACCGGGTCGTGCTCAGGCACCAGGCGACCGACAATGGCGTGGCCAGCCTCGTGATAGGCCGTGTTTCTCTTTTCCTTTTCGGACATGACCATGGTCTTGCGCTCAGCGCCCATCATGATCTTGTCCTTGGCCAGCTCGAACTCTTTCATTTCGACCAGGCGCTTGTTGGAACGCGCGGCAAACAGCGAGGCCTCGTTGACCAGGTTGGCCAGGTCGGCGCCGGAGAAGCCTGGGGTACCCCGCGCGATGACCGCCGGGTTGACGTTCTCGCCAATCGGCACCTTGCGCATGTGCACCTTGAGGATCTGCTCGCGACCACGAATGTCCGGCAGGCCAACCACCACCTGGCGGTCGAAGCGGCCGGGGCGCAGCAGCGCAGGGTCGAGCACATCCGGACGGTTGGTCGCGGCGATGACGATGATGCCATCGTTCATCTCGAAGCCGTCCATCTCGACCAGCAACTGGTTGAGGGTTTGTTCACGCTCGTCGTGACCGCCGCCCATGCCGGCGCCACGATGGCGACCAACGGCGTCGATTTCGTCGATGAAGATGATGCACGGGGCGTGCTTCTTGGCCTGCTCGAACATGTCGCGCACACGGCTGGCACCGACACCCACGAACATTTCCACGAAGTCCGAACCGGAAATGGTGAAGAACGGTACTTTCGCCTCGCCCGCAATGGCCTTGGCCAGCAGGGTCTTACCGGTACCGGGTGGGCCAACCATCAGCACACCGCGCGGGATACGGCCGCCCAGGCGCTGGAACTTGCCCGGATCGCGCAGGAACTCGACCAGCTCGCCAACCTCTTCCTTGGCCTCGTCGCAGCCCGCAACGTCAGCCAGCGTGGTCTTGACCTGGTCTTCGGACAGCAGGCGTGCCTTGCTCTTGCCGAAGCTCATCGGACCGCCCTTGCCGCCCGCGCCCCCTTGCATCTGGCGCATGAAGAACATGAACACGGCAATGATCACCAGGATCGGGAAGCTCGCCACCAGCAACTGCGTCCAGATGCTCTGTTGCTCAGGCTGCTTGCCTTCGACGACCACGTGGTTGTCGACCAGATCGCCGATCAGGCCATTGTCGGTGATGGCCGGGCGCACAGTCTTGAAGTTGTCGCCATCGGTGCGCTTGCCAGTAATGATGTAGCCATCGACGGTCACACGCTCGACCTTGCCATCCTTGACCTGCTGGATGAAGTCGGAGTAGTTGAGGGTCTGCGGCTCGTTAGGGCTGGAGAAGTTGTTCATCACTGTCACCAGGACAGCTGCGATGATCAACCACAGGATCAGATTCTTTGCCATGTCGTTCAATTAGCTACCCTCTGAGGCCGGCGCACGACGCAGCCGTGCCTCGCATGATATTCATCGCCCTAACTTACTACATTACCTACGCAGCCGCAGGCACCGTCTGTAACCCTTTGTGAAAGCTAGACTACACGAAGTTCGGACGATCCTGACGCAGTGGCCGATTGGAATTAACTATCGACCACCCCGCTTCACACCTTTCATTACCCTTTGAAGCCTCTGCCCAACAGGTATTGCTCGCGGGAACGGTCCCGTGACGACGATGGCTTGCGCATTTGCACCTTGTCGAACTTGCTGCGCACATCCTTCAGGTACACGTCAAAACCTTCGCCCTGGAAAATCTTGATCAGGAAGTCGCCCCCGGGCTTGAGTACGCGGGTCGCCAGATCGAGGGCCAGCTCGCAGAGGAACATGGCACGCGGAATGTCCACCGCGGGCGTACCACTCATATTGGGGGCCATGTCGGAAATCACAAGGTCTACATGCGAATCGCCCACCGCTTCGAGAATGCGCTGCAGCACTTCGTCGTGGGTGAAGTCACCTTGAATGAAGGTCACGTCGGCGATCGAGTCCATTTCCAGAATGTCGGAAGCGATCAGGCGACCCTGGCCACCAATCAGACGACTGGTCACCTGGGACCAGCCACCAGGGGCCGCGCCGAGGTCGATCACGCTCATGCCCGGTCGGATAAGGCGGTCCTTCTCCTGGATCTCCAGCAGTTTGTAGCTCGCACGCGAGCGATACCCATCCTTCTGCGCCTGCTTCACAAAAGGGTCGTTGAAATGCTCTCGCAGCCAGTTTGCGCTGCTTTTGGAACGTTGTACCACGGGGCACCTCGATGATATGCGTCGTGATTGACTGGGCGGAGCCGGTGGCCCTCGGGTAAAATGCCGGTCAATTTTACAGAATCAGACGGAAAGGGTCAGATTATGCCGCTCAATAACGAGCAGAAGAAGCAATACAAGTCCATTGGTCATGACCTGAAGCCGGTCCTGATCGTTGCTGGCAACGGTTTGAATGAAGGCGTGATCGCCGAACTGGAGCGCGCACTGGTCGACCATGAGCTGATCAAGGTCGAGATTCGCTCGGAAGACCGCGAGGAACGCGCCGAAACCATCGCCGAGCTGTGCAAGGCCGGCCGTGCCGAGCTGGTGCAGACCATCGGCAAGAAAGCCCTGATCTACCGCAAGAACCCACAGCCGAACAAGCAGCTGTCCAACATCCACCGTTACAAGTAACGGTAGCTCCGATCAGTGGCGCGGTGAACGCGCCCTGACCGGTACCGGCTGGGCCACCAGCACGATGCCGGAAAAACCCAGCACCAGGAAGCAGAACATCTGCCAGCGCTCGCCCACGGAAATACCGTAGCGCAAGGTGTAATACCCCACGCAGGCACCCAAGCCGAGCAACAGCATCTGGCCGCGGAACTGCCGCCACCAGGCCGCCAGGCCGTCCACCCTCGCCAGCACTGCCAGCTGAGTCAACAAGCCAAGCAACGCCACGCCGATCAACCAGCGGTCGATCTGCCCGGCGATATCCTGTACCAGCAGCGGGGCCAGGCCACTGACCTTGAGCGCAGGCACCAGCCCTACATGGAACACCCACAGGCCACCGACCCAGAAAACCTGGGCCAGTTGCCAGAGGATCCCCTCGAGGGACGGCGCCCGCAGGCGTCGGTCAGATGTGCTTGACTTCGACAATCTCGTACTCGACCGTGCCACTAGGCGTCTTGACGACGACAGTATCACCTTCTTCCTTGCCGATGATGGCACGGGCAATGGGTGCGCCGCTCGACAGCTTGCCCTGCTTCACGTCAGCTTCATCCTCGCCAACGATCTGGTAGGTCACCTCTTCATCGGTTTCGGTGTTGGCCAGTACCACAGTGGTACCGAAAATCACCTTGCCGGTGTGAGGGATGGTGGTCACATCGATGACCACCGAATTCTGCAGACGGCCTTCGATATCACGGATACGCGCTTCGACCATACCCTGCTCCTCACGGGCAGCATGGTATTCGGCGTTTTCCTTGAGGTCACCCAGCTCACGCGCTTCACCAATGGCCTGACTCAGGCGCGGGCGCTCGGTCTTGCTCAGGAACAGGTGCTCTTCTTCCAGGGCGCGAGCGCCCTGGACGGTCATCGGGTATTTGGTAATGCTCATGCTTTCAGTCCTGCATGCAGATCCTGCAAGCGACGAACGGTCTTTTCCGGACCGAATTTCAGCGCTTCGCAGATGGCTTCACCAGCCGCAATGGTAGTGGTGCAGTAAATCTTGTGCTGCAGCGCATTGCGACGAATCGAGTAGGAGTCGGCGATCGACTGGCGACCTTCGGTGGTATTGATGATCAGCGACACTTCGTCGTTCTTGATCATGTCGACCACGTGAGGGCGACCTTCGGTCACTTTGTTCACACGGCGCACTTTCAGGCCAGCCGCCTCGATAACCTTGGCGGTGCCGGCAGTGGCAACCACTTCGAAGCCCAGGGCGATCAGGTCGCGGGCAACGCCGGCCACTTGTGGCTTGTCGTCGTCGCGTACGCTGATAAACGCGGTACCGCCAGTCGGCAGCACTTCACTGGCACCCATCTGGGCTTTGGCGAAGGCTTCACCGAAGCTGTCACCGACACCCATGACTTCACCGGTCGATTTCATCTCAGGGCCGAGGATCGGGTCAACCCCTGGGAACTTGGCGAACGGGAAGACGGCTTCCTTCACGCTGTAGAAGTTCGGGATGATTTCCTGGGTGAAGCCCAGCTCTTTCAGGGTTTTACCCGCCATGACGCGGGCCGCGATCATCGCCAGGGACGTGCCGATGCACTTGGACACGAACGGTACGGTACGCGAGGCACGCGGGTTGACTTCGATCACGTAGATCTTGTCGCCCTGCAGGGCCAACTGCACGTTCATCAGGCCGACCACGCCCAGCTCCAGCGCCATTTTCTTGACCTGAACGCGGACTTCGTCCTGCACTTCCTTGCTCAGCGAGTAAGGTGGCAGCGAGCACGCCGAGTCGCCGGAGTGTACGCCGGCCTGCTCGATGTGCTGCATGATCGCGCCGATGACCACGTCGGTGCCGTCGCACACCGCATCCACGTCCATCTCGATGGCGCAGTTGAGGAAGTGGTCGAGCAGTACCGGGCTGTCGTTCGACACTTGTACCGCTTCACGCAGGTAGCGCTTGAGCTCGTCCAGCTCGTAGACGATCTCCATGGCACGGCCACCCAGTACGTAGGACGGACGCACGACCAGCGGGTAGCCGATGCTGCCGGCAGCACGGATAGCCTCTTCTTCGCTGCGCACGGTGGCGTTTGGCGGCTGCAGCAGGTTCAGGCGCTGAACCATCTGCTGGAAGCGCTCACGGTCTTCGGCGCGGTCGATGGCGTCAGGGCTGGTACCGATGATCGGAACGCCAGCTTCTTCCAGAGCGCGGGCCAGCTTCAGCGGGGTCTGGCCGCCGTAGTGAACGATCACGCCCTTCGGCTTCTCGACGCGGCAGACTTCCAGCACGTCTTCCAGGGTCAGCGGCTCGAAGTACAGGCGGTCGGAAGTGTCGTAGTCGGTGGAGACGGTTTCCGGGTTGCAGTTGACCATGATGGTCTCGTAACCGTCGTCACGCAGCGCCAGGGCGGCGTGTACGCAGCAGTAGTCGAACTCGATACCTTGGCCGATACGGTTCGGGCCGCCACCCAGGATCATGATCTTGTCGCGGGTCGACGGGTTGGCCTCGCACTCTTCCTCGTAGGTGGAGTACAGGTAGGCGGTGTCGGTGGCGAACTCGGCGGCGCAGGTGTCGACGCGCTTGTACACCGGGAACACTTCCAGCTTGTGGCGGTGGCGACGCAGGTTCTTGTCGGTGATGCCCAGCAGTACTGCCAGACGCTGGTCCGAGAAGCCCTTGCGCTTGAGGCGCAGCATGTAGTCCTTGTCGATTGCCGACAGGGCCAGGGTCTTGACCTTCTCTTCTTCCTTGATCAGGTCTTCCATCTGCACCAGGAACCACATGTCGATGCCGGTCAGATTGAAGATTTCTTCGCAGGTCATGCCCGAACGCATGGCGTCAGCCACGTACCAGATACGCTCGGCACCCGGCACGGTCAGTTCGCGCTTGAGGATGCTGGCGGCTTCCGGGCTGGCCAGGTCGACTTTCGGGTCGAGGCCGCAGGCGCCGACTTCCAGGCCGCGCAGGGCTTTCTGCAGGGATTCCTGGAAAGTACGGCCGATGGCCATGACTTCACCCACGGATTTCATCTGGGTGGTCAGGCGGGCGTCGGCTTTCGGGAATTTCTCGAAGGCGAAGCGTGGCAGCTTGGTGACGACGTAGTCGATCGACGGCTCGAAGGACGCAGGGGTGCGACCGCCAGTGATGTCGTTCTGCAGCTCGTCGAGGGTGTAACCAATGGCCAGCTTGGCGGCGATCTTGGCGATCGGGAAGCCGGTGGCCTTGGAGGCCAGGGCGGACGAACGCGATACGCGCGGGTTCATCTCGATGACGACCATGCGGCCGGTGTTCGGGCAAATGCCGAACTGGACGTTGGAACCGCCGGTTTCCACACCGATTTCACGCAGCACCGCCAGCGAGGCGTTGCGCATGATCTGGTATTCCTTGTCGGTCAGGGTCTGTGCCGGGGCAACCGTGATCGAGTCACCGGTGTGCACACCCATCGGGTCGAAGTTCTCGATCGAGCAGACGATGATGCAGTTGTCCTTCTTGTCGCGGACCACCTCCATCTCGTATTCCTTCCAGCCGATCAGCGATTCGTCGATCAGCAGCTCTTTGGTCGGCGACAGGTCCAGACCACGGGTGCAGATTTCTTCGAACTCTTCACGGTTGTAAGCGATACCGCCGCCGGTGCCGCCCATGGTGAACGACGGGCGAATGATGCATGGGAAGCCGAGCTTCTCGAGGACCGCATTGGCCTCTTCCATGCTGTGGGCGATACCGGAGCGCGGGCACTCCAGGCCGATGTCCTTCATGGCCTTGTCGAAGCGCGAGCGGTCTTCGGCCTTGTCGATGGTGTCAGCGTTGGCACCGATCATCTCTACGCCGAACTTCTCCAGAACGCCGTGGCGCTCCAGGTCCAGGGCGCAGTTCAGGGCGGTCTGGCCACCCATGGTCGGCAGGACGGCGTCCGGGCGCTCTTTCTCGATGATCTTGGCCACCGATTGCCACTTGATCGGCTCGATGTAGGTGGCGTCGGCCATGGCCGGGTCGGTCATGATGGTGGCTGGGTTGGAGTTCACCAGGATGACGCGGAAACCTTCCTCGCGCAGGGCTTTACAGGCCTGCGCGCCGGAGTAGTCGAATTCGCAGGCCTGGCCGATCACGATCGGGCCAGCGCCGAGAATCAGGATGCTTTTGATGTCTGTACGTTTTGGCATGGTGGTCACTCAAATCCGGGGTCAGTCGGCAAGCCGCTTTGAACAATCTGGGTCAGGCGCTGCCGGGCGCGGCAGGTGCCGGCCCGGGGCCTTGAAGCAGGATGCTCAGCGGCGCTTGGCCATGGCATCGGTGAAACGATCGAACAGAGGCGCGACGTCGGTCGGGCCCGGGCTCGCTTCAGGGTGGCCCTGGAAGCTGAACGCGCTCTTGTCGGTACGCTCGATACCCTGCAGGGTGCCGTCGAACAGCGACTTGTGAATGGCGCGAACGTTACCCGGCAGGGTCGCCTCGTCAACGGCGAAGCCGTGGTTCTGGCTGGTGATCATGACCACACCGGTATCCAGGTCCTGGACCGGGTGGTTGGCACCGTGGTGGCCGTGGCCCATTTTCACGGTCTTGGCGCCGGAAGCCAGGGCCAGCAGCTGGTGGCCGAGGCAGATGCCGAATACCGGGATCTCGGTTTCGAGGATTTCCTTGATCGCCTGGATCGCGTAGTCGCACGGCTCAGGGTCACCCGGGCCGTTGGACAGGAACACGCCGTCCGGGTTGAGTGCCAGCACTTCGCTGGCCGGGGTCTGGGCTGGCACCACGGTCACGCGGCAGCCGCGGGCCACCAGCATGCGCAGGATGTTCAGCTTGACGCCATAGTCGAAGGCAACCACGTGGTACGGCAGGTCGGCAGCGTCGATGGTCGGGTGGCTGTCGGTTTTCAGCTCCCACACACTGGAGCGCCACTCGTAACGTTCCTTGGTGGAGACGACCTTGGCCAGGTCCATGCCCTTCAGGCCCGGGAAGCCGCGGGCAGCGGCGATGGCCGCTTCTTCGCTGATGTTGTCACCCGCCAGAATGCAGCCGTTCTGGGCGCCCTTTTCACGCAGGATACGGGTCAGGCGACGGGTGTCGATGCCGGCAATGGCAACGACGTTGTTAGCCTTGAGGTACTCAGGCAGCGACTGGGTATTACGCCAGTTGCTGGCCAGCAGCGGCAGGTCACGGATGACCAGGCCAGCGGACCAGACGCGGTTCGACTCGGCGTCTTCCGGGGTAGTACCGGTGTTGCCGATGTGCGGGTAGGTCAGGGTAACGATTTGCTGCGCGTAGGAAGGGTCTGTAAGGATTTCCTGGTAGCCGGTCATAGCGGTGTTGAATACCACCTCACCAACGGTCTGACCGTCGGCACCGATGGCTTCACCGCGGAAAATACTGCCGTCGGCAAGGGCGAGTATGGCTGGCTTTGTCAAGAAGACCTCCCGTAAATCAAGCATGAAAGGGCGATCGCAGGTTGCAAAAAAGCGGAGTGACGTATGGACACGTCACCCCGCTTTCATGTGCTGAATTCAATTCGCTGCGCGCTTTTAGTGGACACACTAAAGCTGTAGCTTACAGAAAAGTGTGTTTTCGGTCTACCGGATATGTGTCTCTAAAACACATCGATGCGACAGGCTGACATCCACGCCAGCCTCTTCGCGGGCTCGCCCGCTCCCACAGGGATCGCACCAGCCCAAGAGCAACGCTGTACCTGTGGGAGCGGGCAAGCCCGCGAAGCAGCCAACACCCCACTCACGACTTAACGCAGTTCAAGCACATCCTGCATGTCGTACAGCCCAGGTTCGCGCCCATCCAGCCACAGCGCCGCACGTACGGCCCCCTTGGCGAAGGTCATGCGGCTGGAGGCCTTGTGGGTGATTTCCAGGCGCTCGCCTTCAGCAGCGAACAACACGGTGTGATCGCCCACCACATCGCCGGCACGCACGGTAGCGAAACCGATGGTCTTGCGATCGCGCGCACCGGTCTGCCCTTCACGACCATACACGGCCACTTCCTGCAGATCACGGCCCAGCGCATTGGCAACCACTTCACCCATGCGCAGTGCAGTACCCGATGGCGCATCGACCTTGTGCCGGTGGTGCGCCTCGATGATTTCGATATCGACATCATCGCCCAGCACCCGCGCAGCCATATCCAGCAGCTTGAGGCTAAGGTTGACACCCACGCTGAAGTTGGCGGCGAACACAATTGGAATGTCCTTGCCAGCTTCGGCCAACAGCTGCTTCTCTTCGACTGTAAAACCGGTCGTGCCGATGATCATCGCCTTGCCATGCTTGCGGCAGAACGCGAGGTTCTTCAGGGTCACCGAGGGGTGAGTGAAGTCGATCAGTACATCGAACTCGTCGGCAACCTTGGCCAGGTCGTCGGACAACAGCACGCCAATTCGGCCAAGTGCCGCCAGCTCTCCGGCATCAGCCCCGACCAACGAGCTGTCAGGGCGATCGATCGCTGCGGTCAGCCCCGCGCCCGAGGTTTGTTGCACGGCTTCGATGAGGGTTTTGCCCATCCGCCCCGCCGCGCCCATCACTGCAATACGTCGCATAACCTGTTCCTTGTCAGAGATCGCCGAAGAAGCGCTTCACACCATCGAACCAGCCGCTGGCCTTGGGCGAGTGGGAACTGTCGCCTTCCAGCGAATCACGCAGCTCTTCGAGCAGCTCACGCTGACGGCGACTGAGATTGACCGGGGTTTCTACGGCCACACGGCACAGCAGGTCACCCGCACCACCACCACGCACCGGGGCAACACCCTTGCCACGCAGACGGAACTGCTTACCGGTCTGGGTGCCTTCCGGAATCTTCAGCTTCACGCGACCATCCAGGGTCGGCACTTCCAGCTCGCCGCCCAGGGCAGCATCGGTGTAGCTGATCGGCACTTCACAGTACAGGTGCTTGCCATCGCGCTGGAAGATTTCGTGCTCACGCACGCTGATCACCACGTACAGGTCGCCAGTCGGGCCACCATGAGTACCGGCCTCGCCCTCACCCGACAGACGGATGCGGTCGCCGGTATCGACACCTGCCGGCACCTTGACCGACAGCGTCTTGTATTCCTCGACACGCCCTTCACCATGGCACGAAGTGCACGGGTCGGTAATGATCTTGCCTTGGCCATGGCAGCGCGGGCAGGTTTGCTGCACCGAGAAGAAGCCTTGCTGCATGCGCACCTGGCCGATACCACCACAGGTCGGGCAGGTCGACGGGGTCGAGCCCTTCTTGGCACCGGAACCGTCGCAAGGCTGGCAGTTGACCAGGGTAGGCACGCGGATGCTGACCGTGGTGCCACGCACCGCTTCTTCCAGGTTCAGCTCCAGGGTGTAGCGCAGGTCGCTGCCGCGCTGGGCACCGCCTCGACCACCACCGCGACCGCCGCCGAAGAAGTCGCTGAACACATCGCCGAAGATGTCGGAGAAATTGGCACCACCAAAGCCGGCACCACCGCCACCCATGCTTGGGTCGACACCCGCATGGCCATACTGGTCGAAGGCCGCACGCTTGCTCGCGTCTGACAGTACTTCGTAGGCCTCGTTGGCCTCCTTGAACTTGTCTTCCGATTCTTTATCGCCCGGGTTGCGGTCCGGGTGGTACTTCATCGCCAAACGGCGGTAAGCCTTCTTGAGGTCCGCTTCAGTGGCGCCGCGCTCGACACCCAGGACCTCATAATAATCACGCTTGGACATAGGTCATTTGCACCTTGTTGGGCGTGTGGCATCTGCGCCACGCCATCAGCACCCGCGTGCGACCCTCAAGAGCCGCTGACAGATGCTGTAAAAATTCTCGAATTCCAGATACGCCAACGCGGGAGCAAGCCCCCGCGCGGCGACATCCTACCAGCTCACCGGCAAACGACGGTGAACCGGCCGACAACATGCAGGGATTACTGCTTGTTGTTGTCTTTCACTTCTTCGAACTCGGCGTCAACCACGTCATCGTGCTTGGCTTCCGGCTCGGCCTGCTGCGCGCCACCCTGAGGCTGTTCAGCCGACTGCTCGGCGTACATCTTCTGGGCAACCGGGGCAGAGACCTTGGACAGCTCTTCAACCTTGGCGTCGATGGCAGCCTTGTCGTCGCCTTTGACAGCGGCTTCCAGGGCAACAACGGCGGCCTCGATGGCGGTTTTCTCTTCAGCGGTAACCTTGTCACCTGCGTCAGCGACCATCTTGCGGGTCGAGTGCACCAGCGCGTCACCCTGGTTACGGGCAGCCGCCAGCTCTTCGAACTTGCGGTCTTCCTCGGCGTTGGCCTCGGCGTCACGCACCATGCGCTCGATCTCTTCGTCCGACAGGCCGGAGTTGGCCTTGATCACGATCGACTGAGTCTTGCCGGTGGCCTTGTCTTTCGCACCTACGTGCAGGATGCCGTTGGCGTCGATGTCGAAGGTCACTTCGATTTGCGGCACGCCACGCGGTGCTGGCGGAATGTCAGCCAGGTCGAACTTGCCCAGCGACTTGTTCTGCGCAGCCTGCTTACGCTCACCTTGCAGCACGTGAATGGTCACGGCGCTCTGGTTGTCGTCGGCAGTCGAGAACACCTGCGACTTCTTGGTCGGGATGGTGGTGTTCTTCTCGATCAGCGCGGTCATCACGCCACCCATGGTTTCGATACCCAGGGTCAGCGGGCTGACGTCCAGCAGCAGGACGTCTTTTACGTCACCGGCCAGTACCGCACCCTGGATGGCAGCACCCATGGCGACGGCTTCGTCCGGGTTCACGTCCTTGCGCGCTTCTTTACCGAAGAAGTCGGCCACTTCTTTCTGCACCAGCGGCATGCGGGTCTGACCGCCGACCAGGATCACGTCGTCGATCTTGCTGGCGTCGATGCCGGCGTCTTTCAGGGCAATGCGGCAAGGCTCGATGGTACGCTTGACCAGGTCTTCGACCAGCGACTCCAGCTTGGCGCGGGAGATCTTCACGTTCAGGTGCTTAGGACCGGTGGCATCTGCAGTGATGTACGGCAGGTTGACGTCGGTCGACTGAGCGGACGACAGCTCGATCTTGGCTTTTTCTGCGGCTTCTTTCAGGCGCTGCAGGGCCAGAGGATCGTTCTTCAGGTCCATGCCCGACTCTTTCTTGAACTCGTCGACAAGGTAGTCGATCAGGCGCATGTCGAAGTCTTCGCCACCCAGGAAGGTGTCGCCGTTGGTAGCCAGTACTTCGAACTGGTGCTCACCGTCGACTTCGGCGATTTCGATGACCGAAACGTCGAAGGTACCACCACCCAGGTCATAAACGATGACGGTGTGGTCGCCCTTGGCCTTGTCCATGCCATACGCCAGTGCAGCGGCAGTCGGCTCGTTGATGATGCGTTTTACGTCCAGGCCAGCGATGCGGCCGGCGTCTTTGGTCGCCTGACGCTGGCTGTCGTTGAAGTAGGCCGGAACGGTGATGACCGCTTCGGTGACTGGCTCGCCGAGGTAGTCTTCGGCGGTCTTCTTCATTTTCTTCAGGACTTCGGCGCTGATCTGCGGCGGAGCCATTTCCTTGCCAGCAGCCTCGACCCAGGCGTCACCGTTGTTCGCCTTGACGATCTTGTACGGCACCAGCTTGATGTCTTTCTGCACGACATCTTCTTCGAAGCGGCGGCCAATCAGGCGCTTCACTGCGAACAGGGTGTTGTGCGGGTTGGTGACAGCCTGGCGCTTGGCCGACTGGCCAACCAGGATTTCGCCATCGTTGGCGTAGGCCACGATCGAAGGGGTAGTACGCGCACCTTCGGCGTTTTCGATGACTTTGACGTTACCGTTTTCCAGAATGGAGACGCACGAGTTGGTGGTCCCCAGGTCGATACCGATGATTTTACCCATGTTAACTCTCCCGAAACTTGAATTTGGTAGCAGCGACTACTTTGGCCAACTGCGGTAATACTTGAAGGCTTGACACCTAGATGGGGATGCCCCGAAGGATTTCAAGCCTTTTCATTGATCGAGGGTTGCGCCGCGCTCGGCGCCTTGCTGACCACCACCATGGCGGGGCGCAGCAGGCGGCCGTTCAGCAGGTAGCCCTTCTGGAACACGTTCAGCACGCTGTTTGGCTCGACCTCGGCGTTTTCCTGCATGGCCATGGCCTGGTGGTGCTCAGGGTTGAACGGCTGGCCGTGCGGGTCGACAGCTTCAAGGTTGTAGCGCTTGAGGGTGTCCTGGAACATCTTCAGGGTCAGCTCGACCCCTTCGCGGATCTGCTTGACGTGCTCATCCTCGGCACTGGAGTGAGCCAGGGCCAGTTCCAGGCTGTCGATCACCGGCAGCAAGTCGCTGGAGAACTTCTCCAGGGCGAACTTGTGGGCTTTTTCCACATCCTGCTCGGCACGACGGCGTACGTTCTGCAGGTCGGCAACGGCGCGCAGCGCCTGGTCCTTGGCTGCGGCCAGCTGTTCCTCGAGCTCCAGAACACGGGTATCAGCTGCATTGCCTGCACCGGTTTCTTCCACGTTAAGGTCTTTCTCGTTCAGCTGCTCATCAGCCATGGGGTCTCTCCTGCGCAATTTTGTGGACTGCGAGCCAGGCTCGCCTTGGATGTCGGCTATATGGGGCCGGAAAAACCAGGTTCAAGGGGCAAGGTGGTTTTCGAGGCTGCAACAGAATCTGCGAAGGGGCATTGGCAGGCCTGAAAAAAGTACTGTATAAATAACCAGACCTGATTTCCGGGAGCCGCCCCCATGCTGGTGCACCTGTCCATTCACAACTACGCCATCGTCGAGCACCTCGACCTCGAGATCGCCCGTGGCATGTCCGTCATCACCGGCGAGACCGGTGCCGGCAAATCGATCATGCTCGACGCCCTCGGCCTTGCCCTGGGCGACCGTGCCGACAGCGGCGTGGTGCGCCCCGGCACCGACAAAGCGGACATCCTGGCCACCTTCGACCTGGTGGACATTCCCGAAGCGCACACCTGGCTGGCCGAGCGCGACCTGGACAACGAAGGCCTGTGCATCCTGCGCCGGGTGATCACCGCCGAAGGCCGCAGCCGCGGCTACATCAACGGCACGCCCTGCCCGCTCGGCGACCTCAAGGCGCTGGGCGAACTGCTGATCGATATCCACAGCCAGCACGAGCACCAGTCCCTGCTCAAGACCGACACCCACCGCCGCTTGCTTGACGAGTATGCCGGCGCCGTCGACCTGGCCCGCCAGGTACAGCTTGCAGCCAAGCGCTGGAACCAGACCCGCCTGGAGCTGGAGCGCCTGTCCAACTCGGGCGACGAGCAGCGCGCCCGCCACCAGCTGCTCAGTTACCAGTTGGAAGAACTGGACAACCTCGGCCTGGGCGAGCACGAACTGGAGCAGCTGGAACAGGAACACAAGAACCTGACCAGCGCCGAAGCCCTGTTCGGCATCTGCCGCCAGGTCATCGACCAGTGCAGCGAGAGTGATTCGGGCAATGTGCTGAGCGCCCTCACCTCCAGCCTCAACCGCCTGGGTGCCGCCACCAACTCGCCCAAGGCACTGAACGAAGCAGCCAACCTGATCGCCAGCGCGCAGATTCAGGTCGAGGAAGCCGTGGGCGAACTCAACCGCTTCCTCGACAATTTCGACGCCGACCCGATGCGTCTGCAAGCCCTGGAAGAGCGCCTGGACACCATCTACACCCTGGCGCGCAAACACCGGGTGCACCCCACCGAGCTGCCCCACCTGCAACAGCAACTGATGGAGGAGCTGGAAGGCCTTAACGCCAGTGACGAGTCGATCGAGCGGCTGGGCGAAGAGCTTGCCGCCTACGCCCAGCACTATAAAGAGAAGGCGCGCGAACTCAGCGGCCTGCGCCAGCAAGCAGCGCAGCAGCTGGCAGGCGCGGTGGAGCAGGAAATCCAGCGCCTGGGCATGCCTGGCGGGCGCTTCTGCATCGAACTGACAGCGAACGAAGGCGCCGAACTGTCACCCCATGGGCTGGAGCAGATCGAACTGCTGGTCAGTGCCAACCCTGGCCAGCCGCTCAAGGGCCTGGCGAAGGTGGCGTCGGGTGGCGAACTGTCGCGCATCAGCCTGGCGATCCAGGTCATTACCGCGCAGACCTCGCGCATTCCTACCCTGGTGTTCGACGAAGTCGACGTGGGTATTGGCGGGCCAACGGCAGAAATCGTCGGCCAACTGCTGCGGCGCCTGGGCGAGCGCGGCCAGGTACTGACCGTGACCCACCTGCCGCAGGTGGCGGCGCAGGGGCATCACCATTTGTTCGTGCACAAGGTGCGCAACAGCGACACCACCCACACCGCCGTGGCTAGCCTTGGCAAGCGTGAGCGCGTGGAAGAAGTGGCGCGGATGCTCGGCGGGATCGACCTGACCAAGGAGTCCCTGGCCCATGCACGCAAGATGGTAGTGAGCGGCAAGGCCTGAGCCTTGCTTTTCCAGGACGATTCGCGGGCACGCCCGCTCCCACAGGGTGATCACAGGATCTGAAACCTGAGGTGTACCTGTGGGAGCGGGCGCGCCCGCGAAGAGGCCGGCACGGACAACACATCTTTCAGCCCCAGAAAGCACAAAGGCGACCCGAAGGTCGCCTTTGCTATCCATAACGAAAAATCGTTACTTCTTCTTACGCACGTACAGGACCAAATTGTGGTCCACCAGCTCGAAGCCATGCTCGGCCACGATTTCGCGCTGGCGCTTCTCGATTTCGGCGTCCATGAATTCGATGACTTCACTGGTATCCACGTTCACCATGTGGTCGTGGTGACCGCCATCAGCCAGCTCGAACACTGCATGACCGCCGTCGAAGTTATGGCGAACCACCAGACCCGCCGCCTCGAACTGGGTCAGCACGCGATAGACGGTGGCCAGGCCTACATCCTCGCCAGCCTCCATCAGCGCCTTGTAGACATCCTCTGCACTCATGTGACGCTGCTCGGTAGAGTCGAGCATCTGAAGGATCTTGACTCGAGGCAGGGTCACCTTGAGGCCGGCTTTGCGCAATTCGCTATTTTCAACCATGGTCAGCTTTCTCGCCGATGCTGCTTCGCAGCTTCTCTTAATACGGGTATGATCGGGGTTTACGTTGTCCAGCCAAGATAGTGGAAGTCGCCCACCGATGCAAAACACCAAGCTCTTGCTAACCAGCCTCACCCTAGTGGGACTGCTCGCACTCGCCGGTTGCTCGTTTCCCGGGGTTTACAAAATCGACATCCAGCAGGGCAATGTCGTCACGCAAGACATGATAGACCAATTACGCCCGGGAATGACCCGACGGCAAGTAAGGTTTATCATGGGCAACCCGCTGATTCAGGACACTTTCAACACCAATCGTTGGGATTACCTGTACAGCCTGCAGCCTGGTGGCGGTAAGCGCCAGCAAGAACGCATGAGTGTATTTTTCAACGAAAGCGATCAACTGGTCAGCCTGTCTGGCGACTTCATGCCAGGCGTCAGCCGCGATCAGGAAATCCTCGGTGGCAGCAGCGACACCACCGTCAGCCCGGCCACCGAGCCAGGCCAGGCCGAACAGCCGGCAGCGCAACCTGTAGAAAAACCGGCCAAGCCTGGTTCGACCGAAGAGTCCATCCAGCGCGAGATCGACACCATCGAGACCACCCCGGTCCCGACCCCCGCACCGCTGGAAACCCGCTAAGCGGGAACAGCAGATGCAAAAAAGCCCGGACCTGGTCCGGGCTTTTTGTTTGCACCTTATCCGTCAGGCATTCAATTGCTTGGCACGCTGGCAGAACGCATCGACCAGCGTATTCGCCGCCTGATTGAATAGCGGGCCCAACGTGGCGCGCACAATCGGCCCGGCGTAATCGAAGGACAGGTCCAGGCTGATCTTGCAGGCTTTTTCACCCAGCGGCTTGAACACCCAAACACCATGCAGCTGGGTGAATGGCCCTTCTTCGAGGTTCATCTCGATGGACTGCCCCGGCACCAGCACGTTACGCGTCACGAAGTGCTGGCTCATGCCCCCCTTGGCCACTTCGAGCTTGGCACGCATGTGTGTATCGCTGGTTTCGATCACCGTCGAGGCCGAGCACCACGGCAAAAACTCAGGGTAGCTGGCCACATCGTTGACCAGATCGTAAAGCGCCTGGGCGGGGTATGGCAGCAGGGCGGAGCGTTGAATATGGGTAGTCATCCAGGCGTCACTTCCAAGGCTGGGTGGCGGCGCTTCGCAGCGTGCCGAAAACAGGTTCTGTGCGTATGACAGGGTTTGTATTGTCCGGTATTCATTCCAGTGGCTCAAGCACACCGAAATCCCATAGCGGACGACGCGCGGACTTGCCTATAATGCCGCCCCTATGGCTAAGCAAAAAAAACATCCGACCGGGACCATCGCGCAAAACAAGAAAGCGCGACACGATTACTTCATCGAACACAAGTTCGAGGCCGGGCTGGTCCTGTCCGGCTGGGAAGTAAAAAGCCTGCGAGCCGGCAAGGCGCACCTGACTGACAGCTACGTGCTGCTCAAGGACGGTGAGGCCTGGCTGTTCGGCAGCCACATCACCCCGCTGACCACGGCCAGCACCCACGTCATCGCCGACCCTACACGCACCCGCAAGCTGCTGCTGAACAAGCGCGAGCTCGAGCGCGTGGAAGCGGCTGTGGCGCAAAAAGGCTACACCTGTGTGGCTTTGGCGCTGTACTGGAGCAAGCACCTGATCAAGTGCGAAATCGCACTGGGCAAGGGCAAGAAGGAATTCGACAAGCGCGACACCATGCGCGAACGCGATTCCAACCGCGAGCTGCAGCGGGCTGTGCGGAACAAGGGCAAGGAAGAGTAACTACTCTTCAACCTGTTCCGGCCTCTTCGCGGGCAAGCCCGCTCCCACAGGAATGGCACCAGATTCAAGCCCGGCGCCTATCCTGTGGGAGCGGCCTCTTCGCGGGCACGCACGCCCCACAGGAATGGCACCAGATTCAAGCCCGGCGCCTATTCTGTGGGAGCGGGCTTGCCCGCGAAGAGGCCGGTACTGCCTTTAAAAGTCTCAGCGCCCGCTGCGCCGCTCTGCCCGCGCCACCCGCTGCGCTTCTTCGTGCGCCTCATGCAGCACCTCCTGCACATACAAAATGTGCCGGCTGGACACCTCTCGCGCATCCTCCGCCCTGCCCTCGACAATCGCCAGGTACAGTTCCCGGTGCTGACTGATCAGCATGTCCCGGGTTTCGGTGCGCTGCTGGTACATGCCGCCGATGTTGGTCACCACGTTACGCTTGAGCAGGTCGAACAAACCCCGGATGGTGTGCAGCAACACCGCGTTATGGCTGGCCTCGGCGATCGCCAGGTGGAAGCGCGCATCAGCCGCGCCCTCCTCCGCACGGGTCACCTCATCGACCCTGGCATAGCAGTCCTGCAGCGTATCGAAGGCCGCCTTCAACCGTGCCCGGTCCGGCTCGGTGGCACGCTGGGCAGCGTAATAGGCGCAGGACGCCTCCAGGGTATGGCGGAACTCGAGCAGATCACGCTGCGCTTCGGCACTGTGCTCGAGCAACTGCAGCAACGGGTCGCTGAAGGTGGACCCCAACGACTCCGCCACAAAATTGCCCCCGCCCTGACGGCTGACCAGCAGCCCCTTGGCCACCAGCTTCTGGATCGCCTCACGCAGTGACGGGCGGGACACACCAAACTGCTCGGCCAGGACGCGCTCGGCCGGCAGCCGCTGCCCCGAGGTCAGCGTGCCTTCCAGAATCATCCCTTCCAGCCGATCGACAATGTCGTCGGACAGGCGCCGTTGGCGTACCTGATCAAAAACCATCACATGCTCTCCACAAACCCCCGGCAAATTTCAGGGGGTGCCTATTCTCGCCGATCCAGGCCACGCAAACACCCATCAAGCCGCGATTTTCCGAGCACATCAGACGCCCGCTCATCGGCACGCGACCAAAGTTTTGCACGGGACAAATTGACACACCCACGGCAGCGCTTTTAACCTAGCGCCCAGCCATTGTAAATTGGTCTTACCAATTATCCAATGCCAGTGCCTGACCAACAACAATTAGGGGCCACCCCATATGCAAACCTGGCAACAACTCTATAGCCCGCTTGGTAGTCTTGGCCTGTCCGCACTGGCGGCGGTCATCCCTATCGTGTTCTTCTTCCTGGCCCTCGCCGTGTTCCGCCTCAAGGGCCACGTAGCGGGCAGCATCACCCTCGCGCTGTCGATCCTGGTGGCGATCTTCGCCTTCCAGATGCCTGTCGACATGGCCCTCGCCGCCGCGGGTTACGGCTTCCTCTATGGCCTCTGGCCAATTGCCTGGATCATCGTTGCCGCGGTGTTCCTGTACAAACTCACGGTCAAGAGCGGCCAGTTCGAAGTGATCCGCAGCTCGGTGCTGTCGATTACCGACGACCAGCGCCTGCAAGTGCTGCTGATCGGCTTCTGCTTCGGCGCCTTCCTCGAAGGTGCGGCGGGCTTTGGCGCACCGGTGGCCATCACTGCCGCACTGCTGGTGGGCCTGGGCTTCAACCCGCTGTACGCTGCCGGCCTGTGCCTGATCGCCAACACCGCGCCAGTGGCCTTCGGCGCCCTGGGTATCCCGATCATCGTGGCCGGCCAGGTCACCGGTATCGACGCCTTCCACATCGGCGCCATGACCGGCCGCCAGCTGCCGTTGCTGTCGCTGTTCGTGCCGTTCTGGCTGGTGTTCATGATGGACGGCCTGCGTGGCGTGAAGGAAACCTGGCCTGCCGCCCTGGTCGCAGGCCTGAGCTTTGCCGTCACCCAGTACTTCACCTCGAACTTCATCGGCCCGGAACTGCCAGACATCACCTCGGCACTGGCCAGCCTGATCTGCCTCACCCTGTTCCTGAAAGTCTGGCAGCCCAAGCGTGCGTTCAGCGAGGCCAAAGGCAGTGTCGGCGCAGCCGTGGTGCAGCCAAGCGGCAGCCAGCCTAGCCCGTACAGCTTTGGCGAGATTTTCAAGGCCTGGTCGCCGTTCCTGATCCTCACCGTGCTGGTCACCATCTGGACCCTGAAGCCGTTCAAGGCGGCTTTCGCTCCGGGCGGCGCGATGTACAACTTCGTGTTCAACTTCGCCATCCCGCACCTCGACCAGCTGGTGATCAAGACCGCACCGATCGTTGCCGCGCCGACCGCCATGCCGGCGGTGTTCAAGCTCGACCCGATCTCCGCCACCGGCACCGCGATCTTCCTCTCGGCGCTGATCTCAATGGCGGTGCTGAAGATCAACTTCAAAACTGGTCTTACCACTTTCAAAGAAACCTTCTGGGAACTGCGCTGGCCAATTCTGTCGATCGGCATGGTGTTGGCTTTTGCCTTCGTCACCAACTACTCGGGCATGTCCTCGACCATGGCCCTGGTGCTGGCCGGTACCGGCGCCGCGTTCCCGTTCTTCTCGCCGTTCCTCGGCTGGCTGGGCGTGTTCCTGACCGGCTCGGACACCTCGTCCAACGCCCTGTTCAGCTCGTTGCAGGCCACCACCGCGCACCAGATCGGGGTCAACGACACCCTGCTGGTGGCAGCCAACACCAGCGGCGGCGTAACCGGCAAGATGATCTCGCCGCAATCGATCGCCGTGGCCTGCGCCGCTACCGGCCTGGTCGGCAAGGAATCCGACCTGTTCCGCTTCACCGTCAAGCACAGCCTGTTCTTCGCCACCATCGTCGGCCTGATCACCTTGGTCCAGGCTTACTGGCTGACCGGCATGCTGGTTCATCACTAAAGTGAAAGGGGCCGGGCGCCGTCGCGCGCCCGGCACTCCCACAAGCAACGCAGCGAGAATCCATGATCATTTCTGCCTCTACCGACTATCGCGCCGCGGCCCAACGCAAGCTGCCCCCCTTCCTGTTCCACTACGCTGACGGCGGCGCCTACGCCGAGCACACCCTGCGCCACAACGTCTCGGACCTGGCCGGCATCGCCCTGCGCCAGCGCGTGCTGAACAACATGTCCGAGCTCAGCCTGGAAACCAAGCTGTTCGACGAAACCCTGAGCATGCCGGTGGCCCTGGCCCCGGTCGGCCTCACCGGCATGTACGCCCGCCGTGGCGAAGTGCAGGCCGCACGCGCGGCCGCCGCCCATGGCATCCCGTTCACCATGTCGACTGTGTCGGTGTGCCCGATCGAAGAAGTGGCGCCCGCCATCAACCGGCCAATGTGGTTCCAGCTGTATGTGCTCAAGGACCGCGGCTTCATGCGTAATGCCCTGGAGCGGGCCAAGGCTGCCGGCGTCAAGACCCTGGTGTTCACCGTGGACATGCCCGTACCCGGTGCCCGCTACCGCGACGCCCACTCTGGCATGAGCGGCAAGAACGGTCCGCTGCGTCGCGTGCTGCAAGCCATGACCCACCCCGAGTGGGCATGGGATGTGGGCGTGATGGGCCGCCCGCATGACCTGGGCAACATCTCCAAATACCGTGGCAACCCCACCGGCCTTGCCGACTACATCGGCTGGCTGGGCAACAACTTCGACCCGTCCATTTCCTGGAAAGACCTGGAGTGGATCCGCGAGTTCTGGGACGGCCCGATGATCATCAAAGGCATTCTCGATGCCGATGACGCCCGCGATGCGGTCAAGTTCGGTGCCGACGGTATCGTGGTGTCCAACCACGGCGGCCGCCAGCTCGACGGCGTGCTGTCCAGTGCCCGTGCCCTGCCGGCCATTGCCGACGCGGTCAAAGGCGACCTGAAGATTCTGGCCGACTCGGGCATTCGCAGTGGCCTGGACGTGGTGCGCATGATCGCCCTGGGTGCCGACACCGTCCTGATCGGCCGTGCCTTCCTCTACGCCCTTGCCGTGCATGGCCAGGCCGGCGTGAAAAACCTGCTTGAGCTGTTCGAAAAGGAAATGCGCGTGGCCATGGTGCTGACCGGTGCCAAGTCGATCAGCGAGATCACCCGCGACTCGCTGGTACGCGAACTGGGCGCCTGAACGCCTGCAAGAACCACCGCCTGAATGACCCGGGGCATGTAGCGCACAGACGCCACAGCCCCGCGAGGAGACTGCATGAGCCTGCCCGCCGCGTTCCTGCGTGATGCCGAGCGCCTGATCCCCGCCGAACGCCGCTTCGACGACCCCACGTCCACCCTGGCCTTCGGCACCGACGCCAGCTTCTACCGCTTGATCCCCAAGCTGGTGGTGCGCGTCGAGTCCGAGGACGAAGTGGTCGGCCTGATCAAACTGGCCCAGCGCGAGCGGGTGCCGGTCACCTTCCGCGCTGCCGGCACCAGCCTGTCTGGCCAGGCCATCAGCGACTCGGTGCTGATCGTGCTCGGCGATAACTGGAACGGCCGCGAAATCCGTCGCCAGGGCGAGCAGATTCGCCTGCAACCCGGCGTGATCGGCGCCCAGGCCAACGCCTGGCTGGCCCCCTTCGGGCGTAAGATTGGCCCCGACCCGGCCTCGATCAACGCCTGCAAGATCGGCGGCATCGTCGCCAACAACGCCAGTGGCATGTGCTGCGGCACCGCGCAGAACACCTACCACACCCTGGCGGGCCTGCGCCTGGTGCTGGCCGACGGCACCCGCCTGGACAGCGAAGACCCGGCCAGCGTCGCCGCCTTCGAAAGCAGCCACGCCGAGCTGCTGGAAGCACTGGCCCGCCTGGGCCGCGAAACCCGCGCCAACACAGCGCTGGCCGAACGCATCCGGCACAAATACCGGCTGAAGAACACCACCGGCCTGTCACTGAACGCACTGGTGGACTACGACCAGCCGCTGGACATCCTGCAGCACCTGCTGGTCGGCTCCGAGGGCACCCTGGGCTTCATCAGCGCCGTCACGTACGACACCGTGCCCGACCACCCGCACAAGGCCAGCGCCTTGCTGGTGTTCCCCAGCGTCGAAAGCTGCTGCCGCGCGGTACCCGTGCTCAAGCAGCAGCCGGTCTCGGCCGTGGAACTGCTCGACCGCCGCAGCCTGCGCTCGGTGCAGAACATGCCCGGCATGCCGCTGTGGGTAAAAGGCCTGTCGGACAATGCCTGCGCCCTGCTGATCGAATCCCGCGCCGCCAGCCAGAGCCTGCTGCACGAGCAACTGCAGCAGATCATGGCCTCGATCGCCGACTTCCCGCTGGAACAGCAAGTGGACTTCAGCGAAGACCCGGCCGTGTACAACCAGTTGTGGAAAATCCGCAAGGACACCTTCCCCGCCGTCGGTGCCGTGCGCCAGACCGGCACCACGGTCATCATCGAAGACGTGACCTTCCCCGTCGAGCAACTGGCCGAAGGCGTCAACCGCCTGATCCAGCTGTTCGACAAGCATCACTATGACGAAGCGATCATTTTCGGCCACGCGCTGGAAGGCAACCTGCACTTCGTCTTTACCCAGGGGTTCAACAGCGCCGAAGAAGTCGCCCGTTACCAGGCGTTCATGGACGACGTGGCGCAACTGGTGGCGGTGGAGTTTGGCGGCTCGCTGAAGGCCGAGCACGGTACAGGCCGCAACATGGCACCGTTCGTGGAGCTGGAATGGGGCCAAGACGCCTACCAGCTGATGTGGAAGCTCAAGCGCCTGCTCGACCCCAACGGCATCCTCAACCCCGACGTGGTGTTGAGCGAAGACCCGGATATCCACCTGAAAAACCTCAAGCCGCTGCCTGCCGCCGACGAAATCGTCGACAAGTGCATCGAGTGCGGCTTCTGCGAACCGGTGTGCCCGTCCAAGGGCCTGACCCTCAGCCCGCGCCAGCGCATCGTCATGTGGCGTGACATCCAGGCCAAGCAGCGCGCCGGCATCGATACCCGTGAACTGATGCAAAGCTACCAGTACCAGGGCATCGACACCTGCGCCGCTACCGGCCTGTGCGCCCAGCGCTGCCCGGTCGGCATCAACACCGGCGAGCTGGTGAAGAAACTGCGCAGCCAGGCCGCCGACCACGCTAAAACCGCCGACTGGCTGGCCGAGCATTTCCACACTGCCCTAAGCGGTGCGCGCCTGACCCTGACCGCCGCCAACACCGCACGCAAGCTGCTAGGCGCCCCGCGCCTGGGCCGCCTGAGCGCCTCGCTGAGCAAAGCCAGCAAAGGCCGCCTGCCCCAATGGACCCCGGCCATGCCGCAACCGTTGCGCCCCCTGGCCTTCGGCGCCACCAGCAACGACGCACGCCCCCGCGTGGTGTACCTGGCCGCCTGCGTTTCCCGGGTAATGGGCCCGGCCTATGCCGACCGCGAGCAAAGCTCGTTGCTGGACAAAACCCGCGCCCTGCTGGAAAAGGCCGGTTACCAGGTGGTGTTCCCCGACAACGCCGACAGCCTGTGCTGCGGCCAACCGTTCGCCTCCAAGGGCTACCCCGAGCAGGCCGAACACAAGCGCCAGGAGCTGATCACCGCCCTGCTGCACGCCAGCCGCGGCGGCCTCGACCCGATCTATTGCGACACCAGCCCCTGCACCCTGCGCCTGGTGCAGGACCTGAGCGACACCCGGCTGGACCTTTACGACCCGGTGCGCTTCATCCGCACCCACCTGCTTGACCGACTGGAGTTCACCCCCCAGGACGAACCAGTAGCTGTGCATGTGACCTGCAGCACCCAGCACCTGGGCGAAAGCCAGGCCTTGATCGACCTGGCGCGGCGCTGCAGCAAACAGGTGGTGATCCCGGAAGGCATCCATTGCTGCGGATTTGCCGGTGACAAAGGCTTTACCACTCCCGAGTTGAACGCCCACTCGCTGCGCAGCCTGAAGGACGCCGTGCAGTATTGCAGCGAAGGTATTTCCACAAGCCGCACCTGCGAGATAGGCCTGTCGAGCCACAGCGGCATCGACTACCACGGCCTGGTGTACCTGGTAGACCGCGTCACCCGGCCACGCAGTCTCTAACGCGTTGATATAGGTGGGGAGCGCTGCGTAGGAGCGGGTTTACCCGCGAAAGGGCCGGCCCTGCTGGCCAATCTCCACCCGCTGTCCACCGTCGCAGCCACCACCGCATTCGCGGGTAAACCCGCTCCTACGCAGATTGGTGGTGCCCACACATCGTTGGTTGTACACAGCCCCCCGTAGGAGCGGGTTTACCCGCGAAGAGGCCGGCCCTGCTGGCCAATCTCCACCCGCCGTCCACCGTCGCAGCCGCCACCGCATTCGCGGGTAAACCCGCTCCTACACCGATTGGTGGTGCCCACACATCAGTGGTTATACACAGCCCCCCGTAGGAGCGGGTTTACCCGCGAAGAGGCCGGCCCTGCTGGCCTATCTCTACCCGTCGTCCACCGTCGCAGCCACCACCGCATTCGCGGATAAACCCGCCCCTACACCGATTGGTGGTGCCCACACATCGGTGGTTATACACAGCCCCCCCGTAGGAGCGGGTTTACCCGCGAAGAGGCCGGCCCTGCTGGCCAATTTCTACTCGCCGTCCCCCGTCGCAGCCACCACCGCATTCGCGGGTAAACCCGCCCCTACACAGATTGATGATGGACACACATCGGTGGTTGTAAACAGCCCCCCCCGTAGGAGCGGGTTTACCCGCGAAAAGGCCGGCCCTGCTAGCCAATCCCTACCCATCATCCACCGTCGCAGCCACCACCGCATTCGTGGGTAAACCCGCCCCTACACCGATTGGTGATGCCCACACATCGGTGGCTGTACACAGCCCACCGTATCCGCGGGTTCACCCGCGAACACCTGCAACGCCGGTGCCATCCCCCACCTCAATATCGCCCCGCCACCATCCCGATTGAACCCCCGCCAATCCCCCGCAGTCCACCTTACAGGCCCACCTTCCAGAGGCCCCAGAGGAGACACCCATGAAAGGTACCGCACTTTCGGCCCTGTTCGCGGCCGCCACCCTGCTGGCTTCGCCGGTGTTCGCCGCCGATGACCTCTGCGCCGCCAACCTGCAAAAGATCGACGACAGCATGGCCACCGCCGGCGCCACTTCCGAAGGCCTGGACAAAGCCATCACCGAGCACGTCGACAAAGCCAAGGCCGCCCAGGCCTCGGGCGACACCAAGGAATGCATTGCCATTACCAGCAAAGTGCTGGAGCGCCTGGAAAAAACCGAGAAAGGCAGCGGCAGTAGCAGCGGCGGCGCGTGAGCCCAAAAGCGGGCGACTGGACCGGCTGTCGACGTCGCCCGCGCAATGGCGTATACTCCATCCCACGCGCCGTAAGGTGCGTTAGCCAAGAGCTAGTGCGGGGCCGATTAGGATTCGACGCCGGTAGCGAAACTCTAGGTGCATGCCGAGTTGGTAACAGAACTCGTAAATCCACTGTTGCAACTTCTATAGTTGCCAATGACGAAACCTACGGCGAGGAATCCTACGCTCTCGCAGCGTAAGTGACCTTTGCTTCTGGTAGCTTCGGCTCCAGCAATCACTAGGGGATGCCTGTAAACCCGAAATGATTGTCATACAGAACAGGATCGTCGCGTAGCACGTTGTGGGCGAAGTGACTAAAACTTACACAACTCATCCAAAGCACCCTGCCCGTCGGGCGGCTGCGGATTAAATCAGTAGACACGGCTAAGCATGTAGTACCGACAGCGGAGTACTGGCGGACGGGGGTTCAAATCCCCCCGGCTCCACCAAATCCAAAGAAGAAGACGCCCTCGGGCGTCTTTTTTTGTGCCTGGCATTTGCGCGCTGCGGGTCGAAAAAATCGGATTTAACCCCTTTCTTGTAGGGCGTTTCCCAAAGATACTGCCTGCGCCTGTTTTCCGTTGCGGTCATTTTTTCAGGGTTTTAGTCTCGGTGGGTCGTTGCTCATCAACGACCGGCTTTGACAGGCCGCAACGATACACAGCGCGCATAACCGTTCATGGCGGTTGTGCATGGGGCACGCTTGCGTGCGCCGGTTTCTGTGTTCGCCGGTCTGTCAACCCATGCACAGCTGCCACCATTCCGTTTGACAGCGGGTTGGCGGTGGCCCCTATCGAGAACACAGTAAAATGCTAAAGATCGTTCCTGACCCGCCTCACCACCTCCACTCCCTGGAAGACACGATCATGATGGCCTCGGACTACGCGCTCTGTGCAGAAGCCGTAGCCCAGCAGGCAATACTGATGCAGCCCAAGTCACCCGCGTCGGTTTTGATCATGGCCTCGATGCACGAGCTTGAAACCCTGCGGCGGCTACTCGAATCCGCGCTGACGCAAATACAGCAAACAGCCAACCCGCAACCGATGCATTGATTCGCATACCGAGCGGAGAAACTGTGGAAGCCCGGCTTACCG
Organism: Pseudomonas sp. USTB-Z; assembly: GCF_019691255.1. Lineage (NCBI taxonomy): Bacteria > Pseudomonadati > Pseudomonadota > Gammaproteobacteria > Pseudomonadales > Pseudomonadaceae > Pseudomonas > Pseudomonas sp. USTB-Z. The sequence continues at coordinate 78,955 of NZ_JAECZP010000018.1, forward strand.
GCGCATCAGCACAACCAGGGAGATTGAACAATGACAACCGAAGACACCCATTGCACAGTGGGTAAAACCATCTTCTTTCAAGGCGAGAACCAGACCCACCCACTGTTCCGCATCGAAGCCGGCATTCCTTGCCAAAACGCCCGCGAACAGGCCTCGGAACTGATGGGCTACGCAAGGGACCTGACCATCGACGGGCTGATGGAAGACAAGCCCAAACTCATCTGGGCGGCGCATTACCTCTGTGCTTTGGGCAAAGCGCTATTGGATGATGCAGAACTCGGCATGATGCGTTGAATCACGCACCGCGATGTTTAAAGGGGTCAGCGTCAGCTGCTTGGCCCCTGTTACGCCACACGATCAACGCCGAGGGATGCGGTCTTTCTCAGCAACCGTCGCATTGATGCGCCGCGCTGGCAACGGGAAACGCCTAGGGCTTGGTAAAGAAAGCACGTAGCTTGGTTCCTCAAACATCGAATTAGCCAGCACAGTGAGGCAACCCGGTATTACTACGGACTGACGATCCGGCTCCTTGCTCGACGTCTAAAGAAGTCATGGGCTTTCAATCCATGAAAGAGAATCGATCCCCAAAATTGGCACCGAAAGCAATCAACCCAGACAGACACCTTGCCCATAGGCAGATGCGCACCAGAAACTGATCTCAATTGGGCAAAAGCGGAGCCGGTTGGTTATGCATGCACTATTAGGATGAACCGAAAGCGATAAATTGATAGCTTCCTACCCTCTGATGGAAATCCTCTGACCTGGACGAAAATTGGTCACGATTTCCGCATCTGGAACGCAGATTGCGTAAGACTGGGAGCTTCTTAGTGGAAATCACGTTAGGCCAAATTTGCAGCTTGCAGCCCAAGTATTCGTCATCCAACACACCCGACATGCAAGAGCGGGGGCATCTCATTCGGTCAGTACTTGCGGGAGAGTTACGCAGCCGTTTACCAGCTCTGCGGAAGGCATTCGATAGCGTTTTCGATGATCTTGCTGTTGAAGGCTCGGATGGTATCGGGCGAAAGACGGAAGCTCCGTGGGTGCGCGTCTTCTCGAAGGCAATGTCCCCTACCCCTAGAGAAGGTTTCTATCTGGTAGTTCACTTTGCAGCAAACGGCTCCGCTGTTTTTATTACCGTAGGGTGTGGAAGCACTATCTGGCGCGGAGGTGATCTCCGGCCGGTATCTGATGATGAACTTAAGACACGTACTTCATGGGCTAGACTTATCGTTCAGCAGAAATGGAAGTCGCTCATCCCTTTTGATGACAAAATTTCTCTGGGTGCAAAAGCGCCACTTCCGCGAACATTTGAGAAAGCCACGGGATTCGCCAAGCGCATTGCCGCCTCAGAATTAACTACTACCGATCTTGACCTACTATTATTCAAAGCTGCGGAACGTCTAAACGAAATTTATCTTGCTCAAATTGAACAACGAGATTTATCCCCTGGCGACCAAAGCGCCGAGGAAATTTCTGTAATCGCCAAGCCATTAAGAAACAGAGCAGGGAAGCAAGGCCGAGGACTGACAGCAAAGGAGCGGCAGGTAATTGAGCGGCATGCTATGGCACTGGCGATACAACACCTGTTAGTAAATGGATATGAATCTCAAGACACTTCAGCAACTGAGTCATTTGACATATTAGCCAAGAAAGCTGGCGAGGAGCTTTTGGTCGAGGTTAAAGGTACGACCAGTGACTTCTGCGATTCGGTGCTAATGACAAAAAATGAAGTAAGCCTCCATCGAACGCATAAGGGATCAACCGGCCTAATTATCGTCTCGAAAATTAGACTTTCTCGTAATAACGGAGAACCAACAGCTACTGGCGGCGAGATTGAGGCTCTACTCTGCTGGGATATCGATGAGTGGACTTCTGACCCAATAGCTTTTCAGGTATCACGAAAGACCAAATGCTCAATCGCCCGAAATTAAACTCGAAGACCCAGGTAACCATTCACCACCTTAACAGAGCAAGGCTGATGTTTTACTCCGTAAATAAATATAAGTGCTTATCTTAAAGGATTATCATAAACAGCGGCTTCGAGGACAACCCCAAAGCCACGGCTTTCATCGGGATCTCATCTGACTAGACAGGGACACAAGGAGAAGTCATTTGAGTAAAAAGTAGCGTAGGAAGCCATTTGGCAAAAGGGACATCAATTAATCGACATCAAATCAAAGTTAAAACCCACTTCACCTTATAAAAAGCTGGATAGGTTCTACTGCGATTTGCTCACGTTGTGAAAATAAACCTGTCTCCTTTTCGCCTTCTGCCAAAAGCGGCCTGTAAGACAGAAAAAATCCACCCTAAATAAAAGCTACCCTGCCTTATTTGACCATAAGGCAGGGCATGCGTGATTAGGTTATGTTCGATACGATGTCATCAATGATGGAAACACTCGGCGATGCATCCAAATACTCCTGATACGCTCTCCGCGCATTCACGATCATTCCCTCGTAAGTGAACGATTGCATTTGGTTTACTCTGAGAATTTCCAGAACGTCGCCGTCGCTGGTCCTAGGGAGTTCGCCGGTCACAAATACAACATCGATGGCTGGTCTGCGGCCATTTAGGCCTCCAATATCGCTATGCTTGCGGAGATATTCCGTTACCGCACCTCGATATTTCCGTCCTTGCTTCGTAAGATCATCTACATCTACCGATTTTTTGTCAGGCTTCTTCAGCTCCACAATGACGTGACGCCCTGTCGAAGTTCTGTAGGCGATATCAATCCGTGCACCGGTAGGATTATCAGGCGCAATGTCTTTTAACTCTTTGGTAAGAGTCTGCTCCATAACCTTGCTTTCACCTACCGGCCCCCAAGTCGGGTCAAGTAGCCACAAGTGGTCGAACAAATAGTTTTGAGCAACCTTCTCAAGCGCATCTGTGTTAGCAATTTCTTTTTCGAACTTTTCAATCACCTGCAATCTGGAGCGGGTAATTTCGTGATAGTGGGTCGCTTCAACGCTATCGAGATTCAGAAACAGCCTCTGAAACTCGACGGACAACACATCGGTGACTTTTTCGAGTTGGTCCAGCTGTTTCCGGATTCGTAATTTTTCAAAGCCAACAATCGCACTACGTACCAAGTCTCGCTTGATGTCCTTGTTCTTGGTTTCATCATTAGAGTGCTCAGCCGACAGGATGGGAGTTATAAGTTTCTGGGCTAGCTTCCTATCTCGGCCGTCTGTCAAAGAGGCGTACCATTTTTCCAGCGCCAGCTTGGTGCGCTCATCGTCGCTATCGACATTCTGCTGGCGTCTCCAGTCATCCCACTGGTCCGCAATATCGTCAAGAGTATTCTTCAACCAGGCGCGGACAGCGCTTACCAGAGGATCTCCGGTTTTCACCGATTCCCTGTTTGCCGTTGCCCGGTCAGTTCCATCCATATCGAGAAAGTCCGCATGAATCTCACCAACGATGTAGCTGTTAAACACCTTGGCATTGCCGATGTCCCTCAGCAAGTCCTCTTGGAATACCCGGCCATTGGCGAACAGTGAGATCTGATTGATGTTGTCATCAGTCTTTTTCAAGCTCTTCGGCTTTGCGACAGTGGCGATGAAGCCTCGGAGGGTATAGGCATGGTTTTCGACGACTACGACGTTGTTTATGCGCTTTATACACTCCTTACCACCTTCGTCGATCGCAAGATTCTTGAGTAGAGGCTTTTGCTCGGATCTGGTTTCATCCTCCAAATCCCACCAAAACTGGACGTCTGCATGATACCCGCGATCTTGGGTCGTGATTTCATGTCCATCAATGATTACTTTAAATTTGTGGATATCCCCCAGCACACTGAAACGCCTCGCTATGCGGGGACGGAGAAAACTCTCCGTTTTATCAGTTCCCGCCGTTAGCTTCGAAAGAACGATGCGTGTTCCGGTCTTGTCTCCCCAGTCATAGTCTGTGCCCAGTTTTTCGAGGGAGTATTTCTTGGCTGACTGAATATCTTTCCTGAGTTGTTCGACGTTGATTCGAGCAGAGACCGGAGGACACCCGGCTTTTTTTGACCAAATGTCGATTTGGTCCGCTAGAGAGAACATGGCCAGTTTCCCGATTCCCTTTCGGCCCATCACCGGACGGTCAAGAGTGTCGCTTTTATTGCCTTTCGGTTGGTCTCTGCGGGCATACCCGACGCGAAGGAATCGGGCCTGCAGCTCTCCGTGCCCCATCCCGTGGCCATCGTCCTGAACGATAATCTTGTCTTGCTGAATGTCTACCGTAACGGCATGGGCGTCGGCGTCCCATGCGTTGGCGACGATCTCGGTGACTACGGCGGGCGTGCTGCTGTATAGACCTATCCCCAGGTGATTCAAAACGTTGAGGTCGATTTCCAAAAATAATTCCTGATCCTCAACCGCTTCGACTATTGCATCCATTGCTGTTTTTCCCTGTTGTGTTCGTTTGGGCTTTGGCTGCATGGTTACACAAGTGGATCCGCAATTCAGCAGCGAAGAGCCACTATGAACCAGTTCACGGCGTCCGATCGGATGCGTTTGATCAAGCGGGAGCACACGCAGCCAGAATTGGTCGTGAGGCGCCTGCTCCATCGCATGGGACTTCGATTCCGTCTGCATTCGAAGTCTCTGCCTGGAAGTCCAGACGTCGTCCTTCCAAAGCGAAGGACGGTGGTTTTCGTCCACGGATGTTATTGGCACCGGCATCCGGGATGTCGTTACGCCTCGACGCCAAAAACACGCCAAGATTTCTGGCTACCGAAATTTGCATCGAATGTGGAGCGGGACAGTAGGAAAGCCGAACAACTGCGCGAACTGGGCTGGCGGGTTGTCGTCGTTTGGGAGTGTGAGACCAAGGACGTGATTTCCTTGGATGCTCGACTCAGGAAGGTATTTTTAGTCGATCCTGCTCCTCAAGGTGACGCTGGATGCTCAGGCCAATGATTTCGCCCAACCTTACGGGAGCCGCATTACCAATCATGCGGCCCGCGGACTTGAGCGTGATTTCTTCCGGTGGCATGAATCTGTAATCCGGGGGAAACGATTGCAGTGTGACCGCTTTTCTTAACGATATGGTGCCGCAGTTCAAGGAATGGACTGCGCCTGACTGAGTCACGCATGCCCCGGTCATTGCATTGCTGCCTACACCTGGCTCAGGATCTCGCGGCACCGATCTCGTCAGCCAATGCAGCCTCCCACCCGCCCACCGGTAACGGTGCTCAGGAGACCAGATCATGAGATGCCCTTGCTCCCGGACGTAAGGAGCCGAAAGTCCCGCGTAGAGGACGTTCCCCACAGCTCGCAGGGGCCTTGGTCTTTGATAAAACTCAGCATTCTTGGCGGGATGACGTGGGGAATTAATGAGACTCAACTGCTAGAGGAGACAGATCACGAATGGCCGTTCAATTAAGCTAGATTGCAGGCATGCCACATGCGGCTTAGGCGTCCAATCTTGAGTAATTACTGCGCTACCGGCTGGTTATCGGGCACTCCCGAATGCGGGATAAAAATTGGTTTCGTTGACTCGGAAATACCGACTTTCATGCTAGCAAAGGGCTTCCATTCACCGCCATCAATGGCAAAATGCCTTCCAGCGCCTTGCGAAGCATCCGGGGGGGAGGCAAGTTACCGAGGCGCGAAGGCTCAGCCCCTGCAACCGTTCTATCGAACCCTGTCAACTCATACACCGTCGGAAGGTGTAAGCTTAACCCAATGGTGGCAGCACAGATGGATCAAACCAAAAAGCCTCGCAACACCAATTAACAATTTTACCAAAAATCAGCAGATAAGGAATTTTAATGGCGAAGCAGGGAGAAATGTTCGCACTTATTAGCGACGAACAAAAAATCGAAGCTGAAAAACAAATCATTGAGAGACAAAAAGAAACAGACTTTGATATAAGAGAGTACCCTATCGAAGTAATCGTATCAAAGTATGTAGATAAACTAGAGGAAACCGACAAGGCTGAGTTATTCATCCCAGATTATCAGCGTGAGCTAGTCTGGAGCGAGGAACAGCAAGGTAGATTTATTGAATCCATATTACTTAATTTGCCAATACCATATTTATATGTCGCCGATGTACACACTGGCGAAAACGAAGGTCGCTTAGAAATAGTTGACGGCTCGCAAAGAATAAGAACACTTGTACGTTTTTTAGGTAACGAGTTCAAGCTTGATGATTTGAAAATGTTGCCAATGTTGAACGGATTTTATTTTAAAGATTTCCCAGTCTCACGCCAGCTTAGATTTAGACGCAAAACAATGCGAATGATCGAGTTAATGGAAGTTGATGAAGAGGCGCGTCGCCAGCTCTTTGATCGCCTTAACACTGGCGGAACAAAATTAAAGGATATGGAGCAACGATTCGGCTCACAGGATGGTCCGTTCACTGACTTTGTTAGAAACACTGCTGCCAACCTACGCTTCAGACAGCTCTGTCCTATCAGTGACGTAAGAATCAATCATCGCGACTATGAGGAGATGGTACTAAGATTTTACGCCTACCTACATAGATATGAAGCATTCAACAAGCGGGTCGATGAATTCCTAGATGAATACCTTGACCATATGAACAATCATGATTTTGACCGGGAGGAGCTCCTCACAATATTTGAAAACATGCTTGACTTCGTTCTAAGATTTTTCCCTCACGGATTCAAGAAAGCGTCCAATAATTCTTCGGTACCTCGAATTCGATTTGAGTCAATTTCAGTCGGTGTAGCCCTTGCTCAAGGAATAGCTCCAGGATTAGTTCCCGCTTCAATGGCATGGCTGGCAAGTGATGAATTCAAGACGCTCACTCGCTCGGACGCAAGCAACTCCAGGCCAAAAGTGGTAAATCGAATCCACTTTGTCAGAGATAACCTACTGGGTCGAGAGGTCCAGTATGACCAACAGTGAAATTCTTGTCGTCGAACTCTACGACCTATTTAGACAAAGAAGCGCCGAGGTAAGTAGATACATTGATTTCATAGAAATAATTGCGAACAATCGTTCTGTTTCACTTGCCGGCGAAATTGACGGTGAAATCGCTCCGATTTCAGGAGCTGAGCTCTCACGCGAGCTCACAAAAACATTACGCGCGAACACCTACTTGCTTCTTTACAATCTGGTGGAAGCGACTATGACAAATGCAATTGACGCGATCCACAAAGCTGTTGACGGCGATAACCTGGGTTTTGACCAATTAAGCGGAAACTTACAAAATATCGCACTTAGTCATTTCAAGCGTGCCATCAAAGACAGTCATAGCTCAGCCTTGGATGGAAGAACACACCCGATTGAAATTGCTATAACTAGACTTGGTTATGATAGAGAAAAAATATTCTCCGGAAATGTTGATTGCGCAGAAATAAAAACGACAGCTAAAAAGTACGGTTTCCAAACTGCAGACCCAAACTTAAACGGCCGTCAAACGCTGCGTCAACTACGAGACGTGAGAGATAAAAGAAATGCACTAGCTCATGGGAGGCTATCATTTGAACAGTGCGGGCAAGATACCTCGCCGGAGTACCTTTCCAAGGTTCACTACCAAACTACAGTCTATCTAAGATCCGTGTTATGGTCAATTTCTTCATATCTAAGAAAGAAAAAATATGCAGCACCTACTGCACTACAAGCCTAATTTGGAGAATGATTAAACGAGACAGAACACTCAGAAATACGCTCTAGGATATGAAATCTGTAGTGCGCGCGCACCCGCCCTTAAATCGAGGTTAGCCGTTGACCTCATCGAATGGGCTTCCAATTCAGGCTACACAAGAAAACGCTTCCTGGAAGCCCGGACATATTTCTACCGAAATATAGATCAGCAAAATCCGTGCGAGGGTGTTTTTGGCACCGCCATCAGAGCTGTAAATATACAATTACTCAAAAGACTCGCCAAGACCACTGAATACCAAAGCTTAACGCTAACGTAGAAAGGGATGCTAGAAAGTCTGCCCAGCTTGAAACGCTGGGCTAGCGAGTAATCATCGTTTGGGAGTGCGAAACGATAGAACCATCCTCACTTGAGCTGCGACTCAAGCGAATTTGCTCCTACTACTGATTGGTAGCAAGTTCTTCGAGGTGACGCTGAATACTTAGCCCTATAATTTCACCTAGTCGGACAGGGACGGCGTTTCCTATCATGCGACCGACTGCCTTGAACGTAATTTCCTGAGGCGGCATAAATTGATAAGTTTCAGGAAAGGATTGCAAAGTTGCAGCCTCTCTAAGAGAGATTGCGCGATGTTGCTTCATATCATAGTGACCGAACCGCCCGTTGCCAAATCCATAGCATAACGTCGTCATAGTCGGCCCCGGTTCATCGTGGCGCATCCGACCATAAACACTCGGGTAAGTCTTTCCGCTACTCTTGCGATGACAAGGTGCGCGCAGCCACTCTGGCCAATCTTTCCACGTGCCGCCTGGCGTTGATCGTTTGATGCGCTCAAGATTTGTTGGAGTTAAAGTGGCCGCACGGTGCAGAGGATCCTTCGGATCACACCCACCAGCTTCAAGCTTTGGAAAATGTCCAATTGCCTGTTCTACTGTCACCGGCTTGCCTGCATGAGTCTTCGGAATCATAGCTATGGGACCAAATTTCGAAGCTAACAGTACGTGTCGGCGACGCTGCTGAGGAAGTCCGTAGTCAATGCAGTGGATGGTCCCTGCCCAAATATGGTAGCCCTCATCCTCCAGCCCCTTTACAAAGTCAACATATACCTTGTGCTTGGTAACATCAGGGACGTTCTCCATGGTGACCAGCTCTGGCTTAATGCCTTTGATGAGCTTTTCAAACGAATACAGAAGCGGCCACTTTCGATCAGTGCTGGTATCCCGCCCCTGATTGTAGGTCGAGAAGGGCTGGCAGGGAGCGCATCCCGCCAAGAGCTTGATCCGACCGTCTCGATACCAAGCAGCAACATCGCCAACCTTTACAGACTCAACGCTTTCGGCCACGAATTCAGCGCCGTTGTTCGTCTTATAGGCATACTCGCAATTGCGATCAATGTCGTAGCCAGCACGAACGCTGATACCGGTTTTGAGCAGACCTGCAGTCAGCCCTCCAGCACCACAAAAAAGGTCAACGGCGTCAATAGTATGCATGGGAAAGCCTCCTAACGGAGGTCATTCTAACCGGTTTGGCGCGAAAGATCGAGCACAAACACTGAAAATTTATACAGGGTTTGGCTGGCCTCCTAAACCTGTGATGTGCAGAAGGCAGGGCTCGACGCCCCCCCAAGGCCCCTTCCCCACATATCTCCTGGGCTAAAAACCTCCGTTGAGCCCAGGGTACCCAATGAAATACAGCCCACAAAACCTCATGCAAAGTACATATAAATCAATGCCTTAAATGGAATTTCGACTCTTGGTGCAGCGTCAATCAGGCCGGGTGTCGCCATCAGTCGCGATATCGGTCTTCGACGAATCCTGTGCGTCGCCACGGCAGTCACCATCCTGTCGCCAATTGCCAGGCCAGCAACGGCGGAGGCTGTCGCCAGGCACTGGAAAATCCGCTTGTAGGCGGCCCACGTTCCCTCCCTCAAATGACATAGCGAATGCAGGCAAGCAATTCGGCTGGCAGACAGTGAGCGGGAGAAAAACAAAACGCCTGCGTCAATAGCGAAAGGCCTTACAATACGAAACCCGATTTCCTACAGATCTTTTGCCCATCACTGATACCCAAGAGATAGCCCCGTGAGTGACTCAGATAGCTCGTCCGCGCCACTGGTTGACATGACGAAGCTTGCCGCATCCCTTCAGCGTTTCGCTGATGATCGCGACTGGCAGCAGTTTCACTCCCCCAAAAATCTCATCCTGGCACTCACTGGCGAGGTAGGCGAGCTGTGCGAGATTTTCCAATGGATGAGCGATGCCGACTCAATTTCCGCCGCAACAGATCCCGAAATCGGCCAAGCCGTCAAGGATGAACTGGCGGACGTACTGATGTACCTGGTTCGCCTGAGCAGCGTACTCGGCATTGACCTCAACGAGGCGGTGACTCAGAAACTCGCCTCGAATAGCCGGAAGTACCCCGTAGATAAAGCCAGAAGCAACAGCAAAAAGTACGACCGACTCTGACCAACACGCATCTAAGGACAACCCGTGATCGTTTACGCTGCGACCAAACAGCAATTTCTTAAAGACAACGATAACGATGACATTGAGGAGGTGATCCTCAGGCATTACAAGGAAGCTACCGGCAAGAACGTTGGCTCCTCGGAAATCAGGTCGTGGCAAGGGTCTCTGACGTACATGGCCAAGGTCCTTAGAGATGAGGGCCTCCCGAGCGATGCAGGCCTGGCCATCGAATTGCACATTCCGCAGTCGTCGAAGCGAATCGACTTTCTACTCACCGGTCGCGACGAAAACCAGGCAAAAAAGGCCGTACTGATTGAGCTGAAGCAATGGAGTAAGGCCAACGCCACAACCAAAGACGCAATCGTCAAAACGACATTGGGTGGCGGCCTCATTGAGACCATTCACCCGTCCTATCAGGTATGGTCTTATGCAGCGCTGCTGGAAGGCTTCAACGAGGCAGTGTATGACAAAAGCATTGAAATCCGTCCGTGTGCCTACCTCCATAACTACGTCAGTGACGGGGTCATAGATTCAGCCCACTATGAGCCCCACATCAGCAAGGCTCCGCTGTTTCTAAAAGGCCCGGAAGAGCTCAGTAAACTCAGAACCTTTCTGAAGAAGCATATAAGTCATGGCGACAACAAAGAGGTTCTTTACGAGCTGTCCGAAGGGAAAATTCGCCCATCCAAGGCGCTAGCCGAAGCCCTCGGGGGGTTGATGAAAGGCAAACCCGAGTTCGTATTGATTGACGATCAGAAAGCAATTTTTGAGTCGGCGCTGGCGGCGGCAAGCGAGGCCTCGGACCAAGCACCAAAGGTGATGATCATCGAAGGTGGGCCGGGCACCGGGAAGACTGTCCTGGCTATCAATCTGCTGGTGAAGCTCACCGAATTGAAGCTGATGAGCAAATACGTCTCCAAGAATGCTGCCCCTCGCAAGGTCTACGAAAGCAAACTGGTTGGCACCATCAAGCGCAGCCATTTCTCGAATTTCTTCTCAGGCTCTGGGGCATTCATCGATACTGAGCCCAACACATTCGATGCGCTTATCGTGGACGAAGCTCACCGGCTGAATGAGAAAAGCGGGCTTTATGGAAACCTTGGGGAAAACCAGATCAAGGAGCTGATTGACTCAGCGAAATGCTCCATTTTCTTTATTGATGAAGACCAGCGTGTAACCTTGAGCGATATCGGCAGCAAGCAGGCGATACGCGCCTTTGCAAAAGCCAAGGGTGCTGTGGTTGAAGAACACGTGCTGTCTTCGCAGTTTCGCTGCAGTGGTTCTGACGGTTACCTGGCATGGCTGGATGACACGCTAGGCATTCGCTCGACGGCAAATCCGACGCTTGAGACCCAAGAGTACGAGTTTAAGGTGTTCGACTCACCTCAGGCGATGCATGACGCAATCAACGAGAAAAACCACGGAAACAAAGCTCGTGTGGTCGCGGGCTATTGCTGGCCTTGGTTGAGCAAGAAAGACCCCACCGCTGCTGATATCGTCATCGGTGACTACAAACGCCAATGGAACCTGGATCAAGATGGCAGCCTATGGATCATCGCTGAGAACTCCATCGAGCAGGTTGGCTGCATTCATACCTGCCAAGGTTTGGAAGTCGACTACGTCGGGGTGATCATCGGGCCAGACCTAGTCGTACGTGACGGTAAGGTCGTGACATCCCCAGATGAGCGCGACAAGCACGATAAATCGATTCGCGGCTGGAAAAAAATGATGAAAGAGCAACCTACCCTCGCGAAAAGTGAAACAGACCTGATCATCAAAAATACGTACCGAACCCTGATGACACGCGGGATGAAGGGTTGCTACCTGTACTGCACCGACAAAGAAACTGCGCAGTACTTCGAGAGTCGGCTTAGCCAGCACGGCAATCATTGACGGCATCGTTTGCTAGGAGCCCCTGTACCGGCAAGCGCAGGGGCAACGATCTACAGGATGACCATTTGCTTGATAGATTCAGCGCCGATTCGTTTTTGGGGGCGGTCCTCAAAAAGCACCGTCCATCGGAATCCAGGCCACGCAGCGTTCCAACTGGCATGCCAAGCAAGTTGACCAAACATTTGTTCACCAGCCAAAACAAATAGATACCGACTTGTTTCAGATTACCCCGGCTCAGCTACAGCCCCCCCCGATCCGGTAGGCTACCGCGGCCGGCGATGGCAAAGGATATAACTACCCCACCCGCCCCCTAAACGCATCGTACGCCGATAACGGCAAGTTAATCCCCTCACGAACCGCACAATCATAAGCTTGCTCTTTCCCCTTCCCCGGCAAGTAAACCCCCAAAGCTTCAAGCCGAGCCATCTGCTCGCCCAACCTTAAAGCAAAGCACTCATCCAGCAACCTGGGAGCAATACCAATCACCAGCATCCCAGCCCCAGGCGATTCACTACCAGCACGGAAATAGCCTGCATCCAGCGACCAATTGGCCCCCGTCACCCCCGCCGCAAGCACCTCAACCATCAACGCAATATTGGCCCCACGACCGCCCCCAAACGCCAGCAACGTCCCATGCAATGCCTCTCGCGCGCTGCGCGTTTCATTGCCTTGTGCATCAACCGCCCAGCCTGCCGGTATCGCCTCCCCCGCTTCGGCGGCCCGCACCAGGTTTACGTAGGCCGTGGCGCTGCTAGCTTGGTCAATCGCCAGTAACCGCCCCGTGTCACTGGCGGCGGCAAATGCGATGGGGTTGGTGGAGTACAGCGGCCGGCTCTGGCCGGCCACGGTGAGCAGCGGTGAGCCATTGGTGAACGCCAACGCAACCAACCCCTCGCGCGCCAAGCGACGGGTGTAATAGCCCAACTCGCCGCAGGTGAAGGCGTTGAACTGCGCAAACAGGGCGATACCCAGTTGATGCGCATTGCTGCACAGCGCTGGGAAGGCGCGATCGAACCCCAGTTGCGCGATGCCTCGGGCCGCGTCGCAGCGAATCATGGCCGGCGCGACCTGAGTCACGATGGGCTCGGCCGCCTTGGCAATTCGGCCGCTGGCAAAACCGCTGAGGTAGTCAGGCAAATGGCCGAAACCGAGTTCGTGTTGGCCATGGGCCTGGGCTGATACCGTGGCGTCGGCAAGCGCCGAGGCCACAGCGTGGCTGGCGCCGTGGGCCAGGCAGAGCTGTCGGGCGAAGGTGGTGGCATCGGTCAGGGACAGGCGCTTTTCGGGGTTTTCGTCGTCCATGGTTTCAGTGTTCCCGGATAGTAGGTGTGCCGCAGGCTGAAAACCTGCAGGGGCGGGCTTGCCTGCGAACACCGGCACAGCCGGTGCCAACCACCGCGTTGGATTCTTCGCGGGCACGCCCGCTCCCACAGGGTATGCGGCGCGCTCACGGGCCTTGTTCTCTGCGCGACAGCGCAGCCCGGAGGGCTGGGCAATCTCCCACAGGATTTGGGTCGTTCATTTAGTCATCTTTACTGAATCATCCTCGGCTCACCCACTTTTGCAGCCTCGCGGTCCAGGCCAAACGAGGCGAGGATTTCTGCGATTTCGCCTGAGGCATGCAAGGCCTGGATGTTCTTGCCCAGCGCCTCGCCTAGGGCGGCGTTGGCCTTGGTGTACGGGAAGGCGCTCTGCCCGGGCTCAAGCGTGGCCTTGACCCGTTGATCGGGCTCGGACACCTTGATGCTCTTGCCGGGGTAGCCGCCCTTCTGCTGCGAAGACACGGCCACCGCGAAGCTGTCCGCGCCAACCTGGATGCGCCTGGACGCCAGGTCCTGGGCCATGGCCACGGGGTTCGGGTAGAGCACCAGGTTGTCGCCAAAGGCTTTCTTCAAATCGTCCACCCACAGGTAGCCCTGCACGGTGCCAATACGCTTGCCATCCAGTTCGGAAATCTTCGTGTAACCCTCATCCGAAATGATGCCCATCACGTCCAGGTACAAGGGTGCCGACAAGCCCAACGCCCTGCTGCGCTCTGCCGTGCGATACCAATCGCCAATGCCGACATCGGCGCGCTTTGCCACCACTGCCTGGACGACGGCTGCCGTGTCCACCACCATGGTTTTGACTTTCAGGCATTCGCGCTCGGCGATACGCTTGATGATCTCGCCGTCCACGCCGCTCAACTGGTTGTTCGGCCCCGGTATCGAGTAAGGCGGGAAGACATACGCCGCCACGGTCAGCACACCCGGGGTGATGGTTTCAAACTGGTTCGCGGGGGTGCATTCGGCCAAGGCGTACGGGGCGCCGGCCAAGGTCGAGCACAAGAACATCCAACGGGTAAAACGCTTGAATGAGCGAGTCATGACGTCACCTTTGCAATAAGAGAGCAGCAGCCGAAATCGGCGCGAGTGGATTTGTTGTTATGGCTGGCTGGGGGCCAGTCTTTTTTCCAGCGCTGCCACACCCAGGGTCGCCGGGGCACAGACAGCGGCATACATCAAACCGGCCAGTATCAGCACCGGCATGTACTCGAACGTGGAAGAGCCAATGGAGGACGCCCGGCTGACAATTTCTGGCAGGGCGATGGTGAAACACAGCGACGAGGCCTGGAACATCATGATCGAGAACCCCAGCAGCGATGGCAGCGCCACCCGCAAGGCCTGAGGCAGGATCACAAAGCGCAGCGCGTCGAACCGGTTGAGGCCGATCACTTCGGCGGCCTCGGTTTGCCCTGCGGCCACCGACTCGATGCCACCGCGAATGATTTCACTGGTGTAGGCCGCCGTGCAGTACGCCATGGCCAGCGCAGCAGCCCAGAACGAGGTCAGGGTGAGGTTGACGCTGGGCAGGCCAAAGTAGAAATACTGCAGCAGGATCAACGCCGGTGCGCCACGCCCCAGTTCCACCACCACCAGCGAGGGGTAACGCAACCAGCGGCTCGGCGACGAAACGCCCAGTGCCAGCAACAGCCCCAGCACAACGCCCAGGCCCAGGCTGACGGCCGTCACCTGCATCGACAGCACAAAGCCCTTCCACAACTCCGGCAACCATTGCCCCCACATCGTCAGCAGTTCGCTCATCGGGCAATCCTCTGTTTCAACGTGGCCGACAGCCAACGAGAGAACAAGGCCACTGGCACGCTGAGCACCAGGTACACCACCGCCGCCGCGCTGTAGACGCTCAGGCCCTGAAAGGTTTGCTGTGAAACCTGGTAAGCCTGAAAGCTGATTTCACCAACGCCAATCGTCGAGGCCACGGCCGAATCCTTGAGCAGGCCAATGGCGTAGGTGGCTGAGGTGGGAATGGCGATACGCACCAACTGCGGCAACACCACATCGAAAAACCGTTGCGGCGCCGACAGGTTAAGCACATGGGCGGCTTCGAACTGGCCGGCGGGAATGGCCGCGAAGGCACCGCGGTACACCTCGGACATATGCGCCGCCGTGATCAACCCCAGGCCAACCACCGCTGCGGTAAACGGCGACAGGCTGATATAGCCGCCACCGATGCCGAAGAAGATGAAGAACAGCCAGACAATCGGGGGGATTGAGCGCAGGGTCAGCACCAGCATGGCAGCGAGAATGCTCAGCACCTTGAACCTGGACATGCGCAGGGCACAGATGGGAAACCCCAGCACTACGCCGACGCAGAATGCGAGCACGGTAACGGCAATGGTCCAGGGTATGCCGTTCAACAGCATCATCAGGATGTCTTTCATCAGCGATTCCTCACTGCCTGAAGGAACTGGATCACCCGTTCATGCTCGGGCTCGCGCATCACTCGCTGGCTCGGCCCGTGTTCGATGATGCGCCCGTCAGCCATGACCACCACCCGGTCGGACACGGTTTCGGCGAAGTGCATCTCGTGAGTCACGACAATCATCGACATGCCTTCGCCGGCCAGCTCTTTCATCACCGCCAGCACCTCCAGGCCCAACTCGGGGTCCAGCGCCGAGGTCGGCTCATCGAACAGCATCAGCTCAGGGTCCAGCGCCAGGGCGCGGGCGATGGCGATCCGTTGCTGCTGGCCACCAGAGCAGCGCGCCGGATAATGCTGGGCCTTGTCAGCCAGCCCAACGCGTTCGAGCAGTTGCATGGAGCGGGCGTCGGCTTCTTTGGCGCTGCGGCCCAAGGTGCGGATTTGCGCCAGGCTGACGTTGCGCAGCACCGTCAAGTGCGGGAACAGGTTGAACGACTGGAACACCATGCCAATGCGCCGGCGCAACTTCAGCAGCTCTGTACGGGGCAACGCCTTGCCAGCTTCGATGTGCACGCCATCCATGCTGACCCGCCCCTTGGTCGGCGGCTCCAGTTGGTTGATGCAGCGCAGCAAGGTACTTTTGCCCGACCCACTGGGGCCGATAATGGCCACCACCTCGCCCTTGTTCATTTCAAAACACACGTCGTGCAAAACGGGGTAAGGGCCAAACTGTTTATGAATGCCTTCCAGGCGCAAGAACGGTTCGGCGCTGGCCACCGGGCGCGGCGCCAAGGTGGGTGCGGTTTCGATCACAGTCATGCTGCTCATGGTTTTGCTCCAGCTATCGATCGCCGTCGACCAAGGGTGTGCGCGAGAGTTTGATCGGCCCGTTGGCGCTGATCAGCACCTGCTCTTCGAGCTTCACCCCTTCCCCACCACCTTGCTCACCGATGTAACTTTCCACCGACACCACCATGTTTTCCTCGAACAGGCCGTCGTACCCCCACTCGGCAAAATCCACCGCGTAGGCGACGCTGGGGTACTCGTCCACCAGCCCGACGCCGTGCAGCATCATCATGTAGCGGTTGTGCTCGAAGCGCTGGGGCACCGGCCAGCAGCGCTCGGCGAACTCCCGAAAGGACAGGCCCGGGCGCAGCAGTTCGACGTTGTGGTTGATCTGCTGCGAGGCGATGTCCAGCAAGTCGCGTTGGGCCATGGTCGGCGCCTTGCCGGGGCAGATGAAGCTGCGCGAGATGTCTGAAAGGTAACCGCCGGGCCCGACCATGTCGGTGTCGAAACAGACCATTTCACCGGCCTTGATGACCTTGTCGGTGGCGTCCTGAAACCACGGATTGGTGCGCGGCCCGGAGCTGAGCAGGCGGCTTTCGGCCCACTCTCCGCCGTGCGCGACGTTGGTGCCGTGCATGATGCTCCACAGCTGGTTTTCAGTAACCCCCGGCACCAGGCTTGTGCGCATCCGGGCGATTGCCAGGTCGCACACGCCCATGGACACCCGGTGGCTGGCCACTTCTTCAGCCGATTTGATCAAGCGTGCCTGCTCCATCAATGGCTGCGCATCGAACAGTTCAATGCCTTGGTGTGTCAGGCGCTGCGCGCCCCAAGGGTCGCAGCGGTCGACCGCCAAGCGGCGATTGCCGCCACCGTGGCGGGCCATCAGGTCCGCCACCTCCTGTGCCCAGCGCTCGGCTTTTTCCTGCACGCGGGGGCCCGCGAGGAAATACAGCCAGGGAATCGCCGGGCGAATTTCATCGATGGTTTCAACGTGCTCGCTGTTGTGCCGGCTGCTGGTGAACTCGAACAGCACCACCGGGCCGTCGGTGGCGACGAACACATAGCGGCTGGGCGAGTGCATCACCCACAAACCAAGGTTATTGGTGTCGGTGGCATAGCGAATATTGATCGGATCGGCCAACAGAATGCCGGCGTAATCCTGGGCGCGCAGTTGCTCGCGAATGCGCTCCAGGCGGTAATGGCGCAAGGCTTTGCGATCGATGGCGGCATACGCATCGAGTAACGCCGTGTCGACCGGCGCGATGGCATGTTCAGTGACCTTGGCATCACTGCGAAAGCGCAGGTCGCGTTCGGTTAACGCCGTGAGCAGCTCAATGGAATCAGAACCCGTTTGCATGCAACAACCTCCGCTGAGTCAGACCAACTTTCGGGGCAGTAACTAAAAGGTTTCTAAATCTGGTGACGGCTGTCTTTATTGTTGTGGGCGACGCAGGGCGGCTAGAGGTCCTTGACCAGCCGCAGGGCATCGTAGATGGCCGCATGGGTATTGCGCGACGCCACTGCATCACCAATGCGGAACAGCTGGAAGCGCCCTTCGGGGTTGCTGACAACGGTTTGCGGCTTGCCGACAATCAGGTCCATGTACTCCAAGGCACCTTCGTTGCTGGCCAGGGGTTTGAGGTCGAAATACAGCTCGTCCAGCGGCCGGGTGCCGTGGTTGACCACCACCTGATCCACCAGGCGCGTTTTGGTCAGGTCGCTGTAATCGGTGCCGATCGTGGCCAGCAATTGGTCGCCTTGTTTCTCCACGGCCTTGAGCC
This sequence comes from Pseudomonas sp. USTB-Z, assembly GCF_019691255.1. Taxonomy (NCBI): domain Bacteria; kingdom Pseudomonadati; phylum Pseudomonadota; class Gammaproteobacteria; order Pseudomonadales; family Pseudomonadaceae; genus Pseudomonas; species Pseudomonas sp. USTB-Z. The sequence continues at coordinate 97,150 of NZ_JAECZP010000018.1, forward strand.
GGTAGGTGACGGTAAAGGTGGTGTCCAGGTGCTGTAACGCGCGCATGTAGGGCACCAGGTTCATGCCCATGACTTCTGGCGCGAACGAGCGGTCGGGGGTCATGATTTCTGTCTTGGCGCCACTGCGGGCTATGAATTCGGCGGCTTGCAGGCCGGCGTGGTCGCCCGCATCGTCGTACACCAGCACATTGCGCCCAGGCTTCACGTCGCCGGAAATGATGTCCCAGCTTGAAACCAGAAACTGATTGCCGTGCTCCAGCACTTCGGTGTGCGGCATGCCCCCGGTCGCCACGATCACTACGTCGGCATTTTCATCGAGCACAATCGCGGTGTCTGCCCAGGTGTTGAAGTGGAACCTCACGCCAAGGCGCTCGCATTGCGCCATGCGCCAGTCGATGATGCTGATCATTTCCTTGCGCCGCTCGGACTGTGCGGTCAGGCGAATCTGCCCGCCGGGTTTGTCCGCCAGCTCGTACACCACCACCTCGTGGCCGCGCTCGCCTGCCACACGTGCCGCCTCCAGGCCGCCAGGGCCGGCGCCGATAATCACCACTTTGCGCTTTTGCACAGCCTTGGGTATTTCATGAGGCATGGTGGTTTCACGCCCGGTCGCGGCGTTGTGGATGCAGTAGGCCGCGCCTGCGTTGTAAATGCGGTCCAGGCAATAGTTGGCGCCTACGCAAGGGCGGATATCGTCTTCACGGCCTTCGATGATCTTGCGCACGATGTGCGGGTCGGTCATGTGCGCGCGGGTCATGCCGACCATGTCCACCAACCCCGAGGCAATGGCATGACGCGCCGTGGCCACGTCGGGAATTTTTGCTGCATGGAAGGTCGGGAAGCCGGTCAGCGTCTTGATTTCGCCGGCAAAGTCCAGGTGCGGGGCATTGCGCATGCCCTGGATCGGGATGATGTCGGTCAGCCCGGCGTCGGTGGCGATGTTGCCGCGAATCACATTGAGGAAGTCGATCATGCCACTGTCTTTCAACAGTTGAGAGATCTGCAAGCCCTCCTCTTTTTGCAGGCCACCGGCGAGCACTTCGTCCCCGGTGTAGCGAATGCCGACAATAAACTCCGGGCCCACGCGCTTGCGAATGGCCGTGAGCACATCGAAGGTGAAGCGCAGGCGGTTTTGCAGCGAGCCGCCGTACGGCCCTTCCAGTTCGTTGGTCAGTGGCGACCAGAACTGGTCCATCAAGTGGCCGTAGGCTTGCAGCTCGATGCCATCCAGGCCGGCGGCCTTCATGCGTTCGGCGGCATCGGCATAATCGCGAATGATGCGGTCGATGTCCCACTGTTCAAGCTGCTTGGGGAAAGCGCGGTGGGCAGGTTCCTGATTGTGGGAGGGCGACACCACCGGTAGCCAGTCGCCTTTGTCCCAGCGGGTACGCCGGCCCAGGTGAGTGAGCTGGATCATCACCGCTGCACCATGTTCGTGGCACTCGTCGGTCAGGTCTTTCATCCAGCCGACCACTTCGTCCTTGTAGGCCAGAATGTTGTTGAACACGGGTGGGCTGTCACGGGAGATCGCGGCGGAGCCTGCGGTCATGGTCATGGCTACGCCGGCTTTGGCACGTTCAACGTGGTAGGCACGGTAGAGTTTTTTCGGCATCCCGTCTTCCGGGTAGGCCGGTTCGTGGGACGTGGTGATGATGCGGTTGCGCAGGGTCAAATGCTTGAGGCGATAAGGCTGAAGTAGCGGATCGTTTTTCATATCGGTCTCGCAAACAGGTCATCAGGCACGCCGACAATATGCCCGTATGTACACAGGTGTCAATACTCTTGACGATGGTGTACAGTTGCCACAAAGCGCACATTGAAAAGGGAAGAAATGCCCATGAAAGGAACCACCTCAAAGGCGGAAGCAGCAGGCCGAGGTTCACTGGAAGGCTGGCTCAATGCGGCCTATGAAAGCCTGACCGAGTCAGGTGTGGATGCCGTGCGCGTGATGCCGCTGGCCAAAAAACTGAATTTGTCGCGCACCAGCTTCTACTGGTTTTTCGAAGACCGCGATGCCTTGCTCGTGGCCTTGATCGAGCAATGGAAAAACAAGAACACCTTCAACCTGGTGACCAAATCCCAGGCCTATGCCGAGTCCATCACCGAGGCGATTCTCAACGTCTTCGACTGCTGGCTGAACAGCGAATTGTTCGACTCGCAATTCGAGTTCGCCATGCGCAGTTGGGCGCTGCAGTCGCCGGAAGTGGCGCAGGAAATCGGCCAGGCAGACGCGCAACGCGTCGAGGCATTGCGGCAGATGTTCGACCGTTTCGGCTTTGAACACGATGCTGCGATTACCCGCGCCCGTTCCATCTACCTGACGCAAATCGGTTACATCAGCATGAAAACCCGGGAGCCCCTGGCCCAGCGCATGCGCTACATTCCCGAGTACCTGAAGATATTCACCGGCAGGGAGCCGGAAGCCCGTGAGCTGGAGCGCTTTTATCAGCGCAACGGTTTTAGCGGCGCCGATTTGAAGGTCTAAAAACACCGGCTCAAAAGTCAGTCTCTTTGAAGATACGGGGGTTCATTGCAAGCTTCAGGGTCTTGCGCACCTGTGGGCACGGGTTCACCCGCGAACAGGGGCGCAACCCGTGCCATCCCCTGGCCGCCTTACCAGCTATAACTCACCTTCGCCGTCACCTCACGCCCCGGGTTGTAGTAATTCGCCGTCCCCGACCCCACCACATGCTGCTCGTCAAACAGGTTGCTCACATTCAGCGCCAGGTCGGTTCCTTTGGCGATCTTGTAGTTCAGCGCCGCATCAAACAACGTGGTCCCATCGCTCTTCTTGGTATTGGCAGCATCCATGTAGTACGCCCCCACATACCGCGCGCCCAGGCCGACGCTCACGTCAGTGCCAGGTATGTCGTAGTAGCTCCACAGCGATGCGGTGTGTTTGGGCGCAGTCGTGAACTCATTGCCCTTCAAGGAAGAGCCGTCATACAGCGACCCGCGCAGCACCTCGGACTCCATGTAGGAGTAAGCACCAATCACGCTGATGTCTTGCGTGACTTGTGCCTTGGCTTCCAGGTCAAGGCCACGCACGCGTGACTCGCCCACCGTCTGCTGCTCGATGATGCCGCTTGGCAACACCACGGCAATGGTGACGTTCTCTTGGGTCAGGTCATAAACAGCGGCGGAGAAGAGTGCGTCCATGCCCATGGGCGAGTACTTGATGCCCACTTCGTATTGCTTGCCGGTCTGCGGGGTAACGCCCACTTGCGGGGGCGAGACGGACTCCACCATGCTCACGTAGGTCGACACTTCATCGTTGACGATATAGGTCAGTGCCGCGCGGTAGGAGGTTTCGGAGAAGTTGTCCTTTTCCGTCTGCTCGCCACCGATGTATTCCTTGCTCGACAGGTCCATCGAGTCGTTACGCACGCCTGCGGTCGCGATGACGCGGTCAAAGAACGACAGGTTCTGCTGCAGGAAAACCGCCTTGGTGGTGGCGTCATTCTTTTTGCGGGTATAGGGCGTGATGCCGCCGGGCACGCCAGTGAATACCGGGTTGGCGATGTCGATGGAGGGCGCCAGGCCGTAGACCGAGCTCTGTTTGGTCGTCGAGTCGAGGTACTCGACGCCCACCAGCGTGCTGCTGTCGATGTGCTCGAACTGGGCATCGTACTGCAGCATCAAGTTGCCATTGAGCTGGTCGGCATCGCTGTCGGTGCCGAAGACGTAGCGTGGAATGGTGGTGCCAACACGCGAAGCGTTGTCGCTCAGGTAGACATAGCCGAAGTCATCGGTCAGCTCGCTGTAGCGCAGGTTGCTGCGCAGGGTGAAGCCGTTGTCGAAGTCGTGGGTAATGTTGCCGCTCAGGCTGGTGCGCTCGACATCGTGGAAGTTGTAGCCGGGCTCGCCGTAGAAGTCACTGCGGTCGTACTCCTTGTCCAGCGGGTAGCCACCGCTGTTCGGCGAGCTGTTGGTCTTCAGGTAATCCAGCACCACCGTGGCCGAGGTGAAGTCGGTCGGCGCCCAGGTCAGGCCGCCCATCACGAAGCGGTTATCGTCCTGCGAATGGTCGTACTCGCGGTCGCTGTTCTGCATCTTGGCCGTGAAGCGGCCGGCCAGGGTTTGTTCGTCGTTCAGTGCATCGCCTACATCGATCCCGGTTTCGGCATGGTCATAGGAGCCGTAGGTCACGTAGCCTTGGCCAAACTTCTCGAAGCGCGGTTGCTTGGTCACGAAGTTGACCGAGCCACCCGGGTCTGCCGGGCCGAACAGGGTGGAGTTGGCACCCCGCAGAATTTCGATACGCTCGTAGGCGTAAGGGTCTTCGCGCACACCGCGCATCGAGCTGAGGGTCAGGCCGTCTCGGTAGGTGGTGGCCTGGAAGCCGCGGATCAGGAAGTAGTCGTTGCGGTCGTCCGAACCGTAGTAGTCGCTGACCACGCCGGGCGTGTACTGCAGCGCCTCTTCGGTGGTGCTGACGCTGCGCTGCTGCATTTCCTTGTTGGTCACCACCGACACGGACGCGGGCGTGTTGAGGATGCTGGTCGCTACCTTGCCGCCAACCCACAGCTCCTTGGCAACCACCGAGTTGGCGTCATCGTCGGCGCTGGCCTTGACCTTGGCATTGATGATGACAGGTGCCAGGCGGTAGTCCTCGGTCGCGCCCAGTTCCAGCGGGCCGGCAGGCTTAGGCTGCGGTATTACCAGGTACGCATTGGGGCCCTGCGGCTCAAACTGCAACTCGGTTCCGCGCAGCAGCGACGACAGCGCCGACTGTGTATCCAGCGCGCCCTGCACCCCGTTGGTATTGCGGTCGGCCACGTTCTGCGCATCGAACGAAAGGCTGATACCCGCCTCGCGCGCAAAGCGGTCCAGTGCCGGCGCCAGCGGGCCCGCGGGAATGCTCCATTGCTTGAGCGGGCTGTTGTGATCAGCGCTCAAAGGCTGTGCAAGCGACGGCAGTGCGTAGGTGCTGACTGCCAGGCCCAACAGTGCAGCATGCAGGGCACGACTCAAGGGGTGGCGCTGTGGAACCGGGGTAAAACTCATTCTCTCGCTCCGTGTCGGGGGTCGGCGGGCTGGCCTGTAATCCGGCCTTCTCTACATGCCGAACGAGAATGAGAAAACACCTCATTTATTTTTACACTAGGCATCTTGCGCGAACCACCCGCCTACCCCGATACGAAACCGCGTGGTGGATGGCCTAGCGTTGACCCAATCGTTGCAGGGAATGGACGGCACACGGCCTGCGAAGCGAGCTTACCCCGATCGACCTGCTTGACCTCAGGGCGCATGGCGTTCTTGGCCATTTCGCCAAGTCGTCCCGCAACGCCCAGCGCTACGAGAGGCAGCAATACCCCGCCCAGGTGTGCGCGGCCTTGGTCTGTATGCCTGTCGAGGCCCTGGCTGCTGGCGCCACGAGTCCCCCAACTGCCTCCGACAGCCCCGCCAGCGAAACAGCCAGCACCCTGGCCCCTGAGGGCTGATCAATTACATCTGGCGCAATCCCTGTAGCGGCCTTGTGTCGCGCATGTCATTCATGGCGCCGGGGCAGATTCGTCACCATCCTGTTCGGGAGCAGCCGACTGCAGCATGTCCATGATGAACCGCTGCGTTTCCGGCAGCTGCTTGCCGAACACCTCATCCAGTTCAGGGGCGACCTGGATTTCGCCTGCACACAAATCCCTTGCAACCTGGTCCTGGTAACGCTTCACAAAGCGTTGCCGGATGTCCCGCGCTTCGGGGTTATCGCCGTGAACCAGTTCTTCCAGTAGCCCTTGCACCGCCCGCATGAACACCAGGCTGCGCTTGTATTGCAGCTGCCTCAGCCTGGACTGCTCGAGCGCAGCTGCATAATGCATGTCCATCACCTCGAGCCTTGCCTTGAGCAACTCATTACTGCTCTGCAAGGCTGCAAATGCTTCGGACTCGCTAGCCGTCGGTTTAGCCTCAGCGCGCTTGGCCGCGCCGGCGACCTGGGACAATTGCTGGTACATCAGGTCGATGATGGTTTTCTGGCGCTGCACAACAGCCCGAAGCTGCACCGCCTCCTCGAAGTACTGCCTCACGTACCCCCTGAGCGGCTCCAGTTTCTGGTTGGCACATACCACCCCTGCGTCCCAGCCTTGCGCATAGCCTTGAGAGCGCCCCTCGTCGAAGCCCTCTTTACGACCTTGCTGGCGCCCCTGACTGCGCCCGACATGCAGGTTGGAGATTGCATGATCGAGCGACCCGGTATATCCACCATCCAGGCCGCCGCCCGCTCTACCCGTACCCCAGTTATTGTCCATTTCGCCATCTCCCTGGTTCGACGCGTCCCTAAAACATGCGCCGCTAGATTCTGGTCAATGCCAAACCCGATACTGTCGACGGGGTTCAACGCATGATCTTTACCTCGCTCCCAGCTGCTTGCTGGGCCTCGGCCTGAGGCAAGGCAAAGTTGCCCAGCCGAGTGCCACGCAGTAACGCCACGCAAACCTGTATGCGCTGAAGGGCGTCACGCCATGAGCTTCAGGACACTGGCTGCAAGTTTCTGAAAACGGTCAAGGACGCCCTGGGTATCCCTGCCCGTTTACGCCAGGTCATCGCCGCCGCCCCCAAGCTACGCATGCAGGTGCATAACACCGCTCGTCATCGCCTCATCACGCATGGTGCGCTGGCAGGTGTGGTCGCAGCGTATCGGTTTCGACCAGGGCAGCGAGCGCAACGGTGAGGTCAGGGGCGGGCGTGGTAGTGACGGACACTACGAGGGTGAACATCGGCAGATCATCAGCCCTGATTCAACTTCAGAATATGCGTCTTTATGGCCTGCCCGGCGGCATCGACAAGGCTCATATAGAACGCCTTGCCCAGGCCGAGCAACGGTGACCCCTTCAATGATTCAGCCGTTGCCTTCAGCGTGATGACGCCGAACTGCTCTGCGATGGTCTCAATACTGCGCTGGCGCTTCCCAGGCTGGTCGTACGGCTTTTGATACCACGTGGCAATCTGGTACTGGGCGTCCTCTCTTTCGAATGCCGCGTACAAGTGCTGGGCCAGCGCAGTAACCGTTTCACGAATCAGCCCAGGGTCGGTATCGTGATTATTCAGCAATGCCTCGAAAGGGGCATTGGCTACCGCCAGAAGATCTCCGATGGTGTAGCCCGCCATCGGTGGAAACACACCAGGCGGCAACTCGACGGCTGCGCCATTCGCTATAGTTGAACTGCCTTCGTCGTGCATAAAAAGCTCCTTTCTCTTAGCGCAAAGCGCTCTTGTATCCGTGCAAAGCATCCCTGCACGAGAGTGACGAAACGGTGAAGCGCACCACATACTGCATAAAGTCACCAGGCGCAATATTGGTCGGGCGCGCGCCTCTGTCGACAGCCGAACGGTGGGTAAGTACGGCATCACAACTCTCCACGGCGGCCAGCACGGGCAGGATGAGTTTACACGTGGTCATGCCAGTTTCCTTACTTGAAAAGTCTGCTGGAGCACACCAGAAGAACCGCCCCATGTCTTGCTGCTGAACCTTCGTCTGGCCCAGAAAAACAAAGGGCACCCATCCTCGGGTGCCCTTTGCCTTACAGCCAGGTGAACTGAATCACCCCATCGATCGCGCTGCCACCGGTTGCGCATGGCCCCTCGACGTCACGATCCCCAGGAAGGAAATCACGATCGCCAGGCCCAATGTCGAGCTCACTTCCGCCCGATGCTCAGGCGTGTACATCATCACCGCCAGCGCCCCGGCAATGAAAATGATCACCGCCCAGGTCAGGTACGGGAACAGCCACATGCGGAACTTCAGTTCGGTGTTCTCGCGCTCCAGTCGGCGGCGCATGCGCAGCTGCGAGATAGCGATAACCATGTACACCAACAGGGCGATGGCGCCGGAGCTGGCCAGCAGGAACTCGAACACGCCCTTCGGCGCGAAGTAGTTGAGGACCGCGATGGCCGCACCGATCAGGGTGCTGCCGAACACCGCAGCACGCGGTACACCGACCTTGGAGGTCTTGTTGAGGAAGGCCGGGGCGTCACCGCGCTTGGCCAGCGAAAACATCATCCGCGAAGCGATGTAGATGGACGAATTCATGCAGCTGGTAACGGCTACCAGCACCACCAGGTCGACCATGAACGCGGCGTTGGGGATGTTCATGATTTCCAGCGCACGCTGGTACGAACCCACCACCGCCAGCTGCGGGTCGTTCCACGGCACCACCGAAATGATCACGAAGATCGACAGGATGTAGAAGGTGCTGATACGCCAGATCACCGAGCGGGTGGCCTTGGCGATGTTGCGCGACGGGTCGCTGGACTCGGACGCGGCAATGGTCACTGCCTCGGTGCCGATGAAGCTGAACATCACAGTGATGAACGCGCCGACCACCGCCGACCAGCCCTTCGGCGCAAAGCCGCCGTACTCGGCCATCAGCCCGCTCAGCCCACTGACCTCGCGGTTGGGCAGCCAGCCCATCAGCGCGGCGAAGCCCAGGCCGATGAAGCCCAGGATGGCGGTGACCTTGAGGATGGCAAACCAGAACTCGAACTCGCCGTACTTGGCCACGCTGAACAGGTTGGTACCGGCCAGCAGCAACACCGAAGCCAGGGCGAAGATCCAGCTGTCCACCTGCGGGAACCAGGCGTTCAGCACATGCCCGGCGGCCAATGCTTCGATAGGAATCACCAGTACCCAGAACCACCAGTACAACCAGCCGATGGTATAGCCGGCCCAGCGGCCAATGGCCTGGTCGGCATAGGTGGAAAACGATCCGGTGTCGGGGTGCGCCACGGCCATTTCGCCGAGCATGCGCATGACCAGTACCACCAAGGTCCCGGCCACGAAATAGGAAATTATGGTTGCTGGCCCGGCTGCCGCGATGGCATGGCCAGAGCCGACGAAAAGTCCGGCGCCGATGATGCCGGCGATGGACAGCATCGTTACGTGACGTGGCTTGAAACCTTGTGCAAGGTTGCCATCAGATCCCACGGTGTTCATTGATGTTGTTCTCTTTTTGCTGACACAAGGAAGGACGGGCAGGCGTAGGCGAAAAATATCTCCTTTGAAATCAATAAGTCGACACGTTGCTCGCGCGCTGTTGTTGATATTTGGCACGCGTCACAGAGCAAGGTGTCAGTGCGGTTCGGGGTTCATTTAAGCCCCGCAGGGCTGTGGCTAATTACACGAGAACGCCCCGGAACTGTTCGATCACGACAGGGCATTTCCAATAGCGCCAGATGTCGCGAATGGCATGCCCGATCGCGCCACCGGGCCATTTGGTGCTTTTGTTTTTCATTTGGATGTGTTGCCGGTGCCGATATCTTCGCCGCACGCCGACGCTCGATGAACCCGCTTCTGCAAGCCGCCAACAAAAAAGCCCCGGTTTCCCGGGGCCTCTGTTGCCAAGGCGTCTGCCTACGCCTGCCCGGTACGCTCGAAGCGCCTGGCCAGCAACAGGTAAGCGAGGATCCCCAGCACGCCATGGGCGGCCACGAACCAGAGTGCGTTGTGAAACGAGCCGGTGCTGGCAACCACGTAACCAATCACCAACGGGGTGACGATGCCGGCAATGTTGCCGATGCCATTGAACACGCCACCGCACAGGCCGACCATCTTCTTCGGCGCCACGTCCGACAGCACCGCCCAGCCCACCGCAGCCAGGCCCTTGCCGAAGAACGCCAGGGTCATCAGGGCTATGACCGCCGCGTTGCCATCCACATAGTTGGCCAGCACCAGGCTGGTGGACAGCCCCATGCCGATGATGAACGGGGTCTTGCGCGCCCTGGACGGGTGCACGCCACGGCGGATCAGCCAGTCGGATACGAAGCCACCCAGAATACCGCCAGTGAAACCACAGATTGCCGGCAGTGCGGCCACCCAGCCGGCCTCCATGATGGTCATGCCACGGCCCTTGATCAGGTAGATCGGGAACCAGGTGATGAAGAAGTAAGTCAGCGCAGTGATGCAGTACTGGCCAAGGTACACCGCCCACAGGTTGCGGCTGGTGAACAGTTGCGCAAGCTCTGCCCGGGTCGGCTTGCTCTTGGCAGCCTTGCGTTCCTTTTCCAGGTCGACCAGGGCGCCACCTTCGCGCATGTATTCCAGCTCTTCACGGCTCAACCCAGGTGCGCTGTGGGGCTCATGGTACAAGCGGAACCAGAACAGGCTCAGCAGCAAGCCCAGAAGCCCCATCCAGATGAACACCTGCTCCCAGCTCATTGCATGGGTCATCCATGCCATCAAGGGGGCGAACACCACCACCGCCATGTACTGCGCCGAATTGAACAGTGCCGATGCAGTGCCACGCTCCTGGGTCGGGAACCAACAGCTGACGATGCGCGAGTTGGCCGGGAAGGCCGGCGACTCCACCAGCCCAAGCATGAAGCGCATTGAAAAAAGTGCCACCGCTGCCGAGACGCCGGCCAGCCCCATCCAGCCCACAGTGCCTTGCAGCAAGGTAAACAGCGACCAGAGGATCAGGCTGATACCGTACACGCGGCGGGCACCGAAGCGGTCGAGCAGCCAGCCCCCCGGCACTTGGCCGAGGGTGTAGGCCCAGGCGAAGGCAGAAAAGATCATGCCCAGCATGACCGGATCGAGCCCCAGGTCCTTGAGCACCTCGGTGCCGGTGATCGACAAGGTGGCGCGGTCGGCGTAGTTGATGACGGTAATGACGAAGATCAGCGCCAGCACCAGGAAGCGATGGCGACCGATCCCGGCCACGGCCTGCGGTGCGGCAACGGCGGATTTGCTGTTCATGTGGACCCTCTTGCTTCTCGATGGAAGCGATTGTTCTTGTACGCAGAAGGGGTGGCCGCAAGGGCCTTGTAGTACCTGTACACGCGAAAGGGGGCTAACTGTCGATCACCCGATTCGGTGGCACTTCACCTCGGAAACAGGCCTGAAGGTTGTCCAGCACCATGCGCCCCATCTCCAGTCGGGTCTGCAGCGTCGCGCTGCCCCGGTGCGGTTGCAGGCTGACCTGGTTCAGGTCCAGCAATGCCGGCGGCACCTGTGGTTCATCGACAAATACATCCAGCCCTGCCCCGGCGATACGCTGCTCGCGCAACGCTTCCACCAGCGCGTCTTCATCGACCAACTTGCCACGTGCCACATTGACCAGGTAACCCTGAGGCCCCAGCGCCTCCAGCACCTCGGCCGTCACCAGCACTTGCCCGCCGTCAGCAGAAGCGGCCACGACCAGGACATCCACCGAGCGCGCCAACTCAACCAGATCCGGCTCATAGCGATAGCCCGTTTCTGGCTGCTCGCGCCGGCCGTTGTAGGCGATGCTCATGTCGAAGGCGGCGGCACGGCGAGCGATGGCCTTGCCCACCTGGCCAAGGCCGACGATGCCCAGCGCGCAGCCACTGACCCTGCGCGCCAGCGGCAGGTCGACCTTGCCCCACAAGCCATCGCGCACCAGCCGCTCCCCCTCGCCCAGGCGACGCAGGCTGCTGATGATCAACCCCATGGCCAGGTCGGCAACGTCGGCCGTCAACACCCCCGGGGTGGTGGTGACATGGATGCCGCGGCTGGCCGCATGGCGCAGATCCACCGCATCGGTACCGATGCCACTGATGGCGATGATCTCAAGGGCAGGCAACTGGTCCATCAGCGCGGTAGACAGGCCTTTGGCACCGCCGGTGACCACGCCGCGGATGCGCGGTGCGGCTTCGTCCAGCAGCTGTTGCGGGTTGTGCTGCTGGTACAACCGATGCACGTGGTAGGCGCTGACCAGTTGGGCATCGATCGCCTCGGGTACGGGCTGGGTCAGCAGCACTTCAATCGGGGTGTGAGTCATCGCGGGCTTCCGGCATTGAGAAGACATGAGTCGATGCTAGGCCTGCATTTGATACAGGTCTAATATAGATGCTGGATTGAATAATTCAGGATTTGAATCGTGGAATTGCACCAGCTGCGTTGCTTCGTGGCCGTGGCCGAAGAGCTGCATTTCGGCCGCGCTGCCACCCGCCTGCATATGACCCAGCCACCGCTTAGCCGCCAGATCCAGCTGCTCGAGCATGCCTTGGGTGTGCTGCTGCTCGAGCGCAACAACCGTCAGGCGCGGCTCACCCTGGCGGGCGCGAGCTTCCTCGAGGATGCCCGGCGCATTTTGCAGATTGCCGAATCGGCCAGCCACTCCGCGCGGCGCATCGCCCACGGCGAAGCAGGCCGCCTGACCCTGGGTTTCACCGCCGTTGGGGCGTACAGCATGGTCCCCCGTTTGCTGGTGCACGCCGGGCAGACGCTGCCGGACATCGAGCTGGTGCTCAGCGAGCGCGTCTCCAGCACTCAGGTGCATGACCTGGAAGCAGGGCTGATCGATGTCGGGCTGGTGCGCCAGGTACTGCCCAGCGCGCGGGTGGAGTACTTGCCAATCCACCGCGAGCCCTTCGTCGCCGCCCTGCCCGCCGGGCACGCGCTGGCGAACCACGAACGGCTGACACCCAGCGACTTCGACCAGCAGCCGTTCGTGATGTACAGCGCCAACGAAGGGCGGTATTTCCATGACCGTATTGCCAACCTGTTTGCGCGGCACGAAGTGCAGCCGCGCTACCTGCACCAGTTGGGTCAGACTCATTCGATTCTGGGCCTGGTCAATGTGGGACTGGGCTGTGCCGTGGTGCCGGCCTCTGCCCAGGCACTGCGCCTGGAGCAGGTGGTATTCCGGCCGTTGGAGGGGATGGAGCAACAGGCAGAAATCTTCCTGGCGTTCTGCCAGGACAACCCCAACCCGGTGCTGGGGTCTTTCGTTGCAATGGCGCGGGCCTTTTTTGAAGCCGCTTGAGGGCCTGCCACCCCCACAGGCCCCACACCAGCCTGAAGCCAGGTGCAATCCCTGTGGGAGTGGCTTTAGCCGCGAAAACCGGCGGAGCCGGTGCCATGCACTGTGTTGGATGCTTCGCGGGCAAGCCCGCTCCCACAGGGATTGCACCTGGCTTCAGGCTGGTGTGGGGCCTGTGGAAACAACTGGCTTGCTCAATTTCTAGAATCTTGCGCAATCCCGGTGGGAGCGGCCAGCCGCCTTACCGTACCAGGCAAGGTCGTTTGTTATCGAAGCTCCAACCCGAGATCAGGAACTGCATCGCCACGCTGTCATCGCGCGCGCCCAGCCCCATGTTGCGGTAGCACTCATGGGCCTTGGCCAGCTGGTCTTCGTCCAGTTCCACGCCCAGGCCCGGCCGCGCCGGTACCCGCACATGCCCATCGACAATGCGCAGCGGATCACGCGTCAGCCGCTGGCCATCCTGCCAGATCCAGTGGGTATCGATCGCAGTGATTTCACCCGGCGCCGCAGCCGCCACCTGGGTGAACATCGCCAGCGAAATGTCGAAGTGGTTATTGGAATGAGAACCCCAGGTCAGCCCCCAGTCGTTGCACATCTGCGCCACCCGAACCGAACCCTGCAAGGTCCAGAAGTGAGGGTCGGCCAGCGGAATGTCCACCGACTGTAACTGAATGGCATGGCCCATCTGTCGCCAGTCGGTAGCGATCATGTTGGTCGCAGTGGGCAGCCCGGTGGCGCGGCGGAACTCGGCCATCACCTCGCGGCCCGAGTAACCGTTCTCGGCGCCACAGGGGTCTTCGGCGTAGGCCAGCACATTGTGCTTGTCACGGCACAGGGCGATGGCCTCCTTCAGCGACCACGCGCCATTGGGGTCGAGCGTGATGCGCGCTTCGGGGAAGCGTTCGGCCAGCGCTGTCACGGCCTCCATCTCTTCTTCACCACGCAGCACGCCGCCCTTGAGCTTGAAGTCGCTGAAGCCATAGCGCGCCTTGGCGGCCTCGGCCAGCCGCACCACTGCTTCCGGGGTCAGGGCCTTTTCGTGGCGCAGGCGGAACCAGTCGTCATCGCTGTCGGCTTCGTTGCGGTAGGCCAGGTCGGTCTGCTGGCGGTCGCCGATGTAGAACAGATAACCGAGCATCTTCACCGCATCGCGTTGCTGGCCCTCGCCCAGCAGCGCCGCCATCGGCACATTCAGGTGCTGGCCGAGCAGGTCGAGCAATGCCGACTCAATGGCCGTCACCGCATGCACGGTGATACGCAGGTCGAAGGTCTGCAGGCCGCGGCCCGCCGAGTCGCGGTTGGCGAAGGTCTGGCGCATGGCATTGAGCACACGCTGGTAATGGCCGATCGGCTGGCCGACCACCAGGCTGCGGGCGTCCTCCAGGGTCTGGCGAATCTTCTCGCCACCGGGCACTTCACCCAGGCCGGTGTTGCCGGCGCTGTCGCGCAGCACCACCACGTTGCGGGTGAAGTACGGGCCATGGGCGCCACTGAGGTTGAGCAGCATGCTGTCATGGCCGGCCACGGGGACCACGCGCAGGTCGGTGACCACCGGGGTGCTGGCATGTACGGGGGGATTGGTCTGCATATTCATGGTTGTTGTCTCGCAGTCATCAGTGGGTCTGGCCCAGGGCCGAAGGGGCCTTGAGGTCATCGGAAGGGGCGCCCTTGGGGCGAGTGCGTACGAAGAAGATGGCAATCGCCGCCAGCACCGAGGTCACCGCCAGGCCGTACAGCCCGCCCTGGATCGAGCCAGTCTGCTGCTCCAGCAAGCCGAAGGTGGTGGGGGCAACAAAACCGCCGAGGTTGCCGACCGAGTTGATCAGGGCAATCACCGCCGCAGCGATGCGGGCGTCCAGGTAGCCTTGGGGGATTGGCCAGAACAGTGACGACGCTGACTTGAAGCCGATCGCGGCGAAGCACACGGCGACGAAGGCGAACACCGGCCCACCCGTGGTGGACATGAACATGCCCGTGGCAGCGACCAGCAGGGCGCCGGCCACCCAGGCCTGCTGGAACTTCCAGCGCGCGGAACCGGCGGCGAAGGCGTACATGGCCAGGATCGAGATCAGCCAAGGGATCGAGTTGAAGAAACCGACCTGCATGTCACTGAGGTCGCCCATGCGCTTGATGATGCTGGGCAGCCAGAAGGTGGCGGCATAGATGGTCAGCTGGATGCAGAAGTAGATCAGGCAGAACAGCACGATCTGGCGGTCCTTGAGCAGGCTCCAGGCCGACGGCCTGACCGCGCCGATGGCCTCACGCGCTTGCTGCTCGCGGTCGATGGTGGCGACCAGCGCGTCCTGCTCGGCCTTGCTCAGCCACTTGGCGTCCTGCGGCTTGGAGTCGAGCCAGAAGAACACAAAGAAGCACAGCACCACCGAGGCCATGCCTTCAATGAACAGCATCCACTGCCAACCATGCAGGCCCAGGCCCTGGATCTGCATCAACGCCCCGGCCAGCGGCCCGGAAATCAACGAAGCCAGCGCCGAGCCACTGAGGAAGATGGCAATGGCCTTGCCGCGCTCTGCCGCCGGCAGCCAGCGGGTGAAGTAGTAGATCACGCCAGGAAAGAAGCCTGCTTCGGCCACTCCGAGCAGAAAACGCAACACGTAGAACTGGGTTTCGTTCTGCACGAAGGCCATGGCCGTGGCCACCAGCCCCCAGGTGAACATGATACGGGTCAGCCACAGCCGGGCACCGACCTTTTGCAGCAGCATGTTCGAAGGGACTTCGAACAGCGCGTAACCGATGAAGAACAGCCCGGCACCAAAGCCAAAGGCCGCAGCGCTGATGCCCAGGTCGCTTTCCAGGTGCGGGCGGACGAAGCCAATGTTGACGCGGTCGAGGTAGTTGACGATGAACATGATGACGAACAGCGGCAGGACGTGGCGCTTGACCTTGGCCACGGCACTGGCCAACGCGTCGCCTTCATGCCGGGCAGACGGAGCGAGGGTGTCGTTCACTTGCGGATCTCCCACTAATTGTTTTTGTGCGGGTCGGGTTGTCTGACATGGCAGTGGGGAGGAGCTTATTCGCAGCGAGGTTGTACGACAAGATCATTAACGTCGGCAAAATAGCAAAATACAAGCTGTCACAATGCCAATTTGATCCTAACGTGCAAAAACAGATCAACTACATGCTGAATTGGATGCGCGAAAAATCGGCAAAAAATATTTCTATCGATTAACTTGTCGTACAAGCCAATCAAGAAGCGGATCACACATGGAACCCGAACACGCGCGCAAACGCGGCCACAGCCGTGCCCACGACCTGGTTTCCAGCCTGACCCAGCAGATTTTGCTGGGCACCTTCAAACCAGGCGACAAACTGCCTTCGGAAAACACCTTGGTGCGCGAGCACGGGGTCAGCCGCACAGTGGTTCGCGAAGCCTTGTCGAAGCTGCAGGCCTCGGGGTTGGTGGAGCCGCGCCACGGGATCGGTACGTTCGTGATGGAGCGCCAGGCCCAGGCCGGCCTGCGCGTTGCGGCGGAGAGCGCGGCGAATGTGCGCGACCTGCTGGAGCTGCGTATTGGCCTTGAGGGCCAGGCTGCCGCGCTGGCCGCACTGCGTCGTGATGAAGGGCAACTGGCGCGCATGCGCCAGGCGCTGGATGACTATCAGGACCTGGCCGCTGCCGGCGACAGCTGCATCGAAGCCGACCGGCGCTTTCACCTGCTGATTGCCGAGGCCACCGGCAATCTGTATTTCACCGAGATGCTGCTGCAACTGGGTAACGGCCTGATACCGCGCAACCGCATGGCCCTGGCCGAGCGCGCGGGGGCCAAGCTGGCGCGGCAAGCGTACCTGGCCAACCTGGAGCATGAGGCGATCCTCAATGCCATCCGCCGACAAGACCCGGATGCCGCTCGGGCGGCAGTGTGCCTGCACCTGTCCAACAGCCGAGACCGGCTACTGCCGGACTGACTGTCAGGCAGTGCAAGGCCTCGGGCTTGATGCTACGAACAGAGTGGCGTGCAGGGTGGCCGTTACATCCAGCTACCCTGCCCTCACTTCACCAGGTCAGGCAGATCTTGCCGAAATGCCGGTTGCTCTCCTGGTAACGGAACGCCTCGACGATCTGTTCCAGCTCGAAATGCTTGTCCACCACCGGCCGCAGGCCGTTGGCGTCGATCGCCCGCACCATCGCCTGCTGCTGCGCTCGGCTGCCAACCAGCACCCCTTGCAGCCGAATCTGCCGCACCAGCGCCTGCACCAACGGCAACTGCCCGGCCACCCCGGTAAGGATGCCGATCAGCGAAACATGCCCGCCAATGCGCGCAGCAATCATCGACTGCTCCAGCGTCGCCGGGCCGCCCACTTCAATCACATGATCGACACCACGGTTGCCAGTCAGCTCGCGCACCTTCTCACCCCAGGCCGGGGTGCTCTTGTAGTTGATCAGGTGGTCGGCACCCAGGGCCTTCAGGCGCTCCAGCTTGGCATCGCTGGACGAGGTGGCGATCACGGTCGCGCCCGCCAGCTTGGCGAACTGCAGGGCGAAAATCGACACACCGCCGGTACCCTGCACCAGCACCGTGTCGCCGGGCTTGAGGTGATCATCGCTCATCAGCGCCCGCCAGGCGGTAAGGCCGGCGGTGGTCAGGGTGGCAGCCTCGGCATGGCTGAAACCCTGGGGTGCCAGGGTGAAGGCGGTGGCGCGGGCAGTCACCTGTTCACGGGCGTAGCCATCGATGCCGTCGCCGGGCACCCGGGCAAAGCCCTCGACATTGGCCTGGCCATCGAGCCAGTCGGGGAAGAAGGTGCTGACCACATTGTCGCCGACCTGGAACTCAGTGACGCCAGCCCCCACCGCAACCACCTCGCCGGCGCCATCGGCCATGGGGATGCGCCGCTCGCTCGGGCCCCACATGCCGCTGACCACGGCGAAATCGTGGTAGTTGAGGGAACTGGCGTGCAGGCGCACGGTAATCTCGCCGGCCTGGGGGGCCTGGGCCTCGCAGGTGCCGACCTCGACCTTGTCGTAGCCGCCGCCGGGTTGTACGTAGATGGCCTTGCTGCTCATGGGTGGGTCTCCGTATCAGAGCAAAGAATGGGGTTCAGCATAGACAGATCCGGCCCTTTCGCGGGCACGCCCACCCCCACAGAGGCACCACAGGCCCCGAGACGTGCGCAATACCTGTGGGAGCGGGCATGCCCGCGAAGAGGCCCGCATGGCCAACACACGCATCAGCCCAGCATCACCTTCAACGCTCGGCAATCCGCCGCATGCCAATCCACCAGTTCCGGCCAGGGATTGTCCGGCAGGTTCACCAGCACCGTGCGCGCCCCCGCCGCCCGCCCACAGTCCAGGTCAAAGCGGTAATCCCCCACCATCACCAGTTCGCTCGGCGTCACGCCCCAGGCGCTGGCAATCTTCAGCAGCCCATCCGGGCTCGGCTTCGGCGCAGCCTCGTCACGCCCGAGAATGTGTTCCACCGGGAAGCAGTCCGCCAGGCCGATGGCCTCCAGCGTTACATGCGCCAGCTCACGCGCATTGCGGGTCAGAATACCCAGCCGGCACCCGCGCCCGGCCAACTCGCGCACCAGCTCCACCGCCCCGGTGGCCGCCGTGGAGGCCGTTGCCAGGTCCCTTTCGTGCTCCAGCAACCAGGCATGCTTGGCCGCCGCTTCCTCTGCCGGCAAGGCCGCCAGGTGGGTGAGGATGTCGTGTTCGGCCGGGATGTCCAGCGCCACCCGAATGGCGGCGAAGTCGTGCACGGCCACGGTCAGGGTGCCGTCCATGTCGAACACCCAGTTGCGCACCTCGCCCAGGCTCATGCCCAGTCCTTGCGATGGCGAATCAGGCCTTCCTGGCTCGACGATGCCACCAGTTGCCCGGCCTGGTTGAAAATGCTGCCGCGGCAGAAGCCACGGGAGTTACCGGCCCAGGGGCTATCGGTGGCGTACAGGAGCCACTCGTCGGCGCGCAGGTTGCCGTGAAACCACAGCGAATGGTCGAGGCTGGCGATCTGCATGTCGCGCTGCCACACCGATTTGCCATGGGGCAGCAACGCCGTGGTCAGCAGGCCGAAGTCCGAGGCGTAGGCCAGCATGTACTTGTGCAGGGCAGGCACGTCCGGCAGGTTGCCGTCGGCGCGGAACCAGGCGTACTTCACCGGTTCGCCCGGCTTGGGGTTGAACGGGTCGCGCTCGGTGACCGGGCGGATCTCGATCGGCTTGGCACACAGCACCTTGTCGCGAATGCGCTCGGGCAACTGGTCGGCCATGGCACGGGCCAGTTCGACTTCGGTAGGCAGGTTTTCCGGGCCGACCACGTCAGGCATCTGCGCCTGGTGCTCGAAGCCTTCCTCGTCGTACTGGAACGATGCACTGCAGGTGAAGATGGTCTGGCCCTTCTGGATCGCCGTCACCCGCCGTGTACTGAAGCTGCCGCCATCGCGCACGCGGTCTACCGAGTAAACCACTGGAAGGCTGGCATCGCCCGGGCGCAGGAAGTAGCCGTGCAACGAATGCACATGGCGCGCGTCCTCCACTGTCTGGCTGGCAGCCGACAACGACTGGCCCAGCACTTGGCCACCGTAAAGCTGGCGGAAGCCCAGGTCCTGGCTACGTCCACGGAACAGGTTCTCCTCGATGGATTCGAGGCTCAACAGGTCGACCAGGTCGTCCAACACATGACTCATCGGCGGTTCTCCGTAGGAGCGAGCCTAGCTCGCGATGCGCCGCCCGAGCGGCGCTCGATTTCACAGGCGCTGAACGTGTTACGGGCAAGCGCCTTCCAAGTAGGCAAATGATACAGCGTTTGTCATTCGCGCCGGGCATGGCTGTGCATTCAGGCGCGCAGGGTGCGCTCCCAATGCGCGCGATCGATCCGGTACAGCACATGCGGGCGCAGCGGGTGGCCGATGGGCAGCCGGGGGTGCTCGAAGCTGCCGTGCAGGTCCTGCTGCATGCCGATGGCTTGCATCACCTTTTGCGACGGCAGGTTGCATTCGCTGGTGAACGACACGACCTCCTCCAGGCGCAATTGGGCAAAAGCACAACGCAGGCAGGTCCACGCCGCCTCGCTGGCAAAGCCCAGGCCCCAGTGACGACGTGCCAGGCGCCAGCCGATCTCCACCGCCGGGGCAAAAGGCGCGTCGAAGTTGACATTGAGCAACCCGGTCATGCCGATGAACGCGCCACTGTCCTTGCGCTCCAGGGCCCACAAACCAAAACCGTACTCATTGAAATGCCCACGCACGCGGCCGATCAACGCAGCCGCCTCAACGCGCGTCAGCGGCGCCGGAAAGTAGCGCATCACCTGTGGGTCGGCGCACAGTGCGGCGAACTCGCGCAAGTCATCGTCATGCCATTGGCGCAGCACCAGCCGTGCGCTTTCCAGTTCGAGGATGGGGGTCATCGGGCCTGCTCCGGTTTACCGCCTTGCAGTTTACAGCGTAGGCGCGGGCGCGGGTTTCACCCAGCCGGCAGCCGCCAAATGCAATTTTCACACGCCCTTCACCGGCCCCCGACAGGCCGCTTGGCAGGATGCCGCCATCCACCACCGCGCCAGCCGCGGCACTGCCAACGGAGCAACGCATGCTATCGAGCAACACCCTGGGGCACCCCGCCATTCATGCCCGGCGCAAGCGACGCCTGACTCGCAAAGCCGTCGGAGCCGCCTTGGGCCTGTGCATGGTTGTGGCGGCGTTGACCACCTGGCTGGCGACGAGGACGCATATCGTGGACCTTGGCAACGAGCAACAACTGAGTGACAGCGGCCTGCTGCAGGACTGGGCCGACGGTGCGGTGATCGTGATGATCCGCCACGCCGAACGCTGCGACAGCGCCCCCGGCCCCTGCCTGGACGACTCCACGGGGATCACCCTGAGCGGCAGCCAGGCCGCTGCCCGCGTGGGCCAAGGGCTGCACCAGCTGGGCCTGAACAAAGCCGACCTGCTCAGCAGCCCGAAACTGCGCACCCGGCAAACCGCGCACTTCATACTGGGTCAGGCGGTGGCCAGCGAGGACTGGCTCGAAAGCTGCGACAGCCAGTTCGCCAACGAAGCGCTTGCACACAAACGCGCGGGCTACAACCTGGTGCTGGTGACTCACAACGGCTGCATCGACCACTTTGCCCGCCAGCAGCACGTTGCCGGCGGCGAACGTCAAAGCAACTATGCCAGCGCCCTGTTCGTATCGGTGGATGGCAATGGCAAGGCACGCATCCTGGGGCGCTTGAACGAACCGGACTGGCAACGGGTATTGGCCAGCACAGGAAAATAGCCTCTGTGGGAGCAACTGTCTTGCTCAATTTCTGAAAGCTGGCGCGATCCGTGTGGGAGCGGCCTTGCGTCGCGAAAGGGCTGCACAGCAGCCCCGGGGTTTCAGCGTCGATGC
>NZ_JAECZP010000019.1:0-118160 GCF_019691255.1 Pseudomonas sp. USTB-Z
CTACGGCAACCCGGACTTCGTCAAGTATGCCGAAGCCTACGGCGCCAACGGCCACCGCGTGGAAAGCGCCGAAGGCCTGCTGCCGCTGCTGGAGCACTGCATCAAGACCCCGGGTGTGCACGTGATCGACTGCCCGGTCGATTACAGCGAGAACGACCGCATCCTCAACAGCGAGCTGCGTGAGCGCGCGCTGGCGGTGTAAGCCCTGACGACCTTATCGCTGTAAGCCGGCACCCACAGGTATCTCAGATCCTGTAGGTGCCGGCGGGTGGTAGATGGCAACCACTTCACGCCTGTTGCAATTGATCATTCTCAGGTTCTCTACTCATGGAGAACCCGAGAACATGACTATTGGTTCGACACACAACCCTCCTGCCGATCTGGCCATCGACCCATCACTGCCTATGCAGCCATGGGCCGCACGTTTCCCTAATCCCCCGGATCTCTGCTTCGACTACCGCCGGCTTCTCGAACAAGATCAGGTTGGGAAATAACGGCGTACGGGCCATTTTGTAGGGGGAGTCCTACTGCCATTATGTGACTTTCCTTTGGTCCCATAGGACTCTCCTGACTGTCGCTCCCTGGCCCAACATCGCTTTACTGGCGTCCTTCCAAAACAACCACAAAAAGGAAGCCGCCATGTCTGAATCCTGTTCCCCCGTCAGCCCCGTACGTATCGCTGTCATCCAGTACGACCCTCAGGTCGGTCTTGAGCACTGTGAGAGCAACGTGAGCAGAGGCCTGGCATTGGCCCGGCGCGCAGCACGCGAAGGTGCCAACCTGATCGTACTGCCTGAACTGGCCAACACGGGCTACACCTTCAACTCCCGTGCCGAAGCCTATTCCCATGCGCAGGTGCTGCAGGACGGCCCTTGCCTGAAAACCTGGGCCGACTTCGCCAAGCAGTACCAGGTATACCTGGCTGCGGGGTTTGCCGAATGTGACGGGCTGAAGCTCTACGACAGTGCTGTACTGTTTGGCCCCGAAGGCCTGCTCGGGCACTACCGCAAAGCGCATCTGTGGAACCAGGAAAAGCTTTGGTTCACCCCTGGTGACCTGGGGTTCCCGGTGTTCGAGACGCCTATCGGCCGTATCGGCCTGCTGATCTGCTGGGACATCTGGTTCCCGGAAGTACCACGGGTGATGGCCGCGCAAGGTGCCGACATCATCTGCAGCCTCAACAACTGGGTATGGACCCCGCCGCCGTTGTTCGATGATGCAGGGCGCTGCATGGCCTCGTACCTGACCATGACGGCAGCGCATGTCAACAACGTTTATATCGCCGCCGCGAACCGTGTCGGCAGCGAACGGGGCGGGCGCTTCCTGGGCTGCTCGCTGATCGCCGGTACCAATGGCTGGCCGATCGGCGAGGTGGGCAGTGCAGAAGCCGAGGAGATTATCTATGCCGATGTCGATTTGAGCAGTGCACGCTCGGCACCTATCTGGAACAGCCTCAACGACCTGCCAAGAGACCGGCGCACCGACCTCTACGATGCCACCCTTGGCTATCGCTTGCATGCACCTATGCCACGTTGAGGAGTTGCGAATGAACACGCACTTCTTCTCACGACAGCAGCATTGGCTTGTGTTGATGTTCGGCTGCCTGCTGGTGTTTTTCGCTGCAAGCCTTGGCCATGGCCAATGGCTGGATTATGCACAGAGGGTGGCGACGCTCGATGAGCCGCTCAGCCGCTTGCGCTGGATTGTTGGTGATATCAGTGAAGTGGCTTTCTACAAGCACGAACTGCCCGCGCTAGGCTTGCTGCTGGGGGCGTGCCTGGCGCACTGGGCGCAGCTGCGAGGGTACCGCTGGCAGGGCTTTGCCATTTGCTATGGCAGCGGATTATGGCCATGGGTGTTTACCAGCTCGCTCTTGGGCTTGCTGCTCAGCCATGCGTTGTGGGGATGGACCTTGGCCAGTGGCATCTGGCAACCAACGTTCGTTGCCTTCGTGTCATTGCCGGCAGCCATGGTCTTGCTTTTTGGTGCGGGCTGGCGGGTGACGCTCACGGGGGCGCTAATGGGGGCTCTACTGGTAACACCGGCCAGCCTGCTGATGGTCAATTACCTGTGTTATCCCCTGCAGTTGCCCGTGGTAGTGGGCAATGTGAGTGGCATGGCAGTGGCAAGCGTGGTGGCCTTCATCCTGTGCAAGCGCTTTCCTTCATGGGTACGCCAATGCCGTGAACCCACCGTCGTGGAGCCGGTTGTCAATCAGCCTGACTACGGTGTGGTCTGGACTTTGCGGCGCGTTCTGGCCGACTTCAGCGAAGCCCCATTCTTTGGTAATGAACTGGCCAGCCTCGGGCTACTGCTGGGTGTGTTGCTGGCTTACCTGTTGAGCCCGGCTGCACTGTCCTACGGTTCTATGCTGGTGATGCAAATAGTGGCCGGGCAGGCCCTGGCATCCCTGGTCGGGGTTGTATGCTGGCGTGGACAGTGGAAAGCCCGTGGGTGGTACCCTACCTACATTCCGATCGTGTCGATCGTCCCGGCCGCGGTGTTGACACATGGCGGCAGCTGGCAAGTGGTGGTGGCCAGTGCAGTGCTGGGTGCACTGGTGGCTCCGCCGCTGGCAGTGGCGATCACTCAGAGGTTGCCGGCCTATGTGCATGGCTACATCGGCAATGTGGTGTCGATGGCCATCTGCACGCTTGGCATTGTGCCGGTAGTCGGGTTGATTGTGGGGGGAGAAGCATGAGCGAACATTCGAGCCTGCCCAGGCTGTCGATCGCTACTCTGGGCGGCACGGTCAGTATGCGGGCCGGTGCTGTCGGGGATGGTGTGACGCCAAGTCTGGATTGTGAGCGGCAACTGCTTCAGGTTCCACAGTTGCGCGAGATGGCGCAGTTGAACGTTGCTTCATTGTGCCTGCTCCCCAGTGCATCGCTGGGCTTCGCGACGTTGCTGGAGGTGCTGGCATGGGCCCGGGGCGAGGTGGAGCGCGGAGCTCAGGCCTTGGTATTGAGCCAAGGGACCGACAGCCTTGAGGAAACGGCCTATTTCCTGGATCTGCTCTGGCCATTCGATGCGCCATTGGTGATGACCGGTGCCATGCGCTCGGCGAGTCAGCCGGGCAATGATGGGCCGGCCAATTTGTTGGCTGCGGCTCAGGTTGCATTGGCACAAGACAGCCGTGGGCGAGGTGTGCTTGTGGTCATGAATGATCAGGTCCACTGCGCGGCAAGGGTTCGCAAGACGGCCAGCCTGGCGATGGCGGCATTCGAGTCGCCCGGATGTGGCCCGTTGGGCGACGTTGTGGAGGGTGTTGTGTTGTATCGCCATCCGCCCGGGCGACGGAAAGTGTTGCCGTTACCGTATCGCACCGACCAGCGCGTTGCCCTGCTGGAAGCCTGCCTGGATGCGGACACGGCGCTGCTGCGGGCTGTGGCCACATTGGGTTATGAGGGGGTGGTCATCGCCGGTTTCGGTGCTGGGCATGTTTCCGCCAGTTGGTCCGAAGTGCTGGAACACCTGGCGCCCACCTTGCCGGTCATGGTTGCTACGCGCACAGGTAGGGGGCCTACAGCCCGGGCAACCTACGGGTTTGCTGGTGCAGAGATCGACCTGCAGAAAAAAGGCGTCTACATGGCTGGGCAACTCTGCCCGCGCAAATGCCGCATCTTGCTGTGGCTGCTGATAGGCACCGACCGGCAACATGAGCTGCAGGACTGGTTGCAGCCCTGAACCATCTGCCCGCGCGGGCGTTCGCGCGGGCAGCCCTTCCGGCGTTGCTGTGCTAGGGTGCACACACTTTTGCTTCCCAGGATTCTTACCCATGCTCCCCGTACTCAGCGAAAAAGAACTAGACCGCCTCGAAGACCTGCTGATCACCTATGGCAATGACTACTCGGTGCTGGACCTGGCCGAGCTCAATGGCTTTTTCGTCGCACTCGCCAGTTCGCCGATCACTGTCCTGCCGGAACAATGGCTGCCGGCGGTAGCGGGTGGCAAGGTACCGAAGTTCAAGAAGCCCGCCCATGAGGAGGCCTACACGGCATTGATGCTGCGTTATGCCAGCCAGGTGGCAGAAGAACTGAGCAATGAGGTCGACCAGTTCGAACCGCTGTTCGAGGAACGCGAATGCGAGCAGGGCACTGTGATCGTGATGGAGGAGTGGTGTTTCGGCTACATGCGCGGTACCCAGGTGGCCGGTTGGGGCGAGTTGCCACCGGAGCAGGCCCCGCTCCTCAAGGCCATTTCGCTACATGGGTTGGAAGATAACTTCGAGCTGCTGGACCAGATGAGCAATGAGGATATCCAGGCCTGTGTGCCGCAGGTGGTCGAGGCTGCGCGTGGGCTGTACCGACATTTCAAAAAACTGCACTGATCGGATCGTAGGCTAGCGCTCACCTGCAGGCGCCAGCGCAAGTGTTTGGAAACCATTATTCCGCCCTGCGAAATTATGGTTTCCCCTGCGCACTGATTCTGCTGCCAGCCGATCCAGTGCAGCATGTGCTCCATCAGCCCCATCCCGGCGCTGACCAGGAGCCAAGCCCATGTCGAACCCGATCAAGCTCTACAACTTCCCCAAGTCTGGCCATGCTCATCGCATCGAGTTGATGCTCTCGCTACTGAACCTGCCCACCGAGCTGGTGTTCGTCGACCTGGCCAAAGGCGCGCACAAGCAGCCGGACTTCCTCGCCCTCAACCCGTTCGGCCAGGTTCCGGTCATCGATGACAACGGCACGGTGATTGCCGACTCCAACGCCATCCTCGTCTACCTGGCCAAAAAATATGACAACGGTGCCTGGCTGCCCGAAGAACCTGCCGCCGCCGCCCGTGTGCAACGCTGGTTATCAGTCGCTGCCGGCCCGCTGGCCTTTGGCCCGGCCGCCGCCCGCCTGGTCACGGTGTTCGGGGCTTCATTCAATGCCGACGAAGTGATTTCCCGTGCCCACACCTTGCTCAAGGTGATCGATGCCGAGTTGGCGAAGACGCCATTCCTGGCGGGTAGCACACCCACGATCGCGGACATTGCCAACTACTCCTACATCGCTCACGCCCCCGAAGGCAACGTGTCGCTGGAGCCCTATGCCAATGTGCGCAACTGGCTGGCGCGGATCGAGGCGCTGCCGCGTTTCGTCCCCATGCCGCGCACCGTGATCGGGCTGCAAACCCACGCCTGAAACCCCGCCATCGCGAGGAACGCCGCCATGCAACAATCTCCTGATCACCGCCCCTCGCCCTGGCATACGGGTGAAAAGACCCTGCAGGAAAAGGTCGGTGTAGCAGAACGCATGGAGGCGTTCGGGCAAAAGGTCATTCGTGACCACATGCCCGACCAGCACCGAACGTTCTATCACCAGTTACCCTTCATGGTCGCCGCCAGTGTGGATGCCCAGGGTCGGCCTTGGGCCACGCTGCTGGAGGGGCCAGAAGGGTTCGTAAGCTCGCCCGACCCCCGTATGCTGACGATCCACACCACGCTGCCAGCAGATGACCCCGCCACCCCCGGGTTGGCAGCCGGGCAGGCGGTCGGCCTGCTGGGGATCGAACTGCACACCCGTCGGCGCAATCGCATCAACGGGCAGATCCGTCACGCTGCCCAAGGGCAACTGCAAGTGGCCGTAGAGCAGGCGTTTGGCAACTGCCCGCAGTACATCCAGTTGCGTGACTACACCCGCGTCACCGAACCCGCCCTCGGGCGCATCGATGCGACAACACTGGATACCTCAACCGTCAGCATGATCCAGGCGGCCGATACCTTCTTCGTCGCCAGCTATGTCCAGCATGCTGACGGCCAGCGCTCGGTAGATGTCTCTCATCGTGGTGGCCGGCCAGGGTTCATCAAGGTCGAAGGTAATCGGCTGACGATTCCCGACTATGCTGGCAATCTGCATTTCAACACCTTGGGCAACCTGGTGGTCAACCCGCGGGCCGGCTTGCTGTTCATCGACTTCAATAATGGCAATGTGTTGCAACTGTACGGGCGTGCGGAGGTGCTGCTGGACAGCCCGGCCATCCAGGCCTTTGAAGGGGCTGAGCGGTTATGGACACTGCAGGTCGAGCAGGTGGTGTGGCGTCCGGCAGCCGTTGCGCTGCGCTGGGCTTTCAAGGAATACGCGCCGACCAGTCTGATGACCGGTACCTGGGCCGAGGCCGATGCGCGCCTGGAGCAGCGGCAACAACAGCGCCAATGGCTGGCCTGGCGGGTGCTGCGGGTGGAGCAGGAAAGCCGCGACATCCGCTCGTTCTATCTCGAACCACCGGCAGGCTGCCATGTGGCCTTTGCCCCTGGCCAGCATCTGCCTGTGCAGGTGCCGCGTGATGGCGAGCCGGCGCTGATCCGCACCTACAGCCTTTCAAGTGCCCCCGACGATGGATTCTTGCGCATCAGCGTCAAAGCCCAGGGCCCGGCTTCGCGGTATTTGAATGAGCACGTTGTGGCCGGCGAGGTGTTGAATGTGCGGTCGCCGATGGGCAGCTTCACGCTTGATCAGCAAAGCACGCGCCCGTTGGTGCTGATCGGCGCGGGGGTGGGCATCACGCCGTTGCTGGCCATGCTGCGTCAGCAGTTGAGGACGGGGCAGGCCCGGCGCATTCATCTGTTCCATGGCGCACGCAGCCTGGCCGACTTGCCGTTCCAGCAGGAACTGGCGACCTTGCAGCAACAGGCTGGCGAACTACTGCATATACACCGCGCCCTGAGCCAGCCTGAAGGGCACGCGCAGGTCGGTCGTGATTACGAGTTTGCCGGCCGGTTGGGTATCGAACAGGTCAAGGCAACGCTGGCGTTGGACGACTACGATTTCTACCTGTGTGGGCCGGGCAGCTTCACCCAGCAGCTTTACGAAGGGCTGCGTGGGGTGCATGTGCCGGATGCGCGGATTCACGCCGAAGCGTTTGGCCCGTCGACGCTGCGGCGGCACAGCGACGCAGACCAGCCAATCTTGCAACAGCCGCCTGCCGCCGACGAACCGGTGCCGGTGTATTTTGCTGCGTCGGCCAAGGAGGCTCGCTGGGTGCCCGGTAGCGGCACCTTGCTGGAACTGGCCGAGGCGCGTGGGCTGGCACCGGAGTTCAGTTGCCGGGGTGGTTCGTGTGGTACCTGCAAGACCCGGCTGGTGAGCGGCCAGGTGCATTATCCGAATCCGCCGGCAGAGTTGCCGGAAGCAGGGTCGGTGCTGATCTGTTGTGCTGTGCCAGCGAAGGGGGAGGAGGGGACGCAGGCGTTGGTGCTGGATGTCTGATTCAAGCCAGTCGTAGGAGCGGGCTTGCCCGCGAAGAGGCCGGCACAGCTAACACCACGCATCCAGATGAACGATAATCCGCACGCCCCATTACCCTCAGGAGCCCGCATGGACCAGATCCACCTGATGAAGGTATTCGTCGCCGTCGGCGAGCTGGAAAGCTTCGCCGCGGCTGCCCGCCGTCTGGACATTTCTGCGGCCGCCGTCACCCGCGCCGTCAGCGCCCTGGAAGAGCAGCTCGGGGTCAAACTGTTGCTGCGCACAACACGCAGCGTGCGTCTGACCGAGGCCGGCGGCCGCTATCTGGAAGACACCCGGCACATCCTCGCCAGTATTCACGAGGCCAATGAAGCCGCTGCCGGCATCAATGCGACGCCCAGGGGCGACCTGGCGGTGACCGCGCCGATTTTGTTCGGCAAGAAGTTCGTCATGCCGTGCATCGTCCGTTACCTGCAGCAGTACCCGGAAGTCGATGTTTCCGCGTTTTTTCTCGACCGCGTGGTGAACATGGTCGAGGAGGGCATGGACGTGGCCGTGCGCATCGGGCCGTTGCCCGACTCCGGGTTGAAGGCGTTGCGGGTGGGCAGGGTGCGGCGCATGTTGTGTGCCTCACCCGACTACCTGGCGCGCCATGGTGTGCCGAAGCACCCGTCGGACCTGGCCGGGCATGCGATAATCGGCACCACCAACCTGTCGCCGCGGGCGGGTTGGCGCTTCGGAGTGACCGACGAGCCGACCTTGGTGCGCATGAAGCCACGGCTGACGGTAACCAGCAATGACGGGGCAATCGCAGCTGCCAGCGGCGGGCTGGGGATTGCCCGGCTGCTGTCGTACCAAGTGGCAGACGAACTGGCCAGCGGGCAGTTACAGGTGCTGCTGGCCGAGTACGAAGAGGCGCCCTGGCCCATTCATGTGCTGCACCGCGAAAGCAAGTACGGCTCGGCCAAGGTCAGGGCCTTTATCGACATGCTGGCGCAAGACTTGCGCGATCAGCAGCTGGATTGAGGTCGTGTAGCGCGTCGAGAAATGGCGCCAGACAATGTTCGCTATCGTGACGGCCCTTTTTCAGGCAGCCCGCTCACAACACCCGATACTGCATCCTGAACCCCAGGGTCATTGCCTCCCCCCGGTTCAGCAACCGCAACCCCGGTCGCCCTGGCAGGTGATGCGCATTGATTGGGTGGCTAACAGGTTCAAAGCAGAAAAAACCTTGTCCCTGCGGGCAATACAGCAAGAAGTGTTCGGCCCCATTGGCACTGCACGCCAGTCGATAACCCGCGCTGGGCTGTTCGATCACGCACTCGCCTGGCCAGCCACTGAAGGCGTGATCAACCACTGTCTCGGGTAAACGCCCCATGGCATTGAAGCGCCATTGTTCGGGCACCTCGGCCTGGTACGACGGCAACCGCCCATCCTCGGCCAGCCACACGTTGCGTGCCGATGCGTACAACTTGGTATCGGGATACCGCGGAAAGTAAGGGTGCAACCCCAACCCGTACCAGTTGGCCGACTCATCCAGATGGGTTACATGCAGGTCCAGGTTCAGGCACCCCTCATGCAGATGCACATCCAGCGTGGCCCGGTAAGCAAACGGCACAGCACTGTCTAGCGTCAGCCGTGCTCGCTGTTCACTGTGGTGCTCCACCTGCCAGGCCTGCTGCCAGGCACTGCCATGGATCGGGTAAGGGTCATGCCCGGTATTGGGTGCCAGTGCCTGCCACCCCTCGGGTCGGGCAAAGCCACCCTCGCCAATGCGGTTGGACCAAGGCGCCAGTGGGTAGCAGGCGAGGCGTCGTGGCGTACCACTTTCCAGTGCGGCCAGGTCGGAATGGCGCAGCAGCGCTTGCCCGGTCGCTTTCACTTCCCAGTTGACCAGGCTGGCGCCCAACTCCGGAGCCAGGCTCAGGCGGGTCAGGCGGTCCTGCAGGTGCAGTTCGGTCGCAGGCATTCAAGGCTCCATTTAAATGAACGATCAATTGGCCCGACGGTAGGTGAGCAGCACGATGCCGCACACCACCACCGCGCCGCCGAGTAATTGCAGGGTGCCCAGTTGCTGGTCGAGCAAGGCCCAGCCCAGCAGTAGCGTGGCGATGGGTTCGACGTTCATCACGGGTGCGTTCTGCGCCATGTTCAGCCTTGGCACACAAACGAACAGCAAGGTGAAGGCCAAGCCATACAGCACTACCAGGCTGGCCAAGGCCGCCCAGCCACTGCTGCTGCCTGGCAGTGACAAACCGGACGGCATCACGCCGCTTGCGCCTGCAACCAGCATGCTGGAGAACACGATCAGCAAAGTCAGCAGGCTGCGCACGGGGCCGCGCACGCTGGCCAGTTTATGGTCGGTGATCCACAAGGCGCAGGCAAAGGCACAGGCGGCGCCGAAGGCCAGGCTGACCCCCGGCACCCAGTGCGGGTTGGCCGCAGCGCTGTCGGCCAGGCGTGCCGGGACATCCAGCGCCAGCACCAGGCCGCACAGGATCAGGCCCATGAACAGTACGGTGCGGCCCGTGGGGCGTGCGCCGCCCAGCGCCCAGGTGAGCAGCGCCAACAGCATCGGGAAGGTGTTGCCCACCAGCAGTGCCAGAGCCACCGGAATACGCGCCACCGCCGAGTACAGGCAGAGGCTCTGGGTGGCAATCAGCAAGCCGAGCAGCAGCTGCCAGCGGCGCGCACCAGCGGGCAGGGCCAGGGCCTGACGTTGCCACAGCAGCAGCCCGGCCAGTACCAGGAAGGTGATGCCCGAGCGACAGAGAATGGCCAGCAACACGCCGGTGCCGTCATCGAAGGCAATGCGCGCGGCGACATGGTTGCCGGCGAACGAACAGGCCAGCAGGGCCAGCAGGGCGATGGCCAGCTTGCGTGGGAACAGGGGTACGGCAGAGGAGGGGACAGCCATGTGCAGGATCCATTTGCAAGAGCCCAGGGGCCGCCAAGCGGCCCCCGGTCATAATTACAGCACCACGCTAGGCAGCCACAGCGAGATCGCTGGAATGTAAGTCACTGCCATCAGCACCAGGAACAGCGCCAGGTAAAACGGCAGCAGCGCCTTCACCGTCGACTCGATGCTCACCTTGCCAATGGCCGAGCCCACGAACAGCACCGCGCCCACCGGTGGCGTTATCAGGCCGATCCCCAGGTTTACCAGCATGATCATGCCAAAGTGCACCGGGTCCACGCCGATACCGGTAATCACCGGCAGCAGGATCGGGGTAAGAATCAGGATCAGCGGCGCCATGTCCATCACCGTGCCCAGCAGCAACAACATGAAGTTGATGCACATCAGGATCACGTAGCGGTTGTCCGACAGGGTCAGGAACGCCGTGGTGATCTTCGACGGGATCTGCATCAGCGTCATTACGTAGCCGAAGCTGGCGGCGAAGCCGATCAGGATCATCACGATGGAGATGGTCCGTACTGTGCGGTGCATCAGCTTGGGCAGGTCGCGCCACTTGTAGTCGCGGTAGATGAACATGGTCACGAAGAACGACCACACCACCGCCACGGCTGCCGATTCGGTGGCGGTGAACACCCCCGACAGGATACCGCCGAGGATGATGACCATGGCCATCAGGCCCCACAGCGCCTCACCGGCAATTTTCAGCGCCTGGCGCAGCGGGATCACTTCGCCCTTGGGGTAGTTGCGCTTCTTGGCGAACAACAGGCACAGGCCCATCATCACCGCGCTCAGCAGCAGGCCGGGCATCACCCCTGCCATGAACAGCGAGGCGATCGATACCGTGCCGCCCGCCGCCAGCGAGTACAGCACCGAGTTGTGGCTAGGCGGGGTCAGCAACGCCTGCACCGAACCGCTGACGGTTACGGCGGTGGAGAACTCGCGGGGGTAACCCTTGCGTTCCATCTCCGGGATCAGCACCGAGCCCACCGAGGCGGTATCGGCTACCGACGAGCCGGAAATCGCGCCAAAGAAGGTCGAGGCCATGATGTTGACCAGCGACAGCCCGCCACGCACGAAGCCCACCAGCACTCCGGCAAAAGCCACCAGCCGCCGCGACATGCCGCCTTCGGCCATGATCGCGCCCGCCAGCACGAAGAACGGAATCGCCAGCAGCGAGAACTTGTTAACCCCACTGGCCACCTGGATCATCATCGCCTGCAGCGGGATGTCGATCCACCAGGCGCCGATCAGTGCCGACAGGCCCAGGGCGTAGGCTACCGGCATGCCGATCAGAATCAGCACGATGAAACTGCCCAACAGAATGAACGCTTCCATTTACGCAGCTCCTTCGTTTTCTTCGACCAGATCAAAGCGCACGACCTTGCGGTTGCTCTGATCGTCCAGCAGGAGTTTTTCCAGCACGAACACCAGCGTCAGCACGCCGCCGACCGGGATCGGCGCGTAAGTCATGCCGACCCGCACACCGGGCAGCGAGGCCAGCGACTGGTTCCAGGTGGTGATGCACAGCCGGGTGCCGTAATAGGTCATGAACACGCACACCACGATCATCAGCAGTTGTACCAGCAGGGCGACCAGCTGGCGCTGCAGCGGCGGCAACCGGTCGGTAATCATCCCCACCGCCATATGCGCCCCGGCGCGATAGCTGGCGGCGGCACCAACGAAGGTGAATACCACCATCAGCAGGATCGAGACCGGCTCTGGCCAGCTGGAGCCGGTACCCAGCACGTAGCGGGCGAAGATGCCCCACGGGATGATCAGCGTCATGGCCAGGATCGACAGGCCCGCGATCCAGATGCAACTGCGGTACAGCGTGTCGTTCACGCTCAGGAAAAGCGATTTCATAGGCATCACCAAAGCGGCAGGGCGGCGGCGGCCGCACTGCCGAGGTCGTCTTGGAAGGGGCTGGTATTACTGGACGGCGTCGATACGCTTCATCAGGTCGGCGTACTGCGCGCCGTACTTCTCGCGTACCGAGGCGGTGGCGTCATAGAACGGCTTCTTGTCGACAGTGATGAACTCGACACCGGCGGCCTTGAGCTTCTCTTCGCTGGCGGCAGACTTGGCGTCCCACAGCGCGCGTTCTTCCATCTGTGCTTCGCGCGCGACCTTTTTCACCAGCACCTGCTGCTCGGGAGTGAGCTTGTTCCAGGTGGTCTTGGACATCACCACCGGCTCCGGCAGGATCAGGTGGCCGGTCAGGGTGTAGTACTTGGCGCTCTGGAAATGGTTGTGCTCAAGCAAGGTCGGCGGGTTGTTCTCGGCGCCATCGATCACCCCGGTTTGCAGGGCACTGAAGATTTCCCCGGTGTCCATGGCGATACCGTTGCCGCCCATGGCGTTCATCATGTCGATGAACAGCGGGTTGCCCTGTACGCGAATCTTCATGCCTTTGAGGTCTTCCAGGCTGCGCACCGGCTTTTTGGTGTAGATGCTGCGCGAGCCGCCGTCCATCCAGGCCAAGGCCACCAGGTTGAAGTCGGAGTTGGTGATCTTGTCGAGGATCTCCTGGCCGATCTCGCCATCGATAATCTTGCGCATGTGATCATGGTCGCGGAACACGAACGGCATGTTGAACACGTTCACATCCGGTACGACCGGGCCGACGATCCCTAAGCTGACGCGGGTCATCTGCACGGCGCCGATCTGAGCCTGTTCGATCACTTCCTTCTCCGATCCCAGCACCCCGCCGGCGAACATCTTGAAGGTAATGTCGCCATTGCTGGCCTGTTCCAGCTTTTTACCCATGTTCTGCTCGGCGACCACGGTCGGGTAGCCGGCCGGGTGGATTTCGGCGAACTTGATGTCCAGCGCCGAGGCGGGCATGGCCACGCTGAAGGCGAACGGGAGTACGGCAAGAAGCAGCTTGCGTTTGAACGTCATGATGAAACTCCGTGGTTTTTATTATCCGGTTTCGGGCGTGCAAGTGTGGGTGTGGCAGTGGGGCTCAGCCCCGGTAGGCAGGTTCCTCCAGGCCCTTGGTGCCAGGGTTGAGGGCAAATACCCCGCCAGCCAGTGGCTGGTCGCCGAGGTCGATGCCCGCGGGGCGGATCGAGGTGACGTACAGGGTGTCGAGGTTGGCGCCACCAAAGGCGCACATGGCCGGCTTTTTCACCGGCACGCTGAGCGAGCGGTCGAGGCGCCCGTCAGGGGTGAAGCGGTGAACTTGCCCGGCGTCGTTGCCGCAGATCCAGTAGCAGCCATCCTGGTCGATCGCGGCGCCGTCGGGGCGCCCTGGGTAGCCGCGCATGTCGACGAACAGCCGTTTGTTGTGCGGCGTACCGCTGTCGGTGTCGTAGTCGAAGGCCCACACCTTTTGCACGTTGGGGTGCGAGTCGGACAGGTACATGCGCTTGCCATCGGGGCTGAACGCCAGGCCGTTGGGCACGATCATGCCGTCCTGCTGCAGGTGCAGGTGGCCTTCGCCGTCATGCCGGTACAGCGCACCCACATGGGCGCCTTGCTGCATGTCCAGCAGCATGGTCCCGGCCCAGAAGCGGCCCTGACGGTCGCAGCGGCCATCGTTGAAGCGCATGCTGGCCTGGGCGTGCTGCACGTTGCTGAGCAGCCGGCTGTCCAGGATGCCGTCCGCCCTGGCCTGGAGCTGAAAGATGCCGCTTTCCATACCCGCAACCCAGCCCTGACCGCTGCGGGCGATGCAGGCCAGCATCTCGTCGCCTTGCCAGCACTGGTGTTTGCCATCGGCCGCTTGCCAGCGATGCAATTGGCGAGCGGGAATGTCTACCCAGTACAGGGCCTGTTCACCGGGGTGCCACACAGGGCTTTCGCCGGTACCGTTACGGGCGTCGACGATCAGTTCGCAGTTCATGGCCGTGCCTCCTGGCGTGGGGTCAGTTGAACGGGCCGGCCACGGCGAAAGCGCCGCCCTGGTAGACCATGCTCGGGTCATCGGCGGCGGGTGCCGGTTGGGCCTCCACGGCTGCGCGGAAGGCTTCCGAGCTGTCCTTGGGCACATAGCCCAGGTGCGCGGCATGGCGGTTGTCCCACCACACGGTGCGATTGTCGGAGGCGCCGTAGACGATGGTATGGCCAACGTCGGGCGTCGATAGGCCACGTTCGATCAGTTGCACCAAGTCGTCATAGCTCAGCCAGGTGCAGAGCATGCGCGGGTTCTGTGGCTGCGGGAACGACGAGCCGATGCGAATGCTGACGGTCTCGATGCCGTAGCGGTCAAAGTAGAAGCTGGCCACATCTTCGCCGTAGCACTTGGACAGCCCGTAATAGCTGTCGGGACGGCGCGGCGCGTGAGCATCGATGCGCTCATCCTGGCGATAGAAACCGATGGTGTGGTTGGAGCTGGCGAAGATGATGCGCTTGACCCCATGCTTGCGCGCCGCCTCGTACACGTGGAACACGCCGCAGATATTGGGGCCGAGAATCTCTTCGAAGGCGTGCTCGGTAGAAACCCCGCCGAAGTGGATGATGGCGTCCACGCCTTCGACCAGTGCATGCACCGCAGCCTTGTCGGCCAGGTCGCAGGTGATGACTTCCTCATGCGGGCCAGCAGCAGGCGCCATGGGGCTGATGTCGGAAAGGCGCAGGACCTCGGCGTAGCCTTTCAGGCGTTCGCGAAGGACCTTGCCCAGGCCGCCTGCGGCTCCGGTGAGCAGCAGGCGATTGAAGGGGGTAGTGGTCATGGCCGGCTCTTGTTGTTAGTTGTTGTAGGTTGTCGTATGACTTGGGTGATTATTGGCGGTGGTTCTGTGTGTTGTCAATGAGGCTTGGGCGGCTTTTGCCGGCCTTTTCGCGGGTAAGAAAAGGCGAAAGGCCTGCGCGGTCGCCCGTAGGAGCGGGTTTACCCGCGAATGGGCCAGGCCTGCTGGCCAATCTCCACCCGCCGTTCACCGTCGCCGCCACCACCGTATTCGCGGGTAAACCCGCTCCTACACCTGATCAATGGTGGACACAGGTCGGTGGTTGGGCGCAGGCCGTCGTGTAGGAGCGGGTTTACCCGCGAAGAGGCCAGGCCTGCTGGCCAATCTCCCCCCGCCGCTCACCGTCTCCGCCACTACCGTATTCGCGGGTAAATCCGCAGGTCTTGATCAGAGCAACGACAATGGGTAGTTGAAGATCAGCCGGTTCTCATCAAACTCGTTATTGCTGTAATCCCGGCGAATCGACGAGTTACGCCATTTCACACTCAAATCCTTGAATGCCCCGCTCTGGATCACATACGCAAGCTCCGTTTCACGCACCCACTCCTTGCCATCGGTCACCCCCCCGCTGTGCACATCGCGCCCGCTGATGTAGCGGTTCATCAAGGTCAGCCCTGGCACCCCGACGGTGACGAAGTTGAAGTCATGACGCACCTGCCACGAACGTTCGTTGGCGTTGTCGAAGCTGGAGTTGTAGCTGTCGTTGGCCAGGGTCCCGCCGCTGGTGCCGTTGACCCGCATCCAGGTATCGCCATCGACCTTCTGCAGCCCGACCCAGAAGGTGCTGCCACCGTACTTGGCCGAGAACATCCCCGAGTAGGTCTTGTTATCCAGTTCACCAGCGCGTCTGGAGCCGTCGTCATCGCCATGGAAGTAGCCCAGGTTGGCGCCCAGTGTCCAGTCTCCAACCGGCTGGCTGTGGCTCAGTTGCAGGTACTGCTGCTGATACACGTCCTTGAGCACCGCATTCCACAGCCCGACCAGGGTACGGTCCTTGTTGAACTTGTACTCGCCGCCGACGAAGTTGAAGCGGTCCGATACCCCGCCGCCGTAGCTCATGTCTTCCATGCTGGCGTCGTTGCGCGGGCTGTTGCCGCGGAACTGCCCGCCGTACAAGGTCAGGCCGGCAATTTCGTTTGATGTGACCTGCCCGCCACGGAACGTCTGTGGCAACGAACGCCCGTCGTCCGAGCGAAGAATCGGCAGCACCGGCATCCATTCACCGATCTTCAGTTCGGTCTTGGAGATTCGGGCCTTGCCTGCCACTGCCAGGCGCCCGTAATCGTCAGCAGGCTTGCCATCGTCATGGCGTGGCAGCAACGCCGTGCCATAGGTACCGCCACCGCCGTCGAGCTTGACCGACCACAGCCCCAGCACATCCACGCCGAAGCCGATTGGCCCTTCTGTGAACCCCGAGCGGGCATCGAGAATGAAGCTTTGCGTCCACTCCTCGGCCTTGCTCTGTGGGTTGCTGGGGTTGGTGAAGTTGCGGTTGATGTAGAAGTTGCGCAGCCCGAGCGTGGCCTTGCTGTCCTCGACAAATCCCGCAGCCAGGCTGGTGCCCGGCAGGCCGGCGATAACCCCGGCGCCAAGCAGGGCGAAGGGCAGGGTGTGGCAGATTTTCATTATTGTTGTGCTCCCTAAGGGTGTGGCAGCCCGTCCACCGGGCACGCGCAAGCGGCCTGCGGCAGGGGCGGGTAGATAACGGGCCGGTCAGGGCCAGGGGTGAATACGCGGTAACCGGGCGCTACGTATTGGCAGGCGTACGCGAGCTGGCCGGGGGAAGAGGGGTATGCAACAGACGTAGGTGTAGCGGGATGGATGTCGACATGAGTTCGTCCACTGATTGTTGTTTTTGTTATGTGTTGTCGTACAACTATGGGCGATTATTAGCAAGGGGGAGGAGGGCTGTCAACGGCTGATCGCAGAGCAAATAGGGTACTAGACGCCAAAAACTGAGCTGCAGAGGCTCTAGCCTGAACGCGCTGCAGACATACTACAACTGCCATGCACCACGCACGTCCACGATCTATTGCTAGCAGGCGGGCTTGCCCGCGAACACGGGTAAAGCCTGTGCCATCCACCCCATTGGCTGCTTCGCACCGCAAACCGGGGACAGGGTTACAAATCAAATCGAAACAGCGGTGGCCCCATCCCCGAGCCTGCGCTATCTTCAGATCTGGCCTCGCCCTTGACCACTTAGACTGGCATGTCCAGTCCCGGCATCCTTGCTGGTGCCGTACCCCTCCTGTCGGCAAGGGCGAGGCCTCTTCATTTGAAGGGAATGGCGCTGTGGTCACTTCCGGCAGACAAACTGCCATTGCAGAATAGCCAAGATCAGTGCTTTGTAATGACAATCGTCTTTACATGAGGGCTATGTCATGGCTTCTATCAATATCCGCGTCGACGACGATCTCAAAGCCCGCGCCTACAAAGAGCTCGATCGCCTCGGTGTCACCCCCTCCGAACTCATGCGCCAGGCCCTGCAATATGTAACTGAGCGGGGCAAGCTACCCTTCCGGCCGGTCCTGATGACCGAGGAAGATGAAGACCTCATTGCCACTGTACAAGAGCGGCTTGCTTCTCCGCAGCGCGTGAGGGTACAGCTGGATGACCTATAGCCTCGACTTTGATTCCCGCGCATTGAAAGAGTGGAAGAAGCTGGGCGATACCGTGCGTCAGCAGTTAAGAAGAAACTGGCAGAGGTCCTGCTGAAACCTCGAATCGAGGCAAGCCGCCTTCACTCGCTGCCAGATCGCTACAAAATAAAGCTTCGCAGCAGTGGGTACGGGCTGGTCTATCAGGTCATTGATCAAGAGATCGTGGTTTTTGTCGTCGCTGTCGATCGCCGTGAGCGGGATCAAGCTTATAAAAAGGCTGCTGAGCGACTTTAGTAGGCCTATAGGGTTTGGCAGCCCCAGGCCGAAATCTCAAGGTAAAACACCGCCTCAAAGCTAGAGCTGTGCTTTGGTGGGAGCGGGCTTGCCCGCGAAGAGGCCAGCACAGGCAATAAATGGCCCCTGTTCACATGGGCCTTCGC
This sequence comes from Pseudomonas sp. USTB-Z, assembly GCF_019691255.1. Lineage (NCBI taxonomy): Bacteria > Pseudomonadati > Pseudomonadota > Gammaproteobacteria > Pseudomonadales > Pseudomonadaceae > Pseudomonas > Pseudomonas sp. USTB-Z. The sequence goes on from NZ_JAECZP010000019.1 coordinate 17,824, forward strand.
AGGGGCGGTCTTTTATAGGATTAAGAAATCAATCTTCTTAACTGACGTCAGGACTCTCGGGGAAAATCATAAAAAAAGGCTGCCAATCGGCAGCCTTCTCGATGCTCAGCCCTCATTTTTCACTGAGCGTCGAATAAAACCCTTTAATGAATAGAGGTTTTATCAGCAAGAAACGAACGAAAGAATCAAGAAAACTGAACCGGATGATAACTTTTCACTAACGATCGAATGACGTTGGCAAAAAATATGGTGATTACAGGTAGGGCATCCGCTCAGTGACCGGGAAGGCAGCTAGAATTGCTAGCTTGCATCGTACGTTTAAATAGGAAGCAAGTATTTGATCACTCTTCTATTGGTAGAATGGCCGAATAATGCTAGATGAGCGTAATAGTATAAATTGGCTGCATGAGCGAACATTTACTTTTGTGTTGAAATTTTTTGCGGGCTGAGCTGATATGTTGCTGTTAGAAATCATCGGAGCGGTGAGGGTTGATTTTTTTCATGTGGTGAGAAACATCACTTTGCTTGATGAGCTGCTTTCCTGATAACTCTGGAGGGAGACCGCTTGCAATGCGTATTTCACCTTTTGCTAACAATTCCCTGAAGTAATATTTTAAACCTATGCGCGCATCAGCCATGCCAACAGTACAAACCACTTTCAAAAGTCCTCTTAGTTTCTTGTAGTCCTCTGGGCTTACCCAGCGTCTTTTTTGTGCATGAATTATTTTTATGTAACCAGTTTTGATGAAGTTTCTGGTTAAAGCACATGATGATATATTTAGCTTTATACATACTTCACGAGTCGATATTAGGGTTTTTAGGTAAGTTTTTTTTGTTTTCGCTTTTGATAAAACGAACCCTATGCAGGTTAAGTCGCGAACTCTGTAAATAGTTTCAGAAGCGACCCCTTGTTTTTCATGAACCGGGAAAATATTTTTCTGTGCCAAGAAGCTTCCTATTTTCGTAGTAGGTATGCCACACCATCTCGAAATCGTTATGCCGTTAACGTGGGTCGTTGCAAAATTTGTAGCTTTTGATTTGCTGATGAAAAGAGAGCTTTGTCCCCCATCGCAGTCAGAAGAGAGGTCATGAGTTTTTAAAAGAGATATTATGGTCTTTGCTGTAAGTTTTAGATATTTACTTGCCTCGAGGATTGTCATGCTTTCCTCTGTGGAGCTAGTGTTGTGAGATATTAAACTATCTATATCTTTTCTTAGGAATATGTGTGTGCTGCTACCATCCCGAAGCGGTCCTGTGATGGGTTTTATTCCTAAGCTGATTACCAAGTTGGTTGCGATAGGGACGCTTGTGCCAATCATCTTGGAGTAATCAGTAGCTTTCAAAAAATTATGTTTGGCAAATATTACTTCTGTAATTAAAAGGTAGATCGCCGTCGACCCTCCGCTACGCTTTCGGTGGGGAGTAAACCAACCATTTTTAATGAGAGCCGCTATGGAACTGTCTGTGAAGCCTAATAATTTGGATGCTTCATTAAAGGTGCAGTAAGCATCAAGGTTTTGCTCATCAACAAGCTTTAAATGATCCCCGGTTGCGGAGTTGCGTCTATGATATGGTTTATGTCCTTCTAGGTAATGAATAATGCTTTCGGTATCATGGCGATGTATTAATGTCAGGTATTTAAATGTAATAGGGGTATAGGGCGAAATATTCAAAGTATGCATGGCTAATCTTATAGCTCTTTTTGTCCGGTTTGTTCTCTCGGAGAGGTGGTCTAAGGTTTCGTACTTCTCTGTGAAGCTGTGAAGTTGAGCTTCTGACATTCCAATATTGTGATGGTTCGATAGGGTGGTTGTATCAAGCAAGTTCTCCCTAATTAATCGTTTAATTGTGTTTAAGGGTACTCTCAGTCTCTGTGCGACGACGTCTAGAGTCATGTTTTTTTCTGGTTCAATATTAGGGGTGAGATTTCGCCCCTTCAATTCTTCAGCTGCCTCAAGAAGCTGCAAAATAAGGTTCTCAGAGAATAGGTGTCCAGAGCCAACACTTCTCCATAAAGATTGTTGTTCTCTGAGAAAAATTAGCCATAATTTTTCTGGCAGTCCTATTAACTTTTTCAGCTGGAAACGTGATAACGAAAGTGGTTGCTTTTGCAGGGGTGTGAGCGCGGAGATTGAGATGGGCGAGAGTGAAAGGGGGGGCGCGTCGGATTCTAAAAAGGTAAGTACGGCACTTCTTGCTGCTTCCGTTTTCACTCGACTGAGTGCTGCTGATATCACCCTTCGCTCCAAGTGCGGGTGATGATAATGTAGCGTAAAGAGGTAGTTTTCCAGCGCTTTTTTGTCGCCTTCAACTATAGCTATGGCAGCAATCAATGTGTATCTGTTCTCGTCATGGCCTAAAACCGGAAATTTGTAGTTAAGTAAGAGCAGAGCACGTTCGAAATAATCGATATTTTCTTGTTTCGACTCTCGAAACCAGTTCAGCAGGGTCTGTTCTGGTTCAGCTTCTTTGGGATTGCAGGGAGGGGAGGTGATTTCGTTTTGGCATACTCTGCATTGAAGTGTCAGTGTGTTAAGCCAGTGTAAGCGTAGTTTACATGTTGGGCAGGTGAATAAGTAAGTTCTGTCATGTAAAGGGCAGTGCATGCATACTCTGAAATCTTTAATGAAATGCTCTTTTCCCGTCCTCCAGCATTCTGAACAAAAGCCTGTGCCTGACCAACGTAGCATTCTGTCCTTGACGGTGACTCCATTTACAATGTGATATTTCGAGCCTGCTATAACTGTTGGCGTGTAAAAGCCAGATAAAAAGCGATCTCCATGAACACCGGCTATTTTGGCGATCCAAGCTGGTACATTCCCTAGACTACTAAGTTGCTGGGCATTCGCATTTGAGGGTGGAGCCCCTAGGCTATGAAACTGCGTGGGCGAAACGCACCCGTGTTTAATAACCAATCGTTTAATTAGACTAGTTGGGCTTTCTTCTGGAAAGGGGAAAGGCACAAAAAAGAATTCGTTCATGGCGTTATCCTAAACTCCTGGATTTTTGATTGAACATCTTTGCTATATAAAAATTTAAAGCTGTTCATCGGATCTAATGAGAACGGATTGCCAGGAGTTAGCCTCGTGTCTAGGCTGAGCAGTTCACAAGCATAGTGAAAGTCGGCCAGTTTTAAGCCTTTACCGTCATCGCGCAGTAGGCATCGCTTCAGCGCAACGAAAAGTACCTTCCTCAGCCAACCCAGATTCCCGGCTGTTGCCAAGTAAAGATTTAATGCAATCGCTGGGTCATGTATATTTATTTCACCATTAAGCTTGGTGATTGTGGATATGGCCTCATCAAGTTTTTGTAGTGTGCGAATGTACTCCGAACTCGGATCTTCACTGTAGCTAAAAAACTCCATGTTGACTTGGTAGGGGAATCTTGTAGCAAAAGAGTCAAGATGCCGTCGAATGTCAACGCATTCTTCAGTGCCGCTAATTATTACTGGTTTGCCCAATGCATTAATGAAAGAAGCTATCCAACCAAGAGTCTGAGGGCGGATTTTCTTAGCAGTACCAACACACAAACGGTTAATTTCGTCTAAGAAAACTAGCTCAACACGCCTTTGCTTAAGTAAGTGAATAAGTTGTTGCGTCATTTCCTCGGTACTACCTTTGGGATTTTCGATGCCCAGTGCAATCAGCATTTTTCGCGGCATGCCTTTGATAGTAACTTCGCTAGGTACTTCAAAGTAGATTACGGAAGCGCATAAGTCGACGCCGCCTTCGACTTCTGCCGAATATTTTTCTTTGAATTGGCCCATTACTTGGAAGCAAAGTGTTGTTTTCCCGACTCCAGATTTGGCACATAATATAGCGCCGTAAGGTTCGCCAGACGTGTTGGTGTCCTCAATCGCATTGAGTAGTATAGAATGGGCAGCATTGAAGCGTGGGAAGTGAACAATGCAGTTTCTAAATTTGTTTAGCAGAGAGCTAATTTCATCGACTTTCAAATTAGTCATCTCCAAGTGTTATGGTGAAATCTCCAGGGGTATCACTGTTGTACTCATCGCAAGCCAGTGCGAGAGATAGCGCACGTGTTTGTGGCTCTGAGGACTCCGTGGGCTGTTGCAGATTTTGGTCTCCATTTTCCAAGGCTGCCATAAGTGGTTGGTAGCCTTTTTTATTGGCTTTAGCGATTTTCCAGAGAAGTTGCGTTCGTGCTTCTTCAGCCCTGCAATAACAATGGGTTTGCCTTACTGCTTTTTGCTGTGCTCGTATCATGTGATGGAAGTTTAATGTCAAGCCGTTTTGATATGCAGGATGTAGAGCGTTCAATGGCTGGATATCATCAGGGTGGCTAGGGTGGCAGATCCACGCTTTACCAACATCGCCAGCATCAAAATAAAGAACCAGCTTCTTGGCCTTGGGCTGTTTTGTCCTGAAATAGCTAACGGCGGGGCCCCACCAATGTAAGTTGTCGTGACGCACTCGTCCGCTTGCCGTACCGGTGACTTCCGCAGACCGCCAAAAGCAGCGCCGCAAATCGTCTCCAGAGAACCGATGTGGCTGAAACTGCGTGCTCAAGCCTATTGTCCAGGCTTCGTTAGGAGACATTTCCAGTGAGCTGTGCTTGGCTGCATGATAGGTGTCGAGCCACGCGGCGAAGATGCTCCTGGCTTGTTCGAGCGTGTACATTGCCTGCTCTTCCGAATTGTAATCACCCCTTGCTTCAATACTCCCTTTGGTTGTTCCTCGCAGTTGATGCTCAATCTCACAGGCCCACGTCTCGAAGAATCTCTCTACATGTGGCTTTTGGTTCGGTTCGCCTGGCTCGCAAAAGGTAACTTCAGCACCCATCAGCCACAGAACCTTTCTCAACGATTTGGCGATGAACTCTGAGCCGTTATCGAAAATGTACAGCTCTGACAAACCACTATGCGGGTTATCGGCGTTCAATGAATCTCGCAATACGAGAATGGTAGTGTCTAAAGAGGCAGGATTAAATGAAAGGTGCCATGCAATTATGAACCGAGTTTTAATCTCGATAAATACGGTAAGTACTGGTTTGCCTAGTGGCTTTCCGTGTTTATCCACTAATATTAAGTCCAAGGGGCGCGAGTCGGCTTCTACACGCTCGAACAGACGCTCAGGCTCAGGAATTGTTGCACCCCAGTAATGAGCTCTCTTCGCGGCCTTTCGACCGCGTTGATGGAGGGTGGTTTCGTGAGCGTCGATCTCATTAATTATCCTATAAAGTGTGGATATTGATGGGATACGAAATTGCTCAGTGGTGCGGCGCCGACTATTAAGCGCATCCAGCTTTAACCTGATGCTGCTGATTAATGCTGTCTTGGTAAATGGCGTCGTTGTCCAATAGAAACTGGCGATGTCGGATTTTATTAAGTTTTGGACCTCGAATGGTTGGTGCGAAATGTGTTTGTTTATGGGTCTGAAGGTATTTGGTATGAGAGAGGTAAAGTTTCTTCCTGCATCAAGGAATGTCCTTTTCCACTCCCATAAAGTGGTGAAGCTAGGCGCTTTATGTGGGCCTATTCTGTTAGTCATGATCTCAATGAACTCGGCATAAGTTCGTCTTGTTACCCAGGTGTATTCTTCCAATAATGCTCTGACGTAAGCGACCCGCGTTTCCAGAGTGCGAGCTGCCTTTTTAGGCAGCCGGGCAATGATTAAATTAGGGTCGGTCTGTATAGGGGCTTCTTGTATCTTCAGCATTTTACCTTGGTCAACAGCTCGCCGAAGAGCGGAGAGATACTGATATAAAACTTGGGGAGGCCCGTAGACCGAGCGTAATTGCACGCGCTCGCCGTCCATCTCCATGACTTGGTAATCTCTACCGCAATAGTGATAGCGTTCTCCAGCTCGAAATTCAGTCAACGCACGCATGTTAAGAATTCCGCACGCGGGAATCGAGATTGAAGGGTTGGCTAAGATTGACGGAGGTCATCTTGTAAAAAATTGAATAGGCAATGTCTTCAGGCAGATAGCCGCTGCTCAGTAGATGCCGGACTGATAATTCATCAGAACCTGAATCAGTGATTGTACCAACTACCCGATGTGCGCCTTCTGACGTGCCATGCAGGGCGTGATGGTAAAGAAGCTTAAGATTATCAGTTTTTGGGGATTGGCTAATGCTGGCGAGAGTGATTATTTCCAGAGTTAGCCCCGCTTCACCAAAGAGTTCGCGGAGCCCGCTCTGCCTATCTTTCTCTACTTGAAGGATGACAGATGCAGGCTTCAACAGTTCGTAGAAGACCATATGGCCTTCTTCGAACAAGGCGCAGAAGTCAGGGCTGTAGCACTGATTACTGCTTTCGAAGCGAATTTTTCCGGGCCGGCTGCAGTAGCCTGTGACCCTGGGGTCATATTCTAAATGAATACAAAAATCCGAATGCTGAAGCACCGCGCAGCCCACAGCGGACTTGTTTTTATTCGATGGGAAGTGGGTGACTCGCCTATGGTGTTGACCAGTCGTTAATTCAGCACGCGCTGTGATCGTAACTGTGCTTGGCAGATGGCGTTTCAGATCAAGTTCCATAAAGTCTCCGTATAGACGGGCTATGGGCTCTCTAATCAAAATTTTGATCTTCCCCTGCCTCAGGCTCTGACTGTGGGCTTGACGCGGGTCAGCGGGGAAGACATCCGCGTTGACTCCATTCTCACCCAGCTCGGCACACCTTGACAGACCATCATATAAATCAAATCTATCGTTCTGACGTAGGCAATTTTTCGAAAAATCAATAGGTTAACAAATGCGAAAACTTCTGCATTTGTGAATAGGGACGGCAATGACCGCTCCTTGTAGTGCCGCAAGTCCGTCATGTAGTGGTAAGGCTTGATGTGTAGTGCTGCTACATTTTTTGTTGCGACACTACATTCAGATGCAATCCGTTTCCTCCTTATGGGTTAAGGCGACACTGCAAAGGAGTAGTTATATGAGGGACAGCCGGTTGGATTTGCCCGAGCTCAGACGTGCTCGTGGGATTGCTTTTTCCGTTTCGGTGGCTGAATGCTACAGGTGTCAAGACAGTGCTGCAGCGGTAGCAGCCTGTGAGGCAGCCCACGACATAACCGTCCTTCCACGAACGGGAACACCTCTAGAACTGCTCAAGCTTTGGCGACGCCGATTCAAAGGCGCCGTTGCTTCTGAGCCAGCTCGAGTGATTTTGTATGAGCGCTTTCCCGACCTCCGTGGCGTTTTCGATTCCTCCTTGTGGAGCTTGCTTAAGCCAGATTTGTTGTCCACACGCGTTGAAGAATTAGCGCGATCGTTGCGCTTGAATGGCAAGCAGTTGGTGGGCTTCAGCCCGAAGTCATTGGAAATACTTTCCGACTGCCCTCATTGGCAGCGGCTCGCTCCGCTTCTCGCGATCCTTCGTTCGAAATCGAGCGCGTTCCTCATGCAGCGCCGCTGGTTGAGTAAGTCCTTTGCAGCTTTTTGCTGCTTGATGTGTGTGCGACCAGGTCATAGAAAACTGGCTGTACCGCTTTGGAAGGCAATTGATTCATTAGAGGACCAGGGTAAGCTGGGTGACATAGCGTTTTGGCCGGCGGACGGGGCGTCGTTCGAGCGCCTCGTGATGAAGCAGATCAAACTGGGTGATCGGCTGATTAGTCGCGGATGGGTCGATGGTTGGGACGATGAATGTCTGCATTGGCTTTGGTCATTGGCTGAACCACAACACACTGGGTTAGTGGAAACGCTACTATCCACGGATGTAGTCCCGCACGTCATGAAACCGCCCGCGGTAGCCATTGAAGTGCAACGGGCATTAGTCAAAAGGGCACGATTTGTTGTCACGCTGTCGATGTGAAGAGGGATCAGACCCTCCAGATCACTCAATGTCCTCCGAGCGATAGGCCCAGGTCGGTAAAGGTTTGCTTGCTATGGTACCGGTCGAGTAGCAATACCCTGCCGATGTTCACGCTTGCTCCGGCGTTGATCACATCAAACGGGTGAGTCAGATTGTCATCTACCCCAGACGACAAAGCTCAACGTCACGGTGTTGAGTACATTTGTACTCTAGACGGAATGTCAGGATGATAATCTCATGCCGACACCTACAGAGAATTCCTTGACTGGACGGTGTGGGAGAACCGCTTGTAGCCCCTGGTGAGGCATCGTCACTAGTATCAAAATCCGCAGTTGGCTCAACAGGTTTGCACATTTTTCTGCATAAGTTCCTGTCCACCCTGAATCAGGTGACGCGGGCCTTTCATCGCTTTTCCACTGGTTGAACATGGCTGTTATCTACACATTCTTTTGCAGGTATTTTTGGACTGATCTACGCGTACTACCGCGGCAGCCGATCCGGACCAACGGGCCGGCCAGCCTATAGCGGCAGCGAGGCACCTAACCGGTCCCGCCTGACAGGTCAATGGCCGGCCTCCCTAGTGATGACGGGCTGGCCTTGGGGTGAATCTTATCGCTCATTGAAAGGCTGGCCGAGGGGCAACTTCACTGAGTCCAGGATGCCCCGGGGCTGGACGGATTTTCTCCAGTCTGGATACTTCCGTCACTGTCATCAATGCCGACATGCTTCGAGTCAATCGCTCACCACTTTGTGTCTTCATTGCCGTAGCTGCTTAACGATCTCATAGGGAATGCAAGATTAGCGATCAAATACTTTCTCAGAGCTCCCCTAGCGCAAAGCTCGTTTTTCACTCTTGTTATGCAACGGTGCTCAGAGCAGCTGATGCCCGTTACGATGTCCGTGGCTACGTGTTATTCAGATGGGCTGGGCTTGGCCTGGATCATACCCATTGACAGCTGCGGACTCCTGAATGACAACTGTCCACATTCCATGAAATGTGGACAGTTGATTTATCAAGATTTCACGATAGTCAAGGTATCCGTCCGGCCAACACACCTTCCTGACGCCTCCGCCGAAGGTGGGTTGGCCGGACGGATACCGAGAGCCAACCGCTAGCCCAGCAGGCCGTGGATACCTTGAGACGTTACCTTGCAGCCTTGGTCGCTGGTATCCCAGAATAGGACGTTGTGTCGTCACTGCGTTAGCTGTTCAATGGAATTATAGGTGTTTAGAGATTAGCGATCGAAATTTGCCCCAGAGCTCCCGTGATGCAACGCTCGTTTACCACTTTTGTTATGCAACTGTGCTCAAAGCGGCGGATGTGCGATACGACGTCCGTGGCTATCTATTATCGGAGTTAGTCAGCCTTTGCTTAGGCAATCGCGCAACCGTGCCTCTGGCCTATCGCGCCCGTTACGAACGCTACGTGCAAAGCGAGGCTATTGCGTTTGTGGAATCGTTCACCGGTCAGTTGCTATTTGGCTCGGGGCGATTCTCTCCTCATGAATACAGATACAGGGTAGAAGGACCGGTAGCTCCTAGAAGGCATCACCATCACCAATCAGACCTTCCCGACGCAGTTCGGGCTCACCAACGGGGCGTTGTGCAACATGACGGTATTTAGAATCCTCGTACTCAGCTCCCAATTTCCTGACAGGTGTTGGAGCCTAAAGCATCGCTGCTTCATGAGACGCCGTGAACAAATTTTGATGACAGCTGAGCAAGTGTTGGGCAAATCTGAGCTGGCTGAAGCATGGCTCACCAAGCAGGCGATTGGACTTAGCCGGCGTCTGCCGTGCATGCTCTTGGAAACTGATCAGGGGTACATGGAGATTGTGGATTTCCTGACACGGCTCGATTACGGTGTCTATTGATCGCGACGTATACTCTAGGTACCAGTTGCTGCCTGCCCCGATGCTGCCCCATTCGAGTACGAGACGACTAAGCGCTTGGGCAGTGTCGCTGAGCGTAATACTATCCACCTAAATTTCATGACACGCGGGGTGCCCATGAAGCAGATCAAACACGAACCCAAGCCTCTGATGATCGCCCGTTTTCAAGCAGAAGCACGCCAAGCACTGCCCAAGCGCAGTAACCAAAGTCGCTTTCTCGACATTGCTGCCTCCAAAGACCGTAGTTGGGAGCCTGTAGGGCGTCTGGCAGGTTAAGTCTACCTGCGAAAAAGCACTTTTCCGGGTCCAGCGCTAAGCCTGTTGTGTCAGCTTTCTACTCGCTTACGGTGGTAACGTATCGTGATTTGGTATGTCTACGACTTTGGCCAAGCCTAGGCAAATGTTGAGGCAACCCATCAACCCTGTAGCGCCCCGTACGCCTCACTTCGGGCGGCATCCAGTACCCGCGCCGGGTCTTCCACCATCGCATCCTTCGGCATCTGCCCCCCCAAGTAGCTATTGGATGAGCCGAACCAGAGCGCCACAGCCCAGTCTGGCTTGCTGGAACCGAGCGCCGCGATGATGGCCGCCAATGACGAAAATGGTCGGAAGTTGGAAGCGGGGTCAAAGGCATAGAGGGGAAAGTATTCCTTGTCCTCATGAGCCAGCGAGAAGATGTTGCCCGCGCGTTTCCACTTCTTGAGTTCAGCTCTGGATTGCTCTGTGCTCAGCTGAGCCAGCACTGCAAACGCATCGACAGTCAAGAAGTCACCGCTTCTCAGGAGGCGTGCTTTGCCCTTTTCCAGCATGGCCGTTTCACGGGAAAGGGTAGGGCGCATAGACATGGATATCCGTCTGGTGATCAGTGGCCGCCTACCACCCAATTTAATGATATGTGGTCAGTAAGCTCACAATCTAGCCTGTACGGGCGACCCAGGGTCGTGAGTAGGAACCTCCAGGTCGCTGTGGCGGGCTAGCCTAGTGCTGAAGGGTTATGAGGCTATCCGGGAATTTTCTGTTCATAAAGACTGGAACGTCAGCTTTTTCTTAAGCGGCCCATGAAAATCTTAATTTCTGGAGTTTTTCTGCATTTTTTCTTAACTTTCCTGCCCGCATGCGCTGACGCACACAGCGACGCTCGTGTGTGGAGCGACGACTCCGCGCCAGGCTCAATTCGTCATTGAATTGGGCTGTCGGATGATCCCGGCTCGACCAAGCCTTGCAGGCGTGCCAGTTGTTGCGCCTGCGCACGTAGGAGGCGCTGGTCATGTCGGTGGGCTAAGAGGTAAGACCTGGACTTCTCGCGTAGCAAGGTGATCTCGCCCGCCATTATTTCTTCCTGCTGATGCGCCTGGTTCATGAGCCGCTTCTCGGCCGCCAAGTGCTGCTGCGCGGCGTTCAACTCACGCTCGAGCTGACGGAGCTGTTGCTGCTGGAAGCCCTGTGCGCCGGTCGAACGCTCAAGATCACGGTAGAGTTGAGTCAGTTCTTCCTGGCGGACAGCGAGTTGTTCACGTAATCCCCGCACCTCGGCTTGTAACTGACTCAACTGCTGATCATGCCGTTGCAGTTCTTCCTGGCGTTGTAACTGATGCTGTTGGCGAAAGTGCTCCAGCGATTCACGCGCCTGTTGGTGTTTGGTCTCGAGCGAGTGGATCGTCGCCGCACGCTCCTCGAGGAGCTGGAGCTGCTGTCGGCACGCCTCCTCAAGACGCCGTCGCTCACCTTCGGCCAGCTGCAGTTGGCCCGTGAGCTGCACTTCACGCAGACGCAACTGCCGATGGGCCTCCATCTCTGCGGTGTGTGCCACTTGCAACTGCTCGAACCGCGCGACCTCCACCGCACGCTGCTGCTGATAGGCCGCTTGTTGCCGTTCCAGGCGGGCACGATCGACGGCGACCGTGGCCTGCGCTTCGTTGGCCAAACGCTCAGCTAGACTCTGCAGCAGCGCCTGCAATTCTTCCGACAGATTCACCTGTGGCGGGTGGGGTTCTGCCACGTCCAGTTCACGCAGGTAGCGAAGGATGGTGGTCTTCGAGCCCGTGTGGCCGAGTTCTGCACGCACGGCCTCGATACTGGGTGACAGACCACGGGCGAGGAGGGCATCCCGGGCGCGCTGCACGAGCGCTTTGTTGATTCCGGCGCGGGCCATGCTGTTGCTCCCACTTTTTCGTACTGTTCAAACAGTATGGAAGTACACGTGTACAGGCGCCTGATCCGATCCGAATAATCGGACAGACTGACGTTTGAGAAGCCAAGTTTCTCGAACGTGATGAGCCTTCTAGCGGTGTTTTTCTGCGTGCGGGGGTACAGATGGAGGCGGTGGTGGACACTTCGCCCGAGCGTTATCTCCAGGCCGCGCGTCGAGCCAGTACCGAGCGACGCTACGCCCAGGCCCTCGCGCACTTCGAAGCGGAATGGGGCGGCTTGCTGCCTGCCTCCAGCGAAAGTGTCGTGCGCTACCTCACGTATTACGGCGACCAACTGACAGCCCGTACGCTGCGCGTGCACCTGGCCGCTTTGGCGCGCTGGCATCAGCAGTTGGGCTTTACCGATCCCACCAAATCCTCTCGGGTGCGCGATACGCTGAAGGGGATTCAGGCGTTGCATCCGCAGCCGGTGAAGCAGGCCGAAGCCCTGGCGCTTAAAGAGTTGGAAGCCTGCATCGCCCAATTAGCTAAGGAGCTTGCGGATACGCTGCCCGCGGTGAGGCTGCGCGCTGCGCGTGATCAGGCGCTCATCCTGCTTGGCTTTTGGCGGGCATTTCGCAGCGATGAGTTGAGCCGGTTGCGCATTGAGCACATTCAGTTGCGCCAAGCGCAGGGGTTGGAGGTGTTCTTGCCGAGTAGTAAAACCGATCGGAGCAATCGCGGCCGCGTGATGAAGGTCCCAGCACTCAAGCGTTTGTGCCCGGTCGCGGCTTATGAGATTTGGTTGAATGAAAGTGGGATCACCGAAGGCGCACTGTTTCGCTCAATCGATCGCTGGGGACACATAGAGGAGCATGCACTCCACCCCAACAGCCTCTCCCGTTTGTTACGTCAGATTTTTCTGCGCAGCGGGGTCGATCCGGAAGGATACTCGGCACACTCGCTGCGCAGAGGATTTGCCACCTGGGCGAGTGCAAACCAATGGAGCAGTAAAGCGCTGATGGACTATGTCGGGTGGCGCGATGTCCAGACGGCCACGCGTTATATCGATGGTGACGCGCCGTTTGGTGAATGGGCGCGCTGATCGCTCACGTAGCCTTTTAATTACCCGTTGCCGATCATTAGCGGCCATGGTCAGGATCTATGCAGGGCGTCGGCTATCGACAATCTTCAAAAGATGCGACGCCATAATGATCATTTCCCTCGCCTCTGAGGCATCCAGGCCTACATGACGATGACTTTGCGGGTTTTTGTAGCTACCGATTGCACCACACATGAGGCTCATCAACGCTTGCCGCTCACCAGCTTCAGCGGCTGAGTCAGTCAGTGGACCGCTCTCTGGATTGAAAGCACGGGCTGCGAGCTTGGTTCCCAGCCACTCGTCACCGAGACCGGCCGCTTGGCGAATGGACACTTCAAGTAATTTAAACGCTTCGAAGACTGCTGTATCAAACAGCTCCTGTTTGTACAGCCGAAGTGCCATCGGCTGTAGCGCGGGATGAATCATTTCCTCGGGAAGTAGTCGATCTGCCATCCAGTTTTTGAGCGGAATCGCCTTCTCATAATGGCGTTTTCCCAAGCGCGTCAGGGAAATCCACTGAGCCTCATGATTCGGGTGTTGGCAGATGAAACCGTTGGAGTACAGCCAGCTCCAAGCTTCCGAGCACGCTAACAAGGCCTGCTCACAGCCATCATAATCGGCCTGTACGCTGAGGAAAAAATTGTGGGCGCATTCGCTGTCGTGTGGGCGCTGTAGCTTGCTTCCCAGCACTTGAAGCACATGCTGACTCAATTCCAATAGGGGAGCTTCATATAACTGGGCAGCCGTCGTATAGAAATCCTTTAGATTTGCCATGTTCGTGCTCCAATAAGTAACCACCCAGATCGTTAGCTTAGATTGATTTGGGAAGAAGTGATCCCATTGTAGGGCGATCTTTCAAAGAATAGCGCAGGGTCCAGCGGTGCCTTTCATGAAGAGATGGTTTCCATCCAAGGCCCCGGCAAAGCTGGAACACTAGGATAGATAGCTCAATCGAACCGGACGGGCTTTACTCTTAAAACACGGAGGTCTGCGGGAAGACCTCACATCGTAAATGTAGTCACGTCCTCGGTGCGCTCAGTACTTTGCTAGCTGGAATGGAGTGATGGGTCATAATAATGATGGGTCATATTATGACCGCAGATGTTCAAAAACTTTGAAGTCTTCGTCATTGGCGTTATTACGTTTTTGGTTGTCGGATCGGCCGACCCAAAACTCAGGATTATCTGCTATGGCAGACCGTGCCTTCATGAGACTGAGTATTCCCTTCCTCAAATGTTCGATCCACGTTTAAGCTTTGGGTGTGTATATCGGCGCGGGCTGTAGGCAGCAAAAACGTCGCGCTTGTGAAGTCTATATCGTGGTAACACCCTCACTAAACTTCCATTCTGTAGCGCGGATGCGGCTACAAAGTCTGGGATTAGGCAAATGCCAAAACCTTTCGTGGAGAGTGCCATGACTGCCTCGGACATATTCGCCCGCGACGACCAGCATACGTTATGCGTGCTGGGCTGCGGACTAAATCACACCTTGGCTTGCCAGCAGCCTTCCTAGGCGCGTCACGCGTTATGGCGAACAACCCTACGCCAGCGGATTTCAGCGTTGACTGCGCGTCTACGGGAGAGGTATTGACTGGTGTTACCGAGCACTAAGATATCTCCCGCAAGTTTCACCGTTCGCGGCTGCACCTGGCCAACCCAATTCGGGAACAACGACACTGCGATGGTGTGCGTGAGCTCGCCCGAGTGCTCGTCTATATGAAAGGGGCCGCTGTATGAGATGTACGTCATCCCTTGATCGCGGTACTCCGCATCGGTGCCCTCAAACCAGTCACCCGAGGAAAACAATGCCCGACGGGGCATGCTCAGCTGAGCCGACATATAGCCATCTGCCGTGTAGATAATGAACCCTTCAGGTTTGTCACCGAAGGGTTGCACTGGCGCAGAGCCGTCCACTGGGAATTCCGTGTAGGTGACGAGCGCCCAGGTTCCAACTAGCTTTTCACGCGTACTCATGGTCAAACCTCACATTGTCTGCTGCATGTCATTGTCGATCGGCAAAAGTTGTCCAGAAATGGACTTGCCTGCGTCCGATGCCAGGAAGACTGCCAGTTCTGCAATGTCTTTCGGGTCCACCAGGCGCTGTAGCGATTGAACAGAAAACGCCTTGGTACGTTCTTCCTCCACGGAGTTGCCGCTCAGGTTGGCTCTGCCTTTAAGCACGCTGTCGAAACGTTCCCCTTCGACAGCCCCGGGCAAAATGGCGTTGACACGAATTCCAAACACGCCGAGTTCACGAGAGAGGCTTTTGGTGAAACCAATCAATCCCCATTTGCTGGTTGAATAGGGGGATCGATCGGGATATCCCAGTCGCCCCGCAACTGAAGACATGTGGATGATTGAGGGATGGGAAGAGCGCTTGAGGGCAGGAATGGCCAGGCGCGTCACGTTGAAGGTCCCATTCAAGTTAATCCGCATGACGTTGTCCCACTCATCCGGGTCAAGCTGATCTACGGGAGCAGTGGGGCCGGATACCCCAGCATTGTTGACGAGCACATCTAGACCCCCCATGGCTTCGATGAGGCCTGGAATGGCGTGTTCAAGGCTGTTGCGCTCGGCTACATCGCACACCGCGGTGCGAATACTGGGCTGCTCCAATTGAAGACGGTTCAAGCCTTCGGAGTCGATGTCTACGACTGTGACATCCGCGCCGCGGCTGTTGAACGCCAGCGCGATCGCGTACCCGATACCAGATGCTCCGGCTGTAATCAGTACTCTTTGCTTGCTCATGGTCAATTTCCAATTGCGTAGGTCTGGCTGAACAATAAATTCACGCGAAGGTATCCATGAAATTGTTTATCGTTATGCGACCTATCATTTGGGTGGATTGGTTATGGACCTGTCGCGTATTGATCTCAACCTTTTGGTTTCACTGGACACGCTCCTGGCTGAGTTGAACGTGACCAAGGCGGCTTCACGCCTTCACATCAGCCAGCCGGCAATGTCTGCACAGCTTTCACGCTTGCGCGAGCTAATGGGCGACCCGTTGTTGGTCCCGATACAAAAAGGCCGGAGCATGACCCCCACCGCCCGGGCGTTGGCGCTGCGGCGCCCGCTGCGCTCGGCGTTGAAGACGCTTGGCTCGGTCATACAGAGTGAGTTGGGATTTAATCCCTGGAGCGACAAGAGGGTCTTTCGGATCGCCGCCTGTGACACAGCTTTGAGTACTATCTGTGAGCCGTTGATCGCCTCAATCACGAAGCACGCAGGCTCCCAGATCCAGGTGTCCATCAACGCCGTTGACCCCGAACTCATAGGTCGGCAAATGGAGGAGGGTGGGTTTGACCTATTGATCGACTCGAGCCGCGGTATTCCGCCGGGGATGAAATACACGGCACTGGGGACTGATCAGTTCGTCATGGCACAGCGCAAAGGGCACCCTCGTGGACACAAGCCTCTTACTTTGGATGGGTACTGTGAACTCAATCATCTTGTCGTTTCGCCAGAACGGGAAAGCTTCAAAGGCTACATGGATGACTATTTGCGCTCCGCGGGTATGAGTCGAAGGATTTACCTTACGGTGCCCACCGCGGTGATGGTTCCAGGCGTACTGATGTTGACAGACTTGGTTTGTACGATGCCTCGCATGCTCATTCAGTCCCGCCACGAAGCCATCGAAACGGTTGAGTTGCCGTTTGAAAGCGAGCCTTTCCAGCTCATGTTGGCTTGGCATCCTAGGGATGATGCTGACGCGGCTATTCTCTGGCTGCGTCAGTTGGCTCAAAATCTGCCCGCACCATTTCAAACCTGACCGAGCGGTGCCAAATAATTTCGTTATCTGGATAGCGGCTACTGGGCCTGGATAGTCATGTTCGAGGTCCGGAGGATAATTGGAGCTGTGGTCGATTTGTTGGCCATACCTCAACGGCTTTCAAAAGCCTCACAGCCCTGACAACGAAAAAAAGAGGGTTTGCTTCATGCCAGGTACGATGTTGGCTGCTCGCCTCCACGAAGTTGGTGGCAAATTTACCGTCGACGAAATTCCGCTTCCTGATGTTGGCGAGCATGACGTCCTGATCAAAACTGCCGCCTGCGGTGTTATCCCAAATCTGCGTAACGTAGTCACAAATTTCCCTGAGTGGTACCCGTTCCTACCTCTGCCGGAGCTGCCTGCTGTGTTCGGGTTGGATGCCGCAGGTACTGTGGTATCGGTTGGCCGCTCTGTGAAAGATTTCAAAGAAGGTGACCGGGTCTATGTCAATCCAGGACTGAGTTGCGGCAACTGTAAGCAGTGTCTGGCTGGCCTTCCGACGCGGTGCGCTAGCTACACCTTCATGGGCTATTTCGGATTCAGCCCGTCTTCGAGTGACGTATTTCGCGAGTATCGCCATGCCGGGTACGCCCAGTATCTTCGAGCGCCTGCGCGTAACCTGATCACCTTGGCTGACGAACTGCCATTCGAGGTTGCCACACGCCTTGGATACTTGGGCACAGCTTACTCTGCGTTGAAAAAGCTTGAACTCACGCCCGGTCAGAGCTTGCTAGTACTGGGGGCTTCAGGAACCTTGGGTATCGGAGCCACGCTTGCTGCATTAGCGATGGGCGCGACGGATATCATCGTGGCAGCGCGAGATAGGAGTGCACTCGAACGACTTCGCCAATTGGCCCCAAAACGCATTCGCTCCCTACAGATCACGAGTACCGACTTGCACGCAAGCATTCGTGACATGGCTCCGGGAGGAGTCCACGCGATAGTTGATACGCTTGGCGCGAAAGCTCCAGCAGAGCTTTCTGTTTCGGCTATGAACGCCGTCACGTCGGGAGGAAAGATCGTACAGATCGGCGGCGTAAGCGGACCTATTCCGATCGATCCTCACCCTTTCATGTGTACCCAGCTTCATTACATCGGCTCACTGTGGTTTACCACAGCAGAAGCGCAGGAGCTGATGGCGTTGATCAGAGCGGGATTACTCGACACCAATCAGTGGGCACCCCGTCCTTACACACTGGACCAGCTCAACCAAGCCCTCGAAGATATCCAAACCGATGCCAGCGGCTTCTTGAACTATCACATCGTGCACGCATAACGGCGAAGCAAGGCGACGACACAGATCGTCGCCTTGACGTTGTTCTCAGCTCTCTTATGTTGGTAGGTTGCTGGTATAAGTCATCGCCGTTTTGGAGGGCTTTCCATGGCCTGGCCCAACGTCTCCCCATTTATACCCTCTGATCAGGTACTCGCGGATTTCAGCGTATGCGAGTCGTCCGACCTAGAGGAGGCGGTGCTATGCGGTGAGCGGATGTTCTGCAAGAACCGGCTTGAAAAAAAGGGAATCGACTTCAAGGCTCGATTTTTTCATCGATCGGCCGGCGAGGCTGGGGTTGCCAGAATGTCCTTTGGGGGAGAGGTAGCGATCAACCCTGGGAAGCTGGATGACATCGTGCTGGTCCAGTCGGTCCTTACTGGACATGAGCACGCGATCAGTGATCAGTTGCGCCTCAACTGCAACCCCGGACATGCTACGGTTTTCAACTACCATCGACACTCCTTCTTCAATCATTTCCCTGGCACTGACAAGCTGCTCGTCTGCATTGATCAAACGCTCTTGGAAACCATGCTTCAACGTCAGCTGGGAAGAAGTATTAAGCAAGACATCTACTTTCAGCCTCATCTGCCCACGGATACGTCAGCAGGCCTGAATTGGCTACAGACAATGGGGTGGGCATACAGTCAGTTATCGTCCAAGTCATTAGTTTCATCGCATCTACAAAGTCAAATTGGGGAGGTGCTGGCCTCTTCTTTGCTCGACTTTCATGTAAGTAATTACAGCCAGGCGCTGCGAGAGTCGGCCGAAAAAAGGGTGGTCCCTGCGGTTGTTCGGATGATTGAGGAATTCATGGAAGAGCATGCTCAGGAGCCTCTCACGATCTCGCAAATTGCAAGGCACGCCGGCGTGACTGCTCGTACGGTTCAACTCAGTTTTCAACGATTCCGTGGGCTATCACCGATGCAGTTCTTGAAGGAGATTCGCCTGCGGCGCGTTCGTGCAGAGCTCGAAACCCAGCAGCATCCAGACGTTCAGGTCTCGTCCACGGCACTAAAATGGGGTTTTACCCATCTTGGTCGGTTTTCGTCTGACTACAAGCAGCGATTCGGAGAATCACCTTCCATGACCATCAAACGGCGAGGAGCTTAGATGGGCGTCACCTAATGTTGATGGCGAGAGCTAGGAATGATTGGATTAGAGCAGTGTTGAACGTAAAGGGTGAGAAGTCTATTAATAGTGACTATCAGCGTGTTTGATTTTGTCAGCGCTAGTTTTTCCATTACTTTGTTTTTCAATGAAGCGAGGCGCGGTACCCCTCCTTGTACCAACCGAGTGTCCTTCATTGCCCTTGGTGTTGCCGCTTGCCTGCAGGCGGCTTTTTTACCAAAAATCTTTCAGTCATTGCGTATGAAATGAGCACGCAGTGATCTCTTCTTGGCTCCTTGGGATGGGATAATAACCTCCCTTTACCATGGCCGTCAGGCCATGGTTTTTTTATTTTCGGTTGAGGCAGAGAGTAAAACCGCCTGGGGAAAGGCGGTAGAAATGTTTCCTTGAGACTTACTGAGCGCCTTCTTTATCCACGCTAGCAAGCGCCTCCTGCAAAGTGCTGAGGGCAGGTCCTAGAGCGGTTGCAAGCTGGTTGGCGCGTTCTGTGGGTGTCCAAGCCCGCTTACCCAAAAAGAGCTCATCACCAAATCGTTTGCGAAGCTTAGCTATGGTATTGCTGATAGCTGGCTGTTTTACACCCAAGCGCTCAGAAGCCCGAGTCACTCCCCCTTCTTGATATACCACCAAGAAAGTAATCAGACTGTGTAAATCTGCAGCCAGTAGCGCTTTTTCAGGATTCTGCATGTTGCCCCCGCATTTCATTGTCCATAAACAATGCTCTAAAGGAGATGCTTCGGCAATGGGAGGTCAAGCAATCAGTTAATGCTGCGAAACTTGAGCTTGAAAAATGATCTATCATATCTTTCTCGTTGTCCCAGAAGCCGCTAATGATCATCGAGCTGAAGTAATTGTTCAGCGCGATTATCGTATAGCTCATACACCCCGGCGCAGTGCGAAGCACGTTAACCAGGTCGTCTACGGCTAAAAGTACATCATCGTCAGGGCGGTCTTCGAAGCGAACCTCTAACGCGCTTGCTGATATCAACCCCATTGCTAATACTCCCGATTTAAAATCGACGATAATTCGCCACTTCAGTTCGAAAAATATTTAAATTTGGAATCTAGGGCAGCGCTACTGCTAGTCGCTGCCCAGGATCTTAGTTTTGACTCACGCTCCAGCCGCCCCCGAGGGCTTTGTAAAGCTGGACTTCACTATTGATTTGATCGAGCTGATCATTCAATAGCTTCTGTTGTGAGGAGAACAGTTCGCGTTGAGCATCCAGCACTGTCAAATAGCTATCGACGCCCTGGTCATAGCGCTGCTGAGCTAAGCTAAAATAGGCTTTATAATTATCAACCAACTCGCTTTGAGCACTGAGCTGCTTGCCATAAGTTCCCCTCGCAGCGAGTCCATCGGCTACCTCTCGGAAAGCGGTTTGGATACTCTTCTCGTAGGTCGCTACGCCCACATCCTTTTGAAGCTCAGCGTAATCGAGATTAGCTCGCAGCTTTCCTGCGTTAAAAATCGGCACGCTGATTTGAGGAGCGAAACTCCAGCTGTCAGATCCGCTGTTGAACAGTCCATCAAGATCGCTGCTGGCTGAGCCCGCTGAAGCTGTCAGGCTAATGCGTGGAAAAAATGCCGCACGAGCTGCGCCGATATTTGCGTTCGCGGCCATAAGTTGATGTTCAGCAGAACGGATGTCCGGTCTGTTCAGCAGCAGATCAGCAGGTAGCCCAGCTGGAACCTTCCCTAGGGAGCTCATGGCCAGTGGCGAGTTTTTTGGCAAATCCGTTGGAATTTTGCTGCCCAGCAACAATTCCAGTGCGTTCACATCCTGCGCTATTCGCCGGGTGTACAAGGCCTGCTGGGCCTGGGCTTGGTTCACCAAAGTCCTGGCCTGTCGAACATCTAGCTCCGACGAGGTTCCTGCCGAAGCACTCGACTCGATCATTGCCAAGCTTTCAAGGTAGCTGGTCAGCGTCGCTTCGGTAAGCTCCAAAAGCGCTTGGTCGGTTCGCCACAGAAAATAGGTGGTTGCCACATCGCCTATCAGTGCGATCTGAACGCTGCGCTGTGCCTCCTCAGTAGCCAGATACTTTTCAAGTGCTTGGCTCGACAAGCTTCGGATTCGGCCAAATAAGTCCAACTCGTAGGCAGTGACCAGGCCGACTTGGTACTGGCTATCGACCCGAGAATCGCCGGTAGGGGACAAATCGTCAGGCAAGCGGGTTCGATTTCCAGATGCTTCGCCATCAAGTGTGGGAAACCGCTCCGCTCGCTGGATGCGGTAAAGCGCTCTGTAGGATTCAACATTTTTGGCAGCTATTCGAAGATCTCTGTTGTTCTCTAGCGCCGCATCGAGGAGGCGGCCCAGCGCTGGATCTTTGAAGAACTCTTTTGCCTCGGGGAGAGCCGCCCCGATGCGTTGATCTCCCTGCCCGCCGTAAGCTTCGCCCGTTGGCCACTGCGCCTGCACGGGGGCGGCTGGCTGCTCATAGTCGGGAATCAAGCTGCATCCGCTGAGCATCAGCAATGCAAACACGGGGAGCGACTTAAACATCATGAGTCACCTCCTTGACCGCTTTTGGCTTTCGTTTCATGAGCCCCTCGAACAGCTTGACAACTACCACGTAGAACAACGGAACAAAGAAAACAGCCAGCACGGTTGCTGTGATCATGCCGCCGACGACGCCCGTAGCAATGGAGTGCTGGCTGCCAGCACCTGCGCCGGATGCAATGGCCATCGGCAGCACACCGAAGGTGAATGCCAGCGAGGTCATCAATATCGGACGCAAACGCAGCTTGGCGGCCTCTATCGCAGCTTTGACGATCGGATAACCCTCCTTCTCATACAGCTCTTTGGCGAACTCTACGATCAGGATGGCGTTCTTGGCGGACAGGCCTACCGTGGTCATCAAGCCCACCTGGAAGTACACATCCGCCGTCAGGTCGCGCCAAAGCGTTGCCAGCACCGCGCCCAAAATACCCAGAGGTACAACCATGATCACTGAGACCGGTACCGACCAGCTCTCATACAGCGCGGCCAGGCACAGGAAAACGATCAGCACAGTCAACGCATAGAGCAACGGTGCCTGGTCGCCAGTTTGGATTTCTTCATAAGAGAGACCGGTGTAGCTCAGGCCAATGCCTGGAGGCAGTTGTTGCATGATTTCAGCGATGGCTATCATCGCGTCACCAGTGCTGTATCCAGGGGCTGGCTCGCCGAGGATGTTCAGGGAAGAAATACCACCGTAGCGCTCCAGCTTCGGTGAGCCGTTTACCCACTCACCGGTTGCAAACGCCGAGAACGGAACCATCTGGCCAAGGCTATTGCGCACGTACCATTTATCGAAGTCCTCAGGTGAGATTCGCGAGATATCTTCGCCCTGGACATATACTCGCTTGACCCGGCCGCGATCGATGAAGTCGTTGACATACATCGAGCCCCAGGCTGCCGACATCGTTTCGTTGATAGACGCGATGCTTACCTGCAGCGCACGGGCCTTTTCGTCATCAATGTTCACCTGGAATTGCGGCTCGTCGTCCTTGCCGTTTGGACGCACTGCTTGGAGCTTCGGATTCTCGCTAGCCAATTGCAGGAACTGGTTTCGAGCTGCCATCAATGCTTCATGGCCAAGACCAAGGTTGTCCTGCAGGTACAAGTTGAAGCCCATCGCGTTGCCCATTTCCAAAATGGCAGGGGGCACGAATGCCATCACGCTTGCATCTTTGATCTTGGCAAAATGCTGATTAGCCCGCTGCGCGATGCTGAATACGTCTTGCCCGGCCCCGTGACGCTCCTTCCAATCCTTGAAGGTGATCAGCACCAGCCCCGAGTTCTGACCACGACCAGCAAAGTTGAAGCCATTCACCGTCATGAAGTGCTCAACCAACGCGCCCTCATCATTTGCCAAGTAGTCTCGCACCTCTTGAAGTACACCCTCGGTACGCTCTGCGGAAGCGTTTGCCGGCGTACGCACTTCGATCATCATCAAGCCCTGATCCTCGTTGGGCAGGAATGCCTTCGGGATCTGAGTGAACAAATAGCCAGTTCCCCCCGTGATGAGCAAGAATGCGAGCAGGTACCTAACGCGGCCCTTCAGCATTGCGCCGACGCCTCGCTCGAATCGCACCGTGCCGCGGTCGAAAACGCGGTTAAACCAGCCGAAGAAGCCCTTTTTCTCGTGGTGGGAATTACCCTCCGGGGCTTTGAGGATGGTCACGCAAAGTGCTGGGGTGAACACAAGAGCGACGAAGATCGACAGCCCCATGCAGACCACGATCGTGATCGCGAACTGTTGATAGATGATGCCAGCGGATCCACCAAAGAACGCCATTGGTACGAATACAGCCGACAGCACCATTCCGATGCCCACCAAGGCCCCGGAAATCTGATCCATCGACTTGCGGGTAGCCTCAAGAGGCGACAAGCCCTCGTCATGCATAAGCCGCTCAACGTTCTCGACTACGACGATTGCATCGTCAACCAGCAAGCCGATAGCAAGCACCATGGCGTACATGGTGAGCACGTTGATATTCAGGCCGAAGTACGGCAGAAGGGCGAATGTGGCGAGCAGCACCACAGGAACTGCCAGAGTGGGGATAAGTGTGGCCCTGAAGCTCTGTAGGAACAGATACATGACCAGGAAGACCAGTACCACTGCCTCAAAGATGGTGTGTACTACCGATTCAATCGAGGCATCAACGACAGGTGTTGTATCGTAGGGATAAATCACTTCCACGCCGTCAGGCAGGTAGGCCTTTTGCTCCTCCATCAGCTTTTTGACCGCCTCTACGGTCTCCAGCAAGTTGCCACCGGTGGACAACCGCAGCGCCAGACTTGCAGTTGGCGAGTCCTTGTACTGTGCAGAAATGGCGAAGCTGTCAGCCCCCAGCTCGGCGCGACCGACATCCTTCACTCGTACCTGGGAGCCGTCCGCGTTTACCTTGACCAAAATCTCATCGAACTGGCTAGGCGTCGTCATACGCGTCTTGCCAAGAACGGTTGCATTCAGCTGGACGCCTGAACGAGTTGGTAATCCACCCAACTGGCCCGAGGACACCTGGACGTTCTGCTCCCGGATAGCATTGGCGACGTCAGTAGGCGTCAGCTGATAGCTGTTGAGCTTGCCAGGATCCAACCAGATACGCATTGCGTATGGCGAGCCAAACAGCTGGAAATCGCCGACACCAGGGATGCGCGAGATCGGATCCTGAAGCTGGGAAGCGATCAGGTTACCGAGGTCGAAGTTATTGAGCTTGCCCGAACGGTCCACCAAGCTCATGACCAGGAAGAAGTTCATCTGGTACTTCACTACTCGAAGACCCTGACGCTGAACTTCCTCCGGCAAACGTGGTGTCGCCAACTGCAGCTTGTTCTGCACCTGAACCTGAGCGATATCAGGATCGGTTCCCTGTTCAAAAGTCACGATGATGGTCATGCTGCCGTCAGAGGCGCTCTCAGCCGACATATATCTGAACCCATCCAGACCACTGAGCTGTTGCTCAATCACCTGGACCACCGTGTCCTGTACGGTTTGTGCAGAAGCGCCTGGGTAGCTGACCTGGATCGAAACGGCTGGGGCCGCGATGTTCGGATATTGGCTGATCGGCATCTTCGCCAGCGACAGCGCGCCGGCAAGCATAGCCACGATAGCGAGAACCCAGGCGAAAATCGGCCTGTCGATGAAAAAACGAGACATCAGTCGTGCCCCCTCAGTTAGCCGAGGCTTCTGTGATAGCGGCGAAGCCGTCTACCAAATTCACATTCTTGGCCTCAACCGCGTTGACAGCGATGCCGCTACGAACACGTTGAACACCTTCGGTGACGATTCGCTCTCCCTCGGTCACGCCGTTGCTGATCAACCAGGCATTGCCCACGGTTCGGAGGGTCTGAATCTCGCGGGACTCGACGGTGTTGTCAGCCTTCACGACCCAGACGCTTGGCACACCTCGCGTATCGCGGCTGATGGCTTGTTGCGGTACCAAGATTGCGGCGTTTTGCACGCCCTCTTTCAGTAGAGCATGTACAAACATGCCTGGTAGCAGCTTGCGATTAGGATTGGGAAATTCGGCGCGAAGGGTCACAGAACCTGTTGTGGGATCAACGCTCACCTCAGAAAACTTCAGAGTCCCTGGCAGTGGATAAGCACTTCCGTCATCCAGCGTCAGGCTGACTTCAGCCTGGTTCTCGCCTGTCTTTTGAAGGCGGCCTGACTCCAGCGCCTTTTGCAGACCAAGAAGCTTTGTGATTGGCTGAGTGACGTCGACATAAATGGGGTCCAGCTGCGTGACGGTGGCGAGCGACTGAGCTTGGCCATTGGTAACGAGCGCCCCCTCGGTGACCGTCGAGCGACCAATGCGCCCGGAGATTGGGGAAAGCACCCTTGTGTATTGAACGTCGATGCGAGCAACCTGGTAATCGGCTTCTGCTTGTTTCCATGCGGCAAGCGCATCGTCGTACTGCTGCTTGCTGACTGCCTTGGTCTTCAACAGCGTTTCATAGCGACGAGCCAGGTTTTGTGCGCTCGTTCGATTCGCTTCTGCACGACGCAACTGCGCTTCGTACGTCCGTGGGTCAATCTGATAAAGCTGCTGACCCAGCTTGACTTCAGCGCCTTCAACAAACGACCGCTTCTGAAGGATCCCCGAAACCTGCGGGCGGACTTCCGCTACACGGAATGCCGAAGTCCGGCCAGGCAAGTCAGTTGTCAGGGTCAGAGCTTGTGCACGCACGGTGTACACGCCCACGTCCGGTGGTTGAGTTGCTGAGCTCACCTGTTCTTTCTCACCACATCCCGTAATCAGCATCAGCGCAGTTAAGGGGATTACGCGTAATGCACGCGGGGATCGTATCTGTCTCACGGTTTGGCTCCATCTCTCTGCCCGCATGACGGGGGCTATTGCTGAATCGTAATGCGGTAGAGTGTACCATTATGCGATACTCTTGATGCAAGCAAGCCTGAGCCGCCGTTGGTCGAGGTTTACCGATTGAGGCGTTCGCGATGTGTAGCTGGCTAGCGGAGGCAGAGAGCTCTACAGTGGCGGCCAATGTGATAGGTCGCAGCCGTACGCGCAGAGGAAAGATATGAACCAATCAGATGAAAATGTTGGCAAGGCCGGGGGCATCCAGGTCATCGCCAGAGCAGCCTCGATCATGCGAGCGCTTGGCAGTCATCCGCATGGCTTGAGCTTGGCGGCCATTGCGCAGCTGGTCGGGTTGCCTCGCTCCACCGTTCAGCGAATCATCAACGCTTTGGAAGAAGAGTTTCTAGTCGAGGCTTTAGGGCCTGCCGGAGGCTTTCGACTTGGCCCTGCGCTTGGTCAGCTAATCAACCAGGCGCAATCAGACATTCTGTCTTTGGTGAAGCCGTATTTGCGCTCACTGGCTGAGGAGCTAGATGAGTCCGTGTGTCTGGCCTCTCTGGCCGGAGACAAAATTTACGTGCTTGACCGCATCGTGTCAGAGCGAGAGCTGCGGGTAGTGTTTCCGATCGGTATTAACGTGCCCGCCGCTGCGACTGCAGCTGGCAAGGTCCTCTTGGCAGCTTTACCTGACGAAACCCTAAAAGCAGCGCTCGGCGAGCAGCTGCCAGCATTCACCTCTAACACCCTAGGGCGGAAGGCGCTTGTCAAACAACTGAGCGAAGTGAGGCAGAGTGGTTTCGCTAGCGATCTTGACGAGCATATTGATGGCGTGTGCTCATTCGCAACGCTTTTGGATACCTACCTTGGTTATTACTCCCTTGCGGTCGTAATGCCGAGTTCCAGAGCGAGCAAGCAGTCAGACTTGATCAAAAAAGCTCTGCTGCAGAGCAAGCAGAACATAGAGCGTGCTATCGGCCGCGCGTCGAAGAAAGCTCCCTAGATAAGATGGCCAGAAAGACGGCAGCCGAGGCGGAGGAGACAAGACAGCGCATTATTGATGCGGCGCTTGAGGTGTTTGTTGCCCAGGGTGTTCCCGACGCGACCCTAGATCAGATAGCTCGGAAGGCAGGCGTCACTCGTGGTGCTGTCTACTGGCATTTTAACGGGAAGCTGGAAGTGCTCCAGGCGGTGCTGGCATCTCGGCAGCATCCCCTCGAATTGGACTTTACTCCTGACTTAGGGATTGAGCGCTCTTGGGAGGCGGTGGTTGTCGCCATGCTGGACGCAGTGCATAGCCCCCAGTCAAAGCAGTTCTCGGAGATCTTGATTTACCAAGGGCTTGATGAGTCGGGCCTGATCCATAATCGAATGGTGCAAGCGAGCGATCGGTTCCTGCAGTACATTCACCAGGTTCTTCGGCACGCGGTTACCCAAGGGGAATTGCCCATAAATCTGGATCTTCACACCTCAATCGGCGTCTTCAAAGGACTGATCACCGGACTGCTCTATGAGGGATTACGAAGCGAGGACCAGCAGGCTCAGATAATCAAAGTTGCGCTGGGATCGTTTTTGGCTTTGCTCAGGGAACCTCCTCGCTTCTTGTTGTGCGAGGAGGCTCAGATTAAGCAAGCCAAATCCTTCGAGTGAGGGGATGACGCGCCGGTTATATCGCCAGTGCTCGTTCCCGAAGCTCGCTGTTGAGGATGCGGTCGTTCTCGCTATAGTCGACAGGGCAGTCAATCACGTGCACGCCAGGGTTGGCGATACAGTGGTCAAGCAGCGGCAGCAAGGCGTCAGCGCTTTCTACTCGATAGCCGTGGGCACCGTAGGCTTCAGCATATTTGACGAAGTCCGGGTTGCCGTAGTCCAGGCCGAAATCGGTGAAGCCCATGTTGGCCTGTTTCCAGCGAATCATGCCGTAGCCATCGTCACGCAGGATTACCACGGTAATGTGCATGTTCAAGCGCACTGCGGTTTCCAATTCCTGGCTGTTCATCATGAAGCCGCCGTCACCACATACCGAGATCACCGGGCGATCCGGGTACACCAAGTGCGAGGCCATGGCCGATGGCAAGCCAGCGCCCATGGTCGCCAACGCGTTGTCGAGCAGCACGGTGTTGGGCTTGTGTGCCTTGTAGTTGCGGGCGAACCAGATTTTATAGATGCCGTTATCCAGGGCGACGATGCCTTCGGATGGCAGCACGCGACGGATATCGGCGACCAGACGCTGAGGGTAGACCGGGAAGCGATCGTCGTCGGCACCTTCGGCGATTTGCGCTTCGTTGGCCTCACGGATGGCCATCAGGCGCGTGAAGTCCCAGTGCGCGGTGTCGGTCAGCGCTTCGCTGATCTGCCATACGGAGTTGGCGATGTCACCGATCACTTCCACTTGTGGGAAGTAAACGGCGTCGACTTCGGCGGAACGGAAGCTGATGTGGATGACCTCGGTGCCGCCGCGGACCATGAAGAACGGCGGCTTCTCGATCACGTCGTGGCCGATGTTGATGATCAGGTCGGCCGCTTCGATGGCGCGGTGGACGAAGTCACCGGCGGACAGCGCGGCATTGCCGAGGAAGCGCGGGTGGCGTTCGTCGACCACACCTTTACCCATCTGGGTGGTGATGAATGGGATACCGGTCTTGTCGATCAGTTGCTTGAGGACCTTGGCAGTCATCTTGCGGTTGGCGCCGGCGCCGATCACTAGGATCGGGCTGCGTGCGCTCTGCAGCTTTTCAATGGCGGCTTCAATTGACCTGTGCTCGGCGAGCGGACGGCGGTGCAGGCTGCGTGGAATTGGAAGCGCATCGGTCTGCTCGGCAGCGATGTCCTCCGGCAGCTCCAGGTGTACCGCGCCCGGCTTCTCTTCTTCCGCCAGGCGGAACGCTTCGCGCATACGGGCCGGGATGTTGTCGGCCGAGGCGAACTGGTGGGTGTACTTGGTGATGGGGTCCATCATGCCGCACACATCGATGATCTGGAAGCGGCCCTGCTTGGACTTCTTGATCGGCTTCTGGCCGGTGATCATCATCATTGGCATGCCGCCTAGGTAGGCGTAGGCACTGGCGGTTACCAAGTTGGTCGCGCCAGGGCCCAGGGTCGACAGGCTGACGCCGGTCTTGCCAGTTAGGCGGCCATAGGTGGCGGCCATGAAGCCCGCGGACTGTTCGTGGCGGGTCAGCACCAGCTTGATCTTCGATTTGCGCAGGGATTCCAGCAGGTCGAGGTTTTCCTCACCAGGAATGCCGAACACATACTCGACACCTTCGTTTTCCAGGCATTGCACAACGACATCAGCGGCCTTAGCCATAGTCACCCTCATCGCACTCAAGGCAGTTGAGCCCCTAAGTAAGGCGTAGCAGCAGGTTCGCCGCTGTGCCCACGGGCCCTTATCGGTTGATTTTTCTTTCAAGCGTTCCAGCGCAGTGGGCCGGTTGGCCTCCTGCGAGGATGTGAGCAAATAAAAAGAAGGCCCGGCATTTCGGGCCGGGCCTTTTGAGGTAACACTTAACCGAGGACGCTTTTGAGCGCCTGCTGCAATTCTGAAGCAGCTTCATCGGAAGACCAGACAGCATTGCTGTGCCGCCAGGCGATATATCCATCAGGCCGAACCAGAAGGGCACCGGCCTCGTGAATTTCACGAACCGATTGCCAATCGCAGTAAAGGTCCGCAGTACCTTTTGCGCCTGTGACAACGGTATTCAAGAATGGCAGGTTCAAGCTCTCTGCAGCAGCTACCCAGGCCTGACCGGCAAGGCCAGTGATAAGGGTCATTTGCCCTTTACCTACGACATCGAGCGTCGAAATCCGGTGTCCGTTCTCGTTCACCAGCCAGGCGTGAGGAAGTTTGGCACCTGCGCGAGTGGTGGCCTGCAGGTACAGTTCTTTGTCCCTAGCCCAGAGCTCAGCACCGTCTCTTGGGTCTGGCTTAACAGCAGAGGATACGTAGCGCTGATTCAGTTCGACACCTTGAGCGTTGAATTCTCGACTCTTGATTTCCAGCGCCTTCTGCAGGTTCATGCGAACTTCTACACCCTCCGGGCTCGGGTCGCGCATGCGATCAAGCAGCTTGGCGATAGTGTCCACGCCATTGCCGAAGTTGAAGCACTCTTTCAGCAGGGCATAGTCCTTGCGGGACTGGTTGGCACGCGCCACGATCTGCTTGCCCACTGGAGCGCGCTCTGCGGTGTAACTTTCCAGCAGATTCGGATCGGCGAATCCTTTAAGGACATAAGCGAGTTTCCAAGCGAGGTTGAAACCGTCCTGCATGCAGGTATTGGAGCCCAAACCGCTGGACGGCGGGTGACGATGAACCGCGTCGCCAGCGCAGAATACGCGGCCACGAGAGTACTCGGTGGCATGCGCCTGGTTTACATACCAGGTCGACATGCGCTCAACCTGGACTTCCAACTTTGGATCGCCGACCAAGAGACGGATTTTCTCCAAAACAGCTTCTGGGGACAGGTCTGGAGCGCCTTTGGCCATGTCGAAGCCCCAGCCTGCAATCCACTGATCCCACGGGCGAATGGCGCGCAGCAAGCCCATCCCGATTTCGCCAAAACCAGCTTCTGGAGTAGCGATCCACTGAAGGATGCTCGGGCGATGTTGTACGTACTTGCTTAGATCGGCGTTGAAGATGACGTAAGCGGTTCCGGCCCTGGCCATCTCGCCAACAATTGGCAGATCGATCTCTTTAGCTACCTTCGAGTTAGCTCCATCGGCGCCCACCAGGTACTTCGCTCGGACTTCGTACTCGACACCGGTCAGAACGTCCTTCATGCGAGCAGTCACACCTTCCGCATCTTGCACATGGCTCAGATACTCGGTGTTAAAGCTCAGTTGAGCACCGCGGATCGCGGCATGCTTCAGAAGGATCGATTCCATCTCGGGCTGGATGAGATCCAGCATGGTGCATGGGCTGCCTTGGACGTAGTCGCCCTTGCGTTTGTCGCCAGTACCCCAGGTGCGCATACGTGCGATTTCTTCACCGGCCAGGCTGGTGGTGAAAAGCGTATCGCCCATCTGATCCCAAGGTGTGGCTGCTCTGACAACCTCGTCTTCCAGTCCAAGATCACGCACGACCTCCATGGCGCGCTGGTTCGTGATATGGGCTCGCGGCGAGTTCGCAAGCCAATTGAACATGGTGACCATTTTGACCCGTACACCGTAGGTGGCGAGCGCCAAGGCAGTAGTTGCACCAGCTGGGCCGGTGCCAATCACCAGTACGTCGGTATCGAAGCTAGTGGAGGTAGTCATTTATTATTCTCCAGGCATTACTTGTTGATGCTCTGAACTTGCACGCAAGCCCGGAACATGTCCGACAGGTCCCAAAGCCAGCCAGCACGAAACAGCACCGACCTGGCGTTCGAGACATTAAAAAATTTGGGAAACGGCGGGCTCTACTGGGACCCGCAGCTCGGGCGAGCGATGCGAATGAGGGGGAAGAGATTCATGGTACCTCCTGATCTTGTATTTTTTTTCAGGCCATCAGAGTGTCTGGTTCAGCGGTATTAGCTGGCAGGCGAGATCACTCAATTCGTGCTTGCATGCTAGCATGCAAGAGTGGTGGTCGCAATCATCTGGAAATGCCTTTCGTCACGCAAAAAAAAGCCACGAGGTGAGTTCGTGGCTAAGGGTGCAGCGCGTAGTGAGTGGAGCTACGTCGGCTTCACCAAAGGGCAAAGGTGTAATCAATGTTCACACGAAGCTCATTGTCATCCCGATGCGTTGCTCCAGGGCCGAAATCATTGCGGTACCAAGCGTGTCTGACCCGGAATGCCACGTCCTTGAACGTGCCGCTTTGGATGACATAGGAAAGCTCAACGTCTTTTTCCGACTCTTTGAGCTTGTTGCCGCCGAGATTCGGAAGATCAATGTTGTCCCCGCTTACGTAACGCAACATCCCCTTCATGCCGGGAACACCAACGCCAACAAAGTCATAGTCGTATTTGACCTGCCAGCTTCTCTCCTTGGGGTTCAGGAACTCCGAGCTCAGTGTGCCTTCCGTGATCACCAGCGGTTCGGTACCAAACAGATAGGGCATTGCGGTGTCGCCGGTCAGCTGCATGTAGCCAGCGCCTAGACGATGGACGCCGAGCTGGTAGGTCAACATCAAGGCAGTATTGCGGTTATCAACCTTCCCAGCTTTTGCGGATCCATTGTCTTTGGAATCATAGAAGCGGAAGTCGGAAGTGAGCCGGCCTGGGCCCAGCTCACGGTTGTCCACGAAACCCAAGTAGTTCTTGTCGTAGATGTCTTCGAGCTCTGCGTAGTAATACTTGAGCGTGAGGTGCTTCGACCAGGCGTAATCGCCACCAAGGAAATAAAACGCATCAGACTCTGCGGCCCCGTTGAAGCGTCCGTTTGGAGCTGAAACTCGCATCTTCTGGTAGTCAGTCGAGTCCCGCAGGTTGATTCGGTCCAACCAACCCGCGTGCAGAGAAAGATCTGTGATGTCTTGCGAGCGTAGGTAAGTGCCGCGGAAGGTTTGGGGCAGTAGCCGTGTTGGACTTGCGAATGCGATCGGTAAAAACGTGCTTACGGTCCCGTACTGAAGCTCAGTTTTGGAAACCTTGACCTTCGCTGTCAGCCCTAGCTCGGAGTAGTCCTTAGCTGGCTCCCTAGTGGAGGCAGAGAACGGCAATAGGCCGGTGCCGACACGATCTGGTGAGGAGTCAAGGCGTAACCCCATCATGGCTTGGGCATCCAGTCCAAAGCCGACAACCCCCTCTGTAAAGCCCGAATTGAAGTTGACGATGAAACCCTGGGCCCACTCTCGCGCTGCAGCTTGCGGTGTCTGGTTGATGTAGTTGCGATCGAAGTAGTAGTTGCGCAGTGTTACCTTGGCTTTCGAATCTTCCACGAAGCCGGCCGCCTGTAGAGAAGCTGCATGTGCAGCCAGCAGCCCTGCGAATGCAATTTTTTTTGATTTGCTCATGTCGTGTCTTCTTTCTTGTTTTTGTGATGACGCAGTCACGCTTAAACCACCGAAGGGCTCAGCTCAGGGCGTTTCTTCAGCGACGAGAGATAAAGCAGCGAGATAGCCGCCAGAACGATGCCGGGCGCCGAGGCCAACATGACACCACCTGCACCGGCCCCAAGGACCATCATTTTTCCTACGACGAGTGGACCGGTCATGGCACCGATACGGCCGACTGCGAGTGCTGCACCGGTCCCGGTAGCCCGCCCATTAGCGGGATAGAACTGCGGAGCGAGGGCGTAAAGGACGCACTGGCCACCCGTTGTGAAAATGCCTGCCAAGAATCCTGCACCGATCATGGTAGGGAGTGAGGCCGCCACTGTAAGGCAGGCCAAAGAAATCAGGATGCCCCCATATACCAGCGCCGACATCGCCCAGATAGGCAGGCGATCCATCGCAACGCCAAGCATCAACGTGCCCATGGCCGCGCCAAGCTGCATGGCCAATACGACGACGCTTGCCTCGCTCGGCTTGAAGCCCTGTCCAATCAGAATGCTCGGAAGCCAGTTGATGAGGATGTAGGTGACCATCAGCGTGAAGAAGAAGCTGACCCACAAGAGCAGGGTTTTCTTCAGCGCACCGCCCTCTACCAAAATGGCTTTGGTGGAGGGAACTTCGATAGTGGAGGTAGCTGAAATTGTTTGCTTGTATACGTCAGGCAGGAAAAGAAGCAGCAGGGGGACAATGACCAGAGGAACAATGCCGCCTACATAGAAGACCAGCTTCCAGCCAGCCCCGAAATCCAGTAGACCAATGGCGGCTGCCAACGCTGCCCCCAACGGTACACCGCAATACATCAAGCTGACTGCTGTGCCTCGCATGCGCTCACCAGCTGCTTCAGAAGCGAGTGCAATGAGGTTAGGCAACGACGCACCCAGGCCCACGCCTGTCAGGAACCGGGCGAATAACAACGCGCCGAAACTCCAGGCTACCGTGGTGACGAGAGAGAAGATGCCGAACAGTGCAACAGAGGCAATGAGCACTTTTTTTCGGCCATAGCGATCAGCCAGGCGTCCGCCAACGAAAGCTCCTGGAAGCATACCCAGAACGCCAACACTGAAGACCCAGCCCATTTCCAGCTTATCCAAGCTGTACTCGGCAGACATGCCGTGCGCCGCAATCCCTGGGGCTTGGAGATCCAGGCCTTCCATCAGTGCAACGAGGAAACAAAGCGCGATGGTGATGAAAAGTTTGGTCTTATCGGTTTTATCAGTCATAGCGACCCCCTCCGAAGCCCTTCAAAAGGTCTTCAGAAAACACGTGATTTTGGTTTTAGTACCGCCAGTGATGTGGAGTTATGTCAGCTCAGTAATCACTCAAGAAAAGTGAATAGTGGGGCTGATCACTGCGTGTTCGGAGGTGCTGCGATTCGGAAGTATGCGAGGCATTCATGTTGGAGGTTTCTCTTATTGTTGTGTCATAGACCCCCTCCTTTACAGGAGGGGGATTGCTGCAGACAGCTTGCGTGGAGCTGCCTGCGAACTCAGCGCTTCAGCAGATCGAGTGCGACGTCGACGATCATGTCTTCCTGGCCACCGACCATACGGCGTTTGCCCAGCTCGACCAGAATGTCTACTGCCTTGATGCCGTAGCGAGCAGCTGCAACTTCTGCATGGCGAAGGAAGCTCGAATAAACGCCGGCGTAGCCGAGAGCGAGAGTCTCGCGGTCAACACGTACAGGACGATCCTGGAGTGGGCGAACCAAATCATCTGCTGCGTCCATAAGAGCGTACAGATCAGTGCCGTGGTTCCAGCCCAGCTTGTCTGCGGCTGCAATGAAGACTTCCAAGGGAGCATTGCCAGCACCGGCGCCCATGCCCGACAGGCTCGCGTCGATGCGGTCACAGCCTTCCTCGACGGCGACGATCGAGTTGGCAACGCCGAGGCTCAGGTTATGGTGCGCGTGAATACCGGTATGAGTGGCCGGGTCGAGGACTGCCTTCACTGCGCGGAAGCGGGCACGAATGTCATCCATATTCATCGCGCCGCCGGAGTCGACGACGTAAATGCAGGTGGCACCGTAGCTTTCCATCAGTTTTGCCTGCTGCCCGAGCCCTTCCGGGGTCTGCATATGGCTCATCATCAGGAAGCCAACCGTGTCCATGCCGAGCTCACGGGCGTACTCGATGTGCTGTTTGGAGACGTCTGCCTCGGTGCAATGGGTAGCCACACGTACAACACGAGCACCCGCGGTATAGGCTGCTTTGAGGTCGTGTAGAGTACCGATGCCCGGGAGCAGCAACGTTGCAATCTTGGCGTGCTTCACTGCGTCGGCGGCAGCTTCGATCCACTCGATATCGGTGTGCGCGCCAAAGCCGTAGTTGAAGCTGGAGCCTTGAAGGCCGTCGCCATGCGCGACCTCGATCGAGTCGACCTTGGCGGCATCCAGTGCGCGAGCGATGGCCTGGACCTGATCCAGTGAGTACTGGTGACGAATGGCGTGCATACCATCACGCAGGGTCACGTCCGAGATGTAAAGCTTCTTACCGTTCATATCTGCGCTCCTCAGGCCTGGCTCATCGACTGTGCCATGCGCTCGGCGGTAGCGAGCGCGGCAGAAGTCATGATGTCGAGATTGCCTGCGTACGCTGGCAAGTAATGGGCAGCACCTTCGACCTCAAGGAAAACTGAGGTCTTCAGGCCACTGAATTTGCCTTGGCCAGGAATGTTCAGTGGGGCAGACTCAGGGATGACTTCAAACTGCACTTTCTGCTTGAGGCGGTAGCCAGGGACATACGCATGCACTGCGGCAACCATTTCTTCAATGGAGGCTTCAACCTGATCCTGGTCCGCAGCTTCAGACAACACGTAGACGGTGTCGCGCATCATCAGAGGAGGCTCAGCCGGGTTCATGATGATGATGGCTTTACCTTTGGCTGCACCGCCGATCACCTCGATGGCTTTCGATGTGGTTTCGGTGAATTCGTCGATGTTGGCTCGGGTGCCCGGGCCTGCCGATTTGGAGGCAATCGATGCAACAATCTCTGCGTAATGCACTTTGGCTACACGCGATACTGCAGCGACCATTGGAATAGTTGCCTGCCCGCCGCACGTAACCATGTTCAGGTTCTGCGCGTTGACGTGCTCTTCGAGGTTCACCACCGGCACGCAATAAGGGCCGATAGCTGCCGGAGTAAGGTCGATCACTCGAATGCCCGGCTTGCACTCACGCAGCATGGCGTCGTTTTTGACATGAGCGCCGGCACTGGTTGCATCGAAGACGAAATCGATGTCAGCAAATTCTGGCATTTTGACCAGGCCCGCGACACCCTCGTGGGTTGTGGCGACGCCCATTCGGCCTGCGCGGGCAAGGCCGTCAGATGCGGGGTCGATACCAACCATCACGGCCATTTCCAGATGCTTTGAATTGCGCAGGATCTTGATCATCAAGTCGGTGCCGATGTTTCCGGAGCCGACGATGGCGACTTTGCGTTTTGTTGTCATTACTAGATCTCCATCACTCGACACTGAACGACACGCCGACGCGGCCAAGGCCTTCAATTTCGGCTTCAAAATGATCACCTGGGCTCACGCCAACCATTGGCCCCAGGGCGCCAGTGAGGATGATGTCGCCTGCTCTGAGAGGCTCACCAAACTCAGCCATTGTGCGGGCGAGCCAAACGGCCGCATTCAGCGGGTTGCCCAGGCACTCAGCACCACTTCCGGAACTGACGACCTCACCATTTTTGGAGAGGCGCATCGTTGCACCACGCAGGTCAAGGCCATCGATGCGCTGCGCAGGGCCACCGAGCACAAAGCACCCGCTTGATGCGTTGTCAGCCACGGTGTCGGCGAACTTGATGTTCCAGCCTTCGATGCGGCTGCCGACAATTTCGAGCGCCGGGAGAACCCAGCCAGTTGCGGCAATGACGTCTGCGAAGGTTGTAGAAGCGCTAGGCAGGTCGCGTTCCAGAACCAGTGCAATTTCCGCCTCAATCTTGGGCTGCAGAACACGCTCGAACGGAACCACTTCGTTGTCGCCGTACGCCATGTCGGCAAACAGGCAACCGAAGTCCGGTTGGTCTACGCCCAGCTGCGCCTGGACCTTAGGGTTGGTCAAGCCGATTTTTCGGCCCACCAGGCGTTGCCCATTGGCGATGGCGTAGGCTTGGTTCAGGCGTTGAATCGCATAGGCACTTTCCACATTCGTGGCGCCGATGACGTCACGCAGTGGTCCAACAGGCTCGCCCTTTCCTTCAGCTCTGCGCAGATCAGCCGCCAAGCGCTCAAGGGTCTCTTGTGTGATGTTCATGCTGACCTCGATCAGTGGGTGAGGAAGTCGAGAACCATGCGGTTGAACTTGTCCGCGTGTTCCCATTGGGCCCAGTGGCCGCATTTGTTGAAGACATGCAGTTGAGAATTGGGAATGCCAGCAACCAGACGCAGGCCAGTATCCATAGGGACAAAGCGGTCGTTGCGACCCCAAACTACGAGGGTTTCGGCCTGAATCTCGCCGAGACGATGACCGAAGTCGGGGAATTGCTTGAGGTTCGCAGCGAGGCTCGCGGTGAAGTTTTCGAGATGATCTTTACGAGCCAGCATGTTGTCGAGGCGTGCTTGGAACAGCTCCTCCGTGAGATCGCTGGTGTCGTAGACGAAGATGTTCATCATCTTCTTGAGGTTCTCGATCGTTGGCTCGCGGTACAGTCCGTTCAGCAGCTTGATACCTTCAGTTGGCATCGACACGAATGGGCTGACCCCACCGGTGCCACCGCCCATAAGCACGAGCTTGCCTACGCGCTCAGGCCAGGTCAGCGTGAACGCCACGGCAGTGTGGCCACCCATGGAGTTGCCGAGCAGGTGTACTTTGTCCAGATCCAGCTTATCGACCAACCCTTTCAGAACGCGGGCATTAAGATCGGAGCGAGAGCCGGTGCTGACGATCGAATCACTTTTGCTCCAGCCAGGGCAGTCCATGAGAATGACCCGGAAACCGGCTTCTACCAGTGGCTCGATGTTGCGATTGAAGTTAGCCCAGCCGCTAGCACCAGGGCCGGAACCATGCAGCATGACAACGGTTTCTTTGCCTTCACCGCAGTCGTTGTAATGAATATTCAGATCCAGCTCGCCGTCTTGGATGCGAACGAATTTGCTGGTGCCTTTTTCAGTAATTGCAGTCACGATTGATTCTCCGTGAAGGTGTGTTAGCGCTGAGAGTGCGCACTGATAGAGCCGAAGCCTGCGATCCACTCCGGGATCTCTCGGTAGTAGCGATCTGTCGCGGTATATGCGCCGTGGGCAGCGAGTGCTGAGAACGCAGCGACCCAGGCCTTGACCTCATGCGTGGATTTACCGGCCAATTCGGAAAGATGTGCGTTGGGGAGTTGATCCAGGTCGCTTAGCAGGTCCTGCTCAACAACGTCGAGGAAGTACTTATCCCACTCAGGGTTCAGCGGATGCAGGGTGGTCTGGTCTTCGACAAACCGCTCAGCTGCAATGACCACTCGTTGAGTGCGAGCGGTACGTTCGTCTTCTGGCAGATTGCGGCCACTTCCCATGAGCCGATCAGCCATCCGGGCATCGACTTTGGCTAACTCTGGAACTGGCGGTTGGTGTGAAAGGCCTCCCGACCCAAGGAACAGCACCCGCTTGTTCAGAGTGCGGGTGAATCGACCGACCGCATCACCCATCAATCTGACTCGTTCGAAGGTAGGCAGGGGCGGGGCCACGCAGTTCACGAAGATCGGCAAGACCGGATACATGTCTAAACCGCCAAGAAGAAATTCGAGCGGTTGAGCGAAGCCGTGGTCGACCTGCATGCGATACGAAACAGGCATGTCGATGCCATTGCGGAGCAGAGAATCAGCGCAAGCTTCAGCGATAGATTTGGGCACAGAGAGGGTGCCGGCGAGCGAGCCAAAATCGCCTATGGCTTCAGCCGCCATGCCCAGGCAGAAAGGGGGCATGACATCGTAGAAGAAGCCGTTGTAATGGTCTGGAGCGAAAAGCACCACGAGCTCAGGATCGAAAGCAGCGATGCGTGCACGGGCAGCGCGGACCACCCCATCCACTTCATCGAGCACATTCTTGGGCGGATCGAAATGCCCGATGAGGGGCGTGTGCGATAGGCAATGCAGGTAAGCGTTCATCGATACGACACCTTCACGTCGTGCCCCAGTGCAGGCCGCCTCGCACTGGGACGGCATGAGCGTCTCCTCAACTCCCAACAGGGGTAGAGGGGCAACGCCATGCAGGTAGATTTGTTTTTGTCTGCCTAATCATCATGCACGCTAGAATGCTAGCATGCAAGCTTGACGATGCCCGCTCATCGTCGGATGGATCCTCCCCGTGGCAATGGGCCGCGACGTATGACGAAGCGATGGGTGCAAAAATCTGGTTTACTATCCGAAATGCTAGTATGCAAGCCAGTTAGCGAAATGTTGAACCGTGCACTCAGTTCTAGGAAAACCATACCGATGCAAGTGGCAAACAAGAAGACCGCTATCTATCAGCACATTTTGGAACGCCTACTGAGTCGTAGGTATGCGTTCGGTGAAAAAATCCTGGTCAAGGAAATTGGCGAAGAGACTGGTGTCAGTCGTCAGCCGATCATGACCGCGCTGAACAGCCTCCAGGAGAGGGGCTTTGTTGTGATCACAGCCCAGGTTGGATGTGAGGTTGTGCACCCTACACGTTTGGAAGTCGATGACTTCTACCAGATGTTCGCGAACAACGAAGCGCTAATCGCAGGGCTTGCGGCTGAACGTGGGTCCCCTGATGATGTGCTGCGTATGTCTGAGATCAACGACAAAATTAGAAGCATCAACCCAGCTCACAGCGATGCCGCCGACAGCTATCGAACATTGAACGTCGAATTCCATCGCCTGCTGCACGCAATGGCAAAATCGCCAATACTCTCGGCGCGCCAAGTGGCAAATTTTGAGCTGTCCGACTTTTTCATCGTGCAGACCTGTGGCTTCCAAGTGCATTTGGATGCTGCTACTGATGAGCACGATGAGATTCTTGCAGCGCTGAAAACCCGGAACAAAAAGGCCGCAGCCAATGCGGCTGCGAGCCATATTCACAGTGTGGCGAAGGATGTCGTTTCTAAAATGCCTGAGGATGCGAAGCTCGCCTCATAGTGGGAAGGCGAACTCAAGCCACACCGAGTCGCCTTTAGGGCCGTTTTTGACCGCGGTCTCACGCATCCACTTGAGGACGACTCCTGACTTTTGATCGAACGCATAGAAGATCTGGGGGCCAACGGCGAATTTACTCAGCCGATTTCCATCATCGAGGTCACCATGGTCGTAGCGATCGTCGGTGACCTGTTTGGTGTAATAACCCACTAAGCCCAACTGGACCTTGGGATTCGACTGCAGCCTGTAGCCGAGCAGGTAGTCAACGTTGAATACGTTGCCCGAGCGATAGTCGGTGTCATCGTTCTTCGCATTGATGGTGAAGGTGGGAGCAATCGAGACCTCCCAGTTAGGGTGGGGGAACCAGGTTAAGTCGAATTCCTGGGTATAGCTCGCATTGCCTGTCGGACTATTCGCTAACTTATTGCCGTCATAGTTACCCAATGGGACGAAGGCGCTGAACCCCGTTAGCAAATGCAAATTTTCCGAAGGCGAGTAGCCGACATACAGAGGGGTCAGGTACAGTTGCCTGAATCCGGAGTCTGTGTCGCTGTTTCCAAACGCCTCAACCTTGATCTTGTTTGCTGATCCGATGATTCCGCTGCTGAGTGTAACGCCGCTATCAAATTTCACATCCCATGTGTGCACCACCCGAATAGCCTGCACAAAGTTCTCCAAGCTAAATCCGGGTACGGAAGATTTTCCGCTGTTGTCTTTAAAGCTATCCGCTTTGTAGTAGGCGGTGTAACTGTACAAAGAAGTTTCACCTGGGGGAGGCAATATTGCTGGAAGAACAGTTTGTACGCCTAGCGGCCAAACGGTATCCCCATTTTCAGCACCGTAACATAGCGAAGAAACGAGCAAAGAGCAGCCGAGCGCGCTGGCAACGCCAGCGCGAGTTACATAATTTTTCATTGTTATTATCCTATGTAATTTTTACCGCTGAGAGTGGGCACCAATCAGAACGAATGTAACCAGTGCAGGTTCGGTCCCTGGATTTCGCCAAGCATGAATGTTGCCCTGCTGCACTACGATGTCTCCGCTCGCGAGCTCCCTGATCTGTCCGTCGTCCAGTTCGAGGACGAGAGGACCTTTGACGACAATGCCGTAGTCGACTGTCGGAGAAGCGTGCATACCTGGTCGCTCAGGGTCGAAGCATTCATAAAGCCCGAGCAGGTGGCGTTGCTGCTCTGCATGAGCTTCATCGGGATTGAAATCCGAGGACTGGAAGATTGTGTCAGGCGGGAAGCTCACCGCCAGGCATTTAGTTTCACCGGGCTGAGGCAGCAGTGAAGAGGTGGCTTGAACTGGGTCGTCAAATGCTTCAGGAAGGGTGGGAGACGCCTCCGTTTGCCAGATTAAAGAGGTAGCGAATCCTGGAATCGCTTTGTATTCATAGGTCTGAGGCGCCAAATCGTCGGAAAGGAACACAGCTTTACCATTCTGCGTACCCGCAACCACTCGTCTCACTTTCATGTTCGGTCTCCGATTGAGCGCCGCTCGATCGAGCGGCGCTGCTGTTCAGGCCAGGCTGGGATTAATTACAACGTTGGTGAAACCGCCTTTGCGGTCTGCTATTGCATCCATTGCCTCGTTGACCTGTTCGATGGCGAAGACCTCTTGGTCGAATACCGAAAGATCCAAGGTGCCGGCAGCAGCCATTTCGGCCATGTCCTGACCTTCTGCCACAGTGAACCAGAGGGAGCCGATCACGCTGATCTGGAAGCACATGAGTTTGAACATCGGTACCGGCAGATCCTCAGACATACCGCCGATGTCCACCATGCGGCCGCCGCGGCGAAGCGCACCAATCGCCTCAACGGTAAGTTCATGAGGAGCGCCCGGGCCAACCGCATCAATGAAGACGTCAGCACCGAGCTCATCGGTGTGCTTCCGAACCCAATCACCCAGTGGCTCGTCGCCGACGGAAATAGTGAAAATGCGATCTGGGGCGAGCGCGCGTACGCGCTCTAGCAATTGACGGTTTCGGGCCATCGCGAAGATTTTTGTAGCACCCATGGCCAGGGCAAGCAGGACGGCCCCAAGTCCTAGTGTTCCGGTGGCGCCACTGATCAGCACAGACTGACCAGAACACACGCCTGCTTTTCGAAGGGCCGAATAGGCGGTGCCGAGATAGCCAAACCGACATCCTTGCTCGAAGGATATCGCTTCAGGGAGCTTGACCAAGCCCGACGCTGGCGCGGTCATGTATTGGCACAATCCGCCGTAGGGGTAGTCTTCGAAGATTTCTTGAGAGCCTGGGCCAAACCCGAAGTAGCCCTGGAAGGTGAATGCGGTGCAGTTTATGTGCTGACCGCGCAAGCAGGCATGACAGGAGCCGCAGCTACGGCCGGGGTTCACGTACACGCGGTCTCCGACTTTGATGCCGTGCACGCCCTCACCCACTTCCTTGACGATGCCTGCGGCGTCCAAGCCATAGACTGCCGGCAGCTTTGGGAGGGGAAGGTAAGGGAACCAGGTGGAGTAGCTCTCGATGACATTGCGAAGGTTGGGCACCAAGTTGCAAGCCTTCACTTCAACAACAACGTCGTGTGCACGTGGTTTCGGGATCTCGATCGAGTCGAGCTGGAACGTCGGACCGACCTTATGCAGACGGGCAGCTTTCATCATGCTCATTTCTATTTTCCTTATTTTCATTGGGCCAATGGCCCTGGGCACTCACAGAGGGAGCCCTAGCTCCAAAGAGCTAAAGCATTCATCTGCTTGGTAAATCGAGTAGGAGAAGGCTCGGCCAGACGGCAGCCTTTAGAGGATGAGGTCACCCGGTAGCGGGATGACAGGAGTGAGAAGTCTTTGCACGCAATGCTGACCATGATGGGCACCGCTGGTTTGTAGTTATGAATTTATAATGCCTCACTAAAATGCTAGCATGCAAGATATGTTTCGATAGACGGAGCTGAGCGCCTACCGCAATCCATTTTTACCCTGATCCCGATCAGGCGCTGTCATCAGCCTCGCTGATTTGAGGTGTCAGAGTGATTCCGCCGTCTTACATCCGGAGATGTGGCCAAGGACTCTCATGACTAGCCGTCATCCGAATGGGTCTGCTCCTCGCATGCTAGCCGTTCCGGATGCCATCTCATGAAAGTCAGTGGTCCTTTGATTCCGCTCGTGCACTACATGCCGCACCTTGTGCTACAGCTTGAGTGTCTACACCAGCCATCAGGATGACTTCTTCATCTTGGGAGGTGATGTGCTCAGCGGCATAGCGCATGTCTGCAGCACCGCCGAACTCTTCGAAGCCGATCAGGTTCGGAAGGCTGCAGCGCGAGGGCTCGAGCGATCGCCATACGCTCCACCCCAAAGATGGTTTTTATGTGCTTTCGCATATCCCAAGGCGAAATCAGCTCCCGTGCTGACTCCTAACCAAGTGGTTTGTGAAGAGATCGTAGGTGACGTGATGCGAATACGGTGGCCAATCGGTGTAAATCGTCCCGAATCAATCAGACGCTGATCCTTTGGATAGGGCTGACCGCTGGCGATTAGGTCAGCTATGGAACCTTGCACGCATGTCGATCAACCAGTGGCAGCTTTTACCATCGCCTCGATCAGGGCGATCTGAGCTGCCTGCAACTTGTCAATCGCAGCCTCATCATGGCTGATGATGAACTTCTGAATGGTGCTCAAGTCCTCATGCAGCGCTGACTTAGGTGATAAAAGGGTTATCTCGACAGCTGCGGCGTGCAGAAACTGCGAGCAGAGGTTTCGACCATGGGCGGTTCGACCAGCATACAACGGTATGGTCACGCCATTTTGCATGATCACTGCGTACTTAAAGTGCGCATCGTACTCATGCAACCGGGGATGATACTGAGAGACGAAATCTGTGTGGCCGGGATAATCAACGAGCTCACGTCCAAAGTTTTCAGATTGTGTCCTGCCCTTGAGCCGATTACAGCGTTCGCAGCTGACGGCAAGATTCCAAAAGTGCAGGGTGAATCTTGGGTGCTCAGCCCGGGGTAGCACATGTTCTATAGGGCGCGAGTTGCCGCCTTTAAGTAAGGCCTGTCGGCAATAACAACACTGCTCCCCCTGCAGTTCAGCCAGGTGGTCTCGTAGAGCGGACATCAGATCCGATCCGGTTATTGCACCTGCTGGTGTTTGCCACTCAGTCGCGTAGAATTCGGCCCATACATCACGGTTTTCCCTACGCGCAGCATCAAAGAAGCTCTCGTCCTGCATGATCTGCGCTGCATGGGGACGACGCCTCACTCGCCGATGGCATTTGGCCAAATATTGCGCTTCTTCTACTTGTTGGTCACGCCCGACGGGTAACAAAGTCACTGTCCGCTCTCCCCCGTCTCTTGCGCCAGGGCCTGCAACTGGTCCAATGCCTCGCGAGTTTTTTCGATCAGGTCCAGCTCGCTATCAAGGGATGAGCTGCGCAACTGTCCAGTCGCAGCGTCTACGGTGCGCTGCATGACAGCCAGTTCCTCTTCCAAGCGGGTGACGGTCTGTAGATTTTTATCCTCCGCGTTCACAGCTTTGATGGCCTCCGAAACAATCGCGGCACATCGTTCGTAGACTTGTCGGTTGTTCTCAGTGTGGGTGCCAAAGCCAGTGAATAGCACGCGCTCAACTGAACCGCGATCGTGAATTCGCAGAGGAATCAGTTGCTGATCTTGCGCCACAAAGCAGTGATTGCTGGCGCTCAACGCACTCGTAACCAGAAGAGGGGAGTGAGTCGCAATCACCA
Organism: Pseudomonas sp. USTB-Z; assembly: GCF_019691255.1. Classification (NCBI taxonomy): domain Bacteria; kingdom Pseudomonadati; phylum Pseudomonadota; class Gammaproteobacteria; order Pseudomonadales; family Pseudomonadaceae; genus Pseudomonas; species Pseudomonas sp. USTB-Z. The sequence goes on from NZ_JAECZP010000019.1 coordinate 62,482, forward strand.
TGTCGCAATCGAAGTGCTCACACATTTTACTCAGCATGATGGGCAACAAGCGCTGCCAACTCACATGCAGACTTATCTCTGGTTCATCGATCAAAATGCGTGCGTTAGGGGTTGCCGAAACGATGATTTTCACGAGTAACGTCAGCATCTGTTGTTCTCCCGAACTTAGCTCGGAGAATGGCGTGACCTCGCTTCGTGCGCTCATGCGTCCCAGCGCAGGCTGCATAGTCGCTAGAGTATTTGGCTGAACTAAATCGATATTTTCACTGGCGAGATCACTCAGCAACACGGTCGAGCTGATCATTAGGTGGTTGTCTCGAACGCTCGATTCAGCTGCGTAGGGCATCAAGTAGCGGCGTGCCCTGAAGTCCAAGAGCTCCAATCCCATGCTAAAGGCGGCGAGTCGATGAGGGTCGCAATGAATGTCATAGATCTTTTTACCCATGTCCAAGGCTAGCTTCTTCAATGACGCGGTTGAGCCGGTGCCGCGGCTACCCTCGTAGCGAAAAAAAACATCCTCTTTATTCTTTTGGGAGCGATGGGGAAAGCGATCATTGAAACCAAATGCTACACCGATGGTAGCGCACCCTTGCTCAACCGACAGCTCTGCAATCTCACGCAGCAACAAGCTCTTTCCCGCACCATTATTTCCAATCACATAGATCGGCTCGCGGGTCTGTCGCTTAGCCGCTAGCAGCTCTGTGACCACAGTATGATCAAGACCAGAGGCCCAGAGGCGGGGGGATTGAGTGCTCAAATAGTCATGCGCTTGTAGCCGTGCATGGTTCTCCAATACCTCAGTCCTCGATATAAGTGCACAGAGGCCCGGTACGTCACGATAACCCTCGCTAAACTCCCGTGTATAGATATTGTGCAGACGCTTGTCACTGGTGTTAGTGACCTCCTGCGAGGACCAGTCGGCAGGTCGGTGATCATTCTCCCAGGTCAGGACCAAGCGAGCCGCGAATTCCGCCAGTGCGATCCAACCCCCACGATGATTGGGGGAGAGCAGCGATCGCATGTCTACCATTAGCACGGATTCCCGCGAAGCGTTCGAATGGGCACGCAGCACCCAGGCGCTATGAGACACGGTCACATTACGGCTTCCCGAGGGGAAATCGATCACCGCAACCAGCATCTTCGATTCAACGAGCCACTCTCGAATACGTCTAAGCTCGGTTTTGGAAGCGGTCCGATCTAAACCGGGAACTACCACCACACCTTCGAGAAAATGATTGCGGCCCAGCAATGCTTCCAGCATCTGGATTGAGGTATCGGCGGCGGAGGCTATCTGCGGCTGTCGATCGCCAGCAGAGGCACGGTTTGCCAGCTTCCGAGGGGCATTGATTAGAACGAAGTCTCCCCGCGACAGCTGTATGGTATTGAAACTCTTCTCTGCGAGTTGCTTCGTGTTGGCATGCAGGAACTCCATGCGAAGCTCAAATTCAAACTCCCAACCCTTGAAGGATCGAATAAAGGCGGTGGGCCATTCTGGACGGATAGTTGACGTGCCGGAGGGGGAGAGTGATAAGAATTCGCCCGTCAAGGCAAACGCCTCGACCCGCCTGCTAGTTTGACCAGCTAATATACTCGAGAATCTGGCGACCATACTCAGGTAGCGTGAGCTGGCTCCGAGGTTAGCGGCCGCGCTGGCGAAAAATAGATAATCGAATAGTCTCAGTGCTTCAACAGGCGAGCGAGGTAATTCACTGTCAATGGCCTGGAATGCTTCCAAAAAGAAGAGTCTGTCGATGACCGGTGCAAAAAAATCTGTCCGACGCGGCAAGTCCATGGTGCTAATTATCTCTTCTCGGATATTGCGCCATTGTGCATCGAATTCATAATCATCTTTTGAGTGAATGAGATCTTTGAAAGGGAATCGCTTGGACGAAATCGATATCAGCTCACGGTCGAGAGCTACAATAAACAGCATCTGCAGCAGGGCTTTGTCCACTTGCAGCTCATCGTTCCGCTCGCGCGAGGCGACGCGCTTCTTCAGTAAACTCCAAAATTTGCCAGCGGAAAAATCCTTTTCATCAAACATCTTGAGCTACCGTTGTTTATTATAATAAATGGAGAATAGTCCGCGCTGTTGGCGGTCGTGCTGTGCTGGTTTTGCTGCGGAGGAAGCTGTTAGCGCGGGCTGGGTTTCAGCTCTTGGTAACCGTATCAATTGCCCTCCTTGCTCAAAAAGCACTAGTTGAATTTGGTTGGCTGGATCACCCGAACCATTCCACAGCCCTGAGTCTGTGGACCACAGGCGCAGCGCAAATCCAGGGCGGGCAGCAAGCGTGCGGCGATCCGAAAGCCCCCTTCGTTATGATCCTGCAATGATAAACCGGCACGGCGTGGGAAGCGAAGTCAGGCTGCGTTGGTATGCGAAACCCCAACTCGGCGATCCGCGGCGAGCAGGGGCATGCAGAACCTAACGATGCTCTTGGATACTTACACCAAGGACTTAGCTGATTCCGTCGCAGCGATGGCTCGGACGGCAGTCCTACTCCGTAAGTGGTGTTAGCCTGAAAAAAAATGGCACATTGCCATTGAATTCTTGTTTTTTACCCTCATCTGCAAGAGGCGCGATTTAACTCGGTCACGGATTAGGGCGATTAAATGTCTTCTGGCTCATCAACCTCGTCACGCAGCAGCACGACTACAACCAATTTGAGCGATCAGGAATTGGCTGTCTGGCTGGATAGATGTCTGACACAAAAGCACCGGGTGGCGTACGTCACTGCGGACTACCTCTGTAAGCTAGTTGATCTCGATGAGGCGAGTCTCGTTTTACATCCCGCTGACCCAGGACCGATAGCAAAATCGAGTCTTAAAAAACTGGTCCCCAAAGGCTTGCTCTACGTTCTGGACATGGGGCTTGAAGCCTTGCTTTCCGCCCACACCGCAGATAGCACGTGGGCATATGTGCTCGTACAGAGTAAGCCCCAGGTGGATGTTTTCATCGCGACCCGGGATGGATTGCTCGGTAGGACCAGTGGTCGGGGACCAGAGATCTCGGAGAAAACGGCACAAAAGGTTTGGGCTGATGCGGGTGCAAGATGCATGTTTGAAGGCTGCGGGCATGATCTGTCAGAAATTGCCTTGTGGACCAAAGCTGCCCGAGTCGGATATTTGGCACACATCGTTGCATCGGATCCAGAAGGGCCGCGGGGTAGTCAGACTGATTCGCACCGTCTCGCCAATGTCCCCGATAACATCATGTTGATGTGTGATGAGCACCATCGTCTGATTGATTCGTTTGCACCTCAGTTTTATACCGCCGAAATCCTGAACGAAATGCGCCAGTCTCACCGGGATATCGTACGGAATTATCTAAATTCACTGGCGTTTCCGCGTACTAAAGCGGTGACTTTGCATGCTAATTTGGCAAACGTGCCGACTTACTTTCATGACTCGGAGCTGATTGAGGCCATTGTGGCGACCAGACGAGCCATGGAGCCAGGTGTCGTCCATTACGTGCGCCGCAAATCACAGCGAGATGACCGTCATCTGCCAGAGTTTTGGTACCAATATTTGCGGGAGCATGAGCATCATATTCGAGAGCTCGTCACCGGATTCAATTCCAGCAGCGGCTTGAGCACCGAAAGTCTGGCCATCTTCCCTCTGCACCATATTCCTACCTTGGTTCTGGCCGGTCGAGTGATGGGTGAAGCGCAGGCCATTCAAGTCTTCCAGTACGACAAGGTTCGCAAGACCTGGGCGTGGGACCCAAAGGCCACTGCTCCTTCACCAGGTACTTTCAGCGTTAGCCCTTTGCCAGCGGTTCGCGCAGACGAAGTTTTTATAACACTCGAGCTGTCGGCCAGTCTTGATGAGGATTCACTGTCTCCTGAATTCAGGCGCGCGGTCGATTCCGGCGAGATCCCTTGGATTCGTGTGACCACGTCAAAGACAGGAGCCGACTGTATCGGGTGTCCGGAGGATCTTGAGCAGTTTTCGCAAGCTGCGCGCAAAGCAATTGTTCACGCTCAAGACGTGATGCGAGTTGCAAAGGTCCACCTCATCGCGATCAGCCCTGCCAGCACGGTGTTCCGTTTCGGCCAGATGTTACAAGCAGGTCACCACCCCGAGTACGTGGTTTATGACCGCGCAGGTCGCGACTTCAAATTTGTTCCTGCCCTATCGATCACAGGTCATCACGTATCCGCCACTCACGGGCAGCAGTCCATCACTATTCCTCTTCGATAACGAGCCTAATGCCATGAGCCAAACCAAAAGTGCTGAGCTGGTGATCCACGCCGAACGGTCACGCCCTGTTCGATTGAAGGAATCCTTTGAGTCGTATGCGGGTCTACTCGATGGCCTGGCATCCGACTCTCGAAGCATGCAGCTCGAATACTCGCATTGGGAAAAAGCGCTCAATGCGGTGAATGAGCACATCGCGGTGCGTGATGAGGAAATCGAGGCTGCCAAGGGGGCTTATCAGGAAGTGGCTGAGCTACTCGCTTCCAATCTTTCGTGGCCACCCGAAGCCATATCAATTCTGCCTCAGGGCTCGGTCAGTACCAAAACTTTGATACGGTCGCCTAATGGAAGAGAGAAATTTGACATCGACGCAGTATGCCAGGTGGACATCTCTCGTATCGAAGCCTCCGAACCAATGGCATTTTTTGAATCCATTGGGAATGCTTTGGTTGATCTGAACGCTGAAGCAAAAAGGCGTTGCTGGAATATCCCTTTCCCACAGCGGTCGTTCTACCTGGAGTTCACGCCATCGGTACCATTGAATACTGTTCCTCGGAATACGTATGAGTCCATGGCTCCGCGCTATCGCGCTGTGCGATACGAGGGAACGGCATTGGCAGTGGTGGATACCCCTACTACAAGCTGGAAGACCTCCAATCCGGCCGGTATGAGCAAGTGGGTGGACGATACCGCCAAGCGTGCGCTGATTCTTGTCCCAGCGATGGAGGCATTGGCGAAGAACCGGGTAATGGATAGCATTGCACCAGTGCCAGATCAAACCGTGGAAATTACCGATACCCTCCGAGTAGCCATTCGCCTGTTCAAGCGTCATCGGGACATGTGCGTTAGGCGTGGCCTCATTGAAGGGGGGACCAAGCCGATCTCGGTGATCATTGTTACCTTACTGACCACTTGCTATGAAGGCTTGGCGGATCTGGGGCGTGTGTTCCAGCATCCGGTGGAGGTGCTGAATGAGCTCGCGCTCTACATGCCGCACCTGGTGCTTAAGCTTGACGGCAAGTATCGAGTAGATAACCCCACCGTCGAGGGAGAGAATTTTGCCGAGAAGTGGAATGATGATGGGGAAGAGCGTTTCCGATCCTTTATGACCTGGTGCGATGCGCTGTCAGCGGATCTCAAAACCATTCTGGCATTAACTGAACCACAAGCTATTTCCAAGCGTGTGCGGGAGGTGTTCGGTATTCCGGCGCCGACTGGCGGGGGCGGCGTGTTGCCTACAATAGAGACCCCAAAACCTAAAGCCACTCCGGTTACGACTGGACTCGCTTGAGTAGTGGGGAGAATCAGTTGACTTTGAACTTGGCCCTCATACGCGAGCAATTTCCGGATTTGCTGCCTTCAGCCTTTCGCCGGGAAGGGGGCATCACTGCTTACCAGTTGCAGTTACCTACTTTTCAGGAGGGAAGGGGATTTAAGTGGGCCGAGTTACGTCTGCCTGCCGAATTCCCAGGGTGCGCCAAGGCATTCATTCAGCTCTCCTCCGATGCGGTGCTGAGGCTTCCGCACGTTGACGATAACGGGGCTCTTTGCATGGACGGTGACCCCGGACCAGGCTCGGGCCACTCCGCGGAGGAGAGGGTTCTTTTCCTTCTGAATGCTTACTTGGAGCAGTTTCTCAAGCCTTGGTTGAATGGTAGCTTGGACGAAGCCTTTGAGACGGAAGCAATCAACTACTGGGTTATCGAGGTTGCTCGGGCCCGGTCGCAATACGACCCAGTGACCGCAGTCTGGACCGTAGACCCACCTCCCAAGAAGGCAATGATCAGGAGCGGAATGCTCCTGACGCCGAACAGGATCATCGTGGCCGCCGATGAAGCTCTACGCATCACCAATCGCGTAGTTCAGTCGTTGGGGGCTGAGCAACGTACTGCGGTGTTGATTGCTGACGTCCCGATTTCATATGTGCTTACGCCCAGCACCTGGCCTAAATCTATGGGTGATCTGGAGCGCATACTGAAAGGTCGTCTTCTTCCCGCGGACTATTCACAGTTCCAGATACACCGTAGTCGCCGCGGCCGAGAGATACACCGTGTAGTCTTATTAAGGAATGCTCAATTTGCTTTCGCGTACCTGCTTCCAGGCGGCCCACCGACGGTTCGGGATATTGGGAAGGGTAAAGGTAAACGAAAAAAATCGTTTCCTTCTCCATCCAAAGTACTGCCACTTATTACGTCTCGCCTAGACCCAAACTGGACAGCCGGTCGAGATCAGCATCCAGAGGTTGACCGGCGCCAGGCAAAACATGTTCTGGTGTTAGGAGCGGGGGCTCTAGGGAGTCCGATAGTCGACCACCTCGCCAAGGCTGGAGTCGGCAGGATTTCTCTGGTTGATGCTGACACCATGTCTCCAGCGAATGTCGGGCGACATCTACTTGGCGCAGAGTCTATCGGTGAGAGCAAAGCACGTGCAGTGGCCAAGCGAGTTAATTTGGCCTTCCCTTCGACCGAGGTAGTTCCATACTTCAAGAATACGGCCGCATGGCTGAAAGAAAATTCATTGGCTGATGTGCACGCAGTGCTCGATCTCACCGGTGAGCCAGATGTGAGAGCGCAGATTGAGAACGCTCGACAAAAGCATCCATGCCCGCTGTTGGTAGGTTGGATGGAGCCCTATGTGGCTGCTGCTCATGCTTGTTCTTTACCATCGGGGCAATTGTGGCTACAAGGCCCGATAGATCCGTTGTATAGCTTACAGGCGGTGGTGTGGCCCGATGAAGTGATCCAACAAGAGCCTGGGTGCAGCAGCCGGTTCCAGAGTTACACCGCAGCTGCAGCCGAACACGCCGTCGCCTTGGTTGCTGAGTCCGCGTTGGAGATGATCGATGCAGTCGAACCATTTCCTCCTCGAGTGCGGAGCTGGGTGCGCGGGCAGCTTTATTTGGATAAGCATTGGCCGGGATTGAAGCATAATGAGTGGGCGAGTATTGCATCTGGATTCGAAGGCCTGACCCTGATAAGGCCATTTCCATGAGCAGGGTCTTTTTCTATCCCGACAACAGTAAATACGTGCTGTTTACTGATCACGTCCTGGCACACATGTACAGCTATGCTCAACGTCGGTTCTGGCAGAAGGAAGCTGGAGGGGAGATTTTTAGCCCAGAGCCGGACTCTCACGGGCTGATCATCAGTAACGCCATGGGGCCGAATCCTGCTGACCGGCGAAGCAGGCACGCTTGGAATCCAGATGTAAAAGCCTCTGATAGGAACAGGCAAAGTGAATTCGAACAATACAGGCATGCTGTAGGGTTGTGGCATACACATCCAGAGAGTACGCCATCACCCTCTTGGCGTGACCAGAAAACTACCTGGGACTATCTTGATTCCTTTGAGGGTGACAGGAATCGTTATTTCATGGTGATTATCGGCAACTGCGGCAGCATTCCAGCCATGACTGTCTGGGTGGCTAGCGGCGAATCATCCCGCGACTGGATGCAGTTAAGCGAAGATAAAAGCTGCTCGCAATTGGACAGTCCTAAGAAGGGCGATTGCAATGTGTTGCAGCCCAAGCAGGTAGCTTTTCGTGAGGTAATGCGGAACAGAGGTATTCTACCCTTACGCTGAACGGGTGCCTTAGGCTCTGTCTGAAAAAAGCCGTCGCATACACCGCTTGACGCAAGCCAGCGAGAGCATCGCGGCATAACTTTTTGCGAGCTTGTGAAAGCGCGTGAGGATTCGGCGTTTCTCTTTTAGTAGCCGAACATACGTTCGATAATGTTGCGCTGTCGGTATTTGGGCCGGTCGAACAGCCTGGGTAAGCGTAATGGCGCTGAGTTTCTACGCCAGGTCGTGCGTACGATGCACACCGTCTTGGCTGGCAACAGTGGGGCATTCACGAGCAGCCCCGGTATCGCAACGGCACGACCAAGCGGTTTGGTGGGCACATTTTTGATTGTGTCTGTCACGAACACGCCATCAAACATCGGCTGACCAAGGTCTACCACCCGTGGATCAATGGCCAGGTCGAGCGCATGAACCGAACGATCAAAGACGCCACCATCAAGGCGCATCACTATCCCGACTTCGCTGCGCTGAAGACGCAGATACTGGCCTTCGTGATGGCTTACAACTTCGCCAGACACCTCGAGTCCTTGAGATGGCGCACTCCCTTCAACTTGGTATTTGAGGCCTGGACGAAAAATCCAGAGCGATTCTCTATTAATCCGCACCAACTCATTCCAGGACCTCACACCTAGTCGCTCAGCCGGTGATCATCTAGGCGAGCTGGCTATGAAGGTTAAACGGATCGATAGTGGGCGGATTTATCACTTATGCTTTGCTATGCAAAGTTGATGAGTCGGGCAGCAGATCACACACGAAAGGCTGGTTGGCTGTGAGGGACGTCACGCAGGTGTGGAATCCCTTTTTGTAAGATAGCGCCTAAATTTACTGGACGACGAAGTGTTGCGACTTGAGATGAGGTACTATGCAAACCCTTTTTCAGTGCTAGGACGCTTTCATGGCTATTCGCAATATTGATGGGCTTGGTCTTTATTTTAAAAGGGAGGGCTTTCATCCTGAGAAAGCTGGAAGTTCATACTACCCAATGCTGGCCCTGCTGAGTTCTGAAGGCGATATATTGGCCGCTATTGTCTTCAAGAGATTTGATACAGTTTGGCATATAGAAAACGTTGTTGCTACCGCCGGCTTTGGACCTACAATTTATCAAATCCTCATGCAGCTTTCAGGTAGCGTAGGGGTCGCACCCTGCCGCAAAAAAAGTAAGTCGGCAAAGGAACTTATCGTTGAGAAATCCAAGAATATATGGCGGAATTTTCATGGGTCGTCTTTAGTGGTACCTGTAAAAATTGGATCGGACTATAGTGAAGATTACCTGAACTGCAAATTCATCTTGAAGAAAGATGCGTTCAATCTGGAGAGCGCTCAGCGCAATTTGGGATTGATAATTGCTAGGGCCTATTTCGGTAGTTTGAATTTTTTGGCTCGCGCCAAATTGCTCAAGTCTCCAGATAATTATGATGATGAGTTGGAGGCTTTTGCGCGTAATTACATCACCCAGCTTGAGGGGGCAATAATGAGCTTTTTGGAGGGGAGTGTGTCCGTTCATGCAAAAAAAGAGGGTGTCTACTCATCTTAAGCTATCTCGTAAAGCAACGTGCTCCTCAGAAATAAATACGTGATGAGCCATTAATCGTTCAACATGCCGTGGCCGTGATGCTCGTGCTGCTCAGCGCACGCTCAACCGCCTTGACATTAAGCCAGCCGACAAAAAAGATTTGGTTTGAGGATGCTCACTGGTGCTGTAGCCACCTCCCTGTGGCCACGGGTGATGTCGTGATGTAGAGGGCTGGCTGCGTATGCGTGGATCCGTGTGCCAGCCGGGAAACAATATTTCGGTGTATCATCCGGGCAGTTTAAGAAAGTGGCACTGCCGCTTGTTTCGCCTCGTGTCTAGAAATTGAGGGCTCATCCTGCGCGTGAGAGGGAAGAGCAACGCCCCAGGGGAAGGCCGGACTGGATGACCGTTCGTATTGATAGACAATGGCCGAAGGTAGCAGTCTTCGATCATAGATACGCCCCAGATTGAATACCACACTGTTTGGTGCGGCGATGATCAGGTGAATTGTCTTAACCCCTCTGGCTGACAGCCCTTTGAGAGCTTGCAGAAATTGTTCTGCCACCGCGCTTTGCTTTTCAATAGACCAGTGGGCATTGGAGGACAGATCGTCCATTTTCATGTGTACAACGGGCAATTCTGGGAAGGTGGTTGCGATGCCAGCCTCGTCTACCGGATAAGAAATCGAAAGGGCTAAGACCACTTCTTTTACGCTGCCGGTGATGGCAGACACAGTTTGCAGTCTTTGATTGTCGTCAACGCCGCTCTGAATCAAGCGCCATTGGCCGCCTCCTAGGCGGTCCCAGTCAAAGACCTTAATTCTGCCTCCTTCGTCATCGAGCAGGCATCCAGTCAAAAAAGTGAAAGGCACGGCCATGAGTCCGCCGTAGACGATCTCAATATCATTTTTATTCTGCCCATCAAGGCGTCGGATCAGATCACCTCTGCCGTCTACCACCTTTTTCAGGGCGATCTCTGGATTGGTGATTCGGCCCTCGGTTACCCCTTCGCGAATGTCGACGAGGATGGTATCGACGTTACCCCCAATGGTGTTCTTAACCGTGGTGTCCAAAGGGCTATCAATTTTGAAGAGTCCTTTTTGTTCAAGGGTCAGGACGCGTTGGCGGGCCAACTGCTGACGGTCCTGCAGGTTGAGGTAAATCCCAACCACAATCATGAGTACGCCAACGCCGAAGGCAGTCAGGCTGATCCAGGTGGCAGGCCCTCCTGAGGTGTCTACGCTGGCCTGTAGCTGTGTCGAATCGCTTTTATACACAATTTGCCCGACGATCCCGCCGGCAAGCGAGAGGCCTATCACTACAGCACCACTGCGGATCAGCGTTACACCGAGATTTTTGGGGCGAACAAACCAGTCGACTAGCTTTCTTCCCCAATTTAGCAATTCTTCCTTAAGCATAAGTACATCCTTACGTCTGGCTGGCTGCCGCAGTCTACCGACTGAGTGCAGATGGTTAATTGATCGAGGTTGATTGCAGTGAAGTTAATAGGAAATTAGCATTCCTTCGGAAAAGCTATAAGTGCTGGTACGAATGATATCAAACTGTCTTCATCGGTACGATTTCTTGTGAAATTTTGATTGGTTTTTTCGCCGGTCCTGAATGGGATGGCATCTGGTTGACATGCTAAGCAAGCTAATGATTGAATGATAGGACTTACCCGATAAAGGCTCTTATCATGTCTAAACTCGCTGAATTTCGTGCCCTTGAGCAAAAGCTTGCGGCGCAGCTGGCCGAGCTGGAAAGCTTGAAAAATGACAACGCGCTTAAGCAAGAAATCGAATTTGAAGGAAAGCTGCGTTCTTTGTTGGGAGAATATGGTTACAGCTTGCGCGACGTAATTCAGATTTTGGACCCCAGCGCTCGCGCAGAAGTAGCAGTTCTGCCGGCCAAAAATGCTCGAAAACCTCGTCAAATAAAGGTTTTCAAAAACCCCCACACGGGAGAGGTGGTTGAAACCAAGGGTGGGAATCATCGTACACTGAAAGAATGGAAAGCTCAGTACGGTGCCGGTACCGTAGAGTCCTGGCTTTCTTGAGTTGCTCACTGATCCTGTTTCCCAGCAAGGTGGCCCAGATTGGCGGCCACCGACCCTTCAAGGCAGGCAAATGAGTGCTGCCTTGACCGAGTCAGGTGCTGAGCTGGAAGGGGCTTGTGGGATTTTCTATGCATGGCGGATTTTGGAGCGTCGATGAGTACTCGATTCAGAATAACCATTGAAGACTGGGATGGAGACGGAGCCGTCCGCATACCCGATCAAGCCTTGCAAGAGCTTGGCGTTGACGTTGGGGATTCGCTCTATCTGATTGAAGAGTTCGTCGGTACCAGTCGCTGTTTGGTGCTCTCAAAGACGCCAAAAATTCCGGATCGCGTGGACGAGCTATTTGGCGTTTAAATACTTATTGTCATATTCCAATATGCTCGGCTGCTAGCCTGTGTTCTAGTAGCATAGTGAATTCGACACTGCAGATCGCCAGTTGTCTATCCAGGAGGTAAGGGAATGAGCACTGAAGAACTTTATATTTCTATAGATATCGAGGCTTCGGGCCCGATCCCTGGCGAGTACAGCATGCTCTCCCTTGGGGCGTGTGTTGTAGGGCGCCCAGATCAGGCTATCTACCTGGAGCTAAAGCCAGACAGCCCCAAGCACGATCCTGAAGCGGTGGCTGTAACGGGATTCGATCTGCAGGAATTGACAGTTACAGGAATTGTTCCCGTACAAGCGATGCAGAGGCTTGCGGAATGGCTGGCCAATGTCAGTCTGCCCGGTCAAAGAGCTATATTTGTCGGTCTTAACGCTCCTTTTGATTGGTCGTTTGTCAATTATTACTTTCATAAGTATGTGGGGGAGAACCCCTTCGGGTTTGCGGCACTTGATATCAAGGCGTATTACATGGGGGCTTTCAATCTCGATTGGAAGCAGACCAAATCATCGCACATGAGTGCAAATCTGCTACCGCAGTCATCTCCCACGCATAATGCGCTGGATGACGCGCGCTATCAGGCAGAGCTTTTCCAGTTGATGCTGCAGCGTAGGGCAGCGCTGCCCTGATCAGTTGGCCAAGGCGGCTTCCACGCACTTCCCGTCACGGAACAACCACGCCTTGATGCCGTCGGGTTCTGGGGATAGGCCTACAATCACTGCGATCGGGTGAGGTAGTTCCTGCGCGTAGCGTGCTGCGAATCGAGAAAAACTTGCTATATCTGTGGGAGAAATCGCCGGAACGGTTTGTGGATGTGTATGCCAATACCCCACAAGCCGAAGCCCTTGTGCATTGGCCGATTCAATTTCCCTGCGGCAGCGGTCAGCGTCGAGTTCCAGCCAGGACCATCCAGCGCGGTCTCTTGCATGTGGCGGTGTGGCGAGGCTCATGATCAAACCAGCGGGGTTGGCCAAGTCGACAAACAGTTGACCACCTCTTTCAGTTCTCCACGTTCGTTGCCTGAACTGATCAAGCACTTCGGCAACAGCTTGGGAAACCGACAAGCGAACATCGATGCCAGGCCATTTCCATGCCCACGCTATAGCACTCACTGTTTACCACTCTCCGCATCTGGCCAATCACGTTCAAACACGATGTGTTGGACTCCATCTGCTAAGGGTGGCCCGCTGTAAGTGCCGTCATGAGTAGGAATGTCCTGAGGTCGATAGATACTTGTGGTCCACACAGGTTTGGTGATCTGCCCGGTAAGACCCCGCAATGCTACTTGGGTAACCATCGACGCCACGTTGGCCATGCCTGAGGCGCCTCCAGGGATGAAGGTTTGGCCACACGCCGGCAGTGGAACCACCCCGCCACCGTTCGGCCACTCGGTGTACTTGAAGTTGAAATTACCAGTGTCATCGAACAAGGGGCGTCCATCATGCTGCCCCTGTGGCGCTAAGAGCGCATGCCCAACAAACGAGTGAGGCTCACTCCACGCTTGCAGGAGATTCCAGCCTGCGGCTTGCGCTTTGCGGAACCACAGGGCTACCTCCGATGACCAGTCTGCAGTGGTGACAAGCACCATGTCTGCATTGTCGAAAATTTCCGGCATCTTGAGCAGCATGAGCTCAGCGAAGTCCATGAAGGCCGTGACCTTAACGGTAGGCAGATCATGCGTAATCTTTTCGGCAAGAGCAGTCGCTTTTGACTGAGCGAGATCGTCGGCCCCTAGTACATGACGTCCCAGATTCGCAGACTCTAGGATGTCAGGGTCGATGAGGACGAGCTCTCCCACGCCCGAGCGGGCCAGTTGTAAGGCAACAGTGCTCCCCAGCGAGCCAACGCCGACCATTACTACTTTGGACTTTTCCAGGCTCTTGGCGGTACCGCTGAGGTCGCGGGAAAGAATGTCATCCCGATCTAACACATTGAGGATGGCGCCCCTCACCAGAACAGGCGAGTGGGATGGCTGATTCTTGCCTGACCATCGCCGAGCTGAGCGAAAGCCATACCAGCGGCCATGGTCTGGTTGTTTACTGTAAGAACGGACATCTAGGCAATACAGAGGCGCTCCTGTGGGGCCGGGTAACTCAAGTACAAGCCACCGATTGGCCAGTGAGTCCTTTCCGGAGAACCAGGCCAGGAATTGCTTGCTATCGTCTGGGCTGAGGTGCGGTGTCAGCCATTCCAGCAAGCGATCAGGAGTTGGACATTGGATATCGGGGTAGGTCAGCAACTTCAGATAGAAGCCTGCGACAGCTGGTGCTTTGATTTTCGCGCTTAACCCAAGCGTACGGTTGATATGCGTTCTGAGTAATTGCACATCCGGTGCAAGCCAGGCGGTACGGGTGCGTCGGCCAGGGCGAGGGTCGCTGGTTGCAAACAGTTCTGATGCCGCCTTAGGCCTCTCCAGCAGCAAGACATCTTGAGGAGAAATATCAAGCTGCATGTTCCAATACGAGGTAAATTCTTTTTCGAATTCAGTGTCACGCAATGCAGGATCTGCATCTGCTCGAACAAACTCAAGAATTGCCCCAAGCCGTACGAGGCAGTCCTGTACCACTGTTTCCGGATCTCCCGTAATTGGCCTTTCGCGGAAACCGTGCAGACAGAGCCCGGATCTAGTGGCATGCGGCCATGCGAGCCAGGGGGACGGCTCGACTTGGATCCTCAGCGAGACCAATGGAAACTGGTTTGGAAACGCTATGCGCAACTGCCTTTCAATGCCGGTGTAGTCGGGTGGGAGAGGCAACAGAAAGCTGGCGGCTTCGCCTTGTTTCCGATCTGTGGTTCTAAGGATCGTAGTCGCAACTTCCTCGCCTATAAATGTGCGAAGCGCGGCGATGCCACGCTCCACGGCCGGGGATAGGTTGGGCTTAACCGAGGCGTTCAACTGGTTTCACATTCGTTTGTGGAGTGGCGTGGCTCGAGCTGCCAAAGATTGCAGTGGCGGCTAAGATGTTTTTGGTAGTCCCAACTTTTCGACCAGCCATCGTCCAGTGCCCCGGAATTTCGTTGTTGACCTCTGTAATCACACTCTGGCCGATCCCGAAGCTTTGCCTCATGACGTTGGCGAATGAGTCAGCGCTGTCGTGGGGCTGCAGGCCAAGCATAAAGGCAACCAATGCACTCGCATGCCAATTGTCAAAGGCTTGGCAGTATTTGTGTCCTTCGTCAGGCCTATTCCATTTCTCCGCGAAGTTTTCACCGGGATCTCGAGGGTTCACCACATAGTACTTCCCAGCAAAGACTTTGATCTCCTCAGGTATTTTTTCCACAATCTTGAGGATCGCATCGATCGGGGTCAGTGGAGTGTGATGTGACTCTTTTACCACCTTGAGGTAGGCATGAGTTGCCAAGGTGGTGATCACGGCAGAAATAGGGCGGTAATCCTCATTTCGCGTTTCAATTGCCCATTCATCGCGGTGCCGTTTAAGCAGTTTGATGGTGGCTCGCAAAGGATCGAGCTTGTCGTACTCCTGATACGAGGGAAGGGGCTCTTGTGTGGCAGAGTCCATGGCTCGACTCTCATTGGCCACAAAGCTCTTGAGGAGCTCCAGCGAGATTTTTTGCTCCGAAGCGCTATGTAGCCAGTCGGCATACGGGATTGGGCTACTGGCCTTCCAGCCTGTGACACGGTCAGGTACTTCAAGTTTTCCTTGACCGTTACTCTCATTATTCCCCTGCACCGCACGCGCAGGTGTGATGTCAATGTGGAATCCAGGGTTTTCGTCTGCGTACTCGATACGGATTCCTCGGCGCAGCTGGACAATATCCGATTGCACTCGGCTGCCTTCACGGAAGCGCTGTTCTATAGCTGCTAGAACCGTGTCGGCATCTGCATCACCGGCATTGGGTAGCCAGACGATGGCATCAGCATCGATCGTGCCGAGATCTTTGGGGGCATCTTTGACTGGATTGATCGTAGTCTTAAGGCGCATTGAACCCTGAGGGAAGATATGCGCACCCTCAAGCAAAGGGTCTTTGGAGGCCGAGAGGATACTCTGCAGCTGTGAGTAGCGATCCTCAATCACCTTGTATTGGCTGGCAGTCAAAGAGATGCTGCTAGCAGCGCGCAGAAGTAGGCGTTCCCAGCTACTGCGCCTGGTTGATTCATCTTTTGTAATCATGGTCGAGTCTCGTCAGAAGTGTGGCCCAAGGTCATAAGGCGCTGGAATGGTCTAATAGCTCCATTCTTTCGCGTGTATAACGCATATGCTTCCTGCTGCTCCGGCGCTGCCAGAACCAATCTCTTTAGATGTACCGGCAATGAAGATGGTAGGGTTGCAGGTTGTAAATTTTTAGCTGATAAATAATGCGCGCGGCCGTAGGATGAAATCCCTAAGGGTGCTCACAGAAGTGCGCGGTGAAAGTTGTCCAAGACTAGAGCTTGCACCGTTTTTTTTGCTGCCGAATTGACGGCGATTTTTTGACATCGATTTGCTGAATGTTTGATCCTCACCGCACAGGCCGAAGAGCGGGTGTGGATATTTTATCTAGACCAGATTTGATCATGGATCCAATTGGAAGTCAAAGAAGATAAACTTTGATGAATCGTTTCATCTAATTTTGCTTTTGAAGCAAAATATAGTGTTTTCAATTCGTAACTTGTAACTGAATTTTAGGGGTGTGGTGCGACTTAATATGTCGCACCCGGATTGCCTGCTTGATCTGCTTAATGCTGTATAAGTGATTCTCATGTTGAAAAAACTCAACGGCCTAGTGGGGAGAGCGTGGCCCGTGCGCGAGCAAAATTAGCGCGAGGTCTGAAAATGATTTCAAGCGTTGTACGTTTTAGCATTGGACAACGCTTTTGCTAGCGAGTGGCTGCAGCTTGTTAATTTTTTCTTGCGTTGGCGAGCGTCTTGCGCGCGCTTTGTATACTGTTTTTAATGCTGGTTGACCTTGGTTTCTACGCTTTCCGTACACACGATCCTCATAATAGGTTTCGTCAATCGTGTGGTAGATGATCGAGTTTGGTACTTCGTTGTCATCGAAGCCTACCTCAAGTTTGGCGAGTGCCTCGGTGCGCCATTTCCTAGACCGGTTAGCATGAGGAGGGGTTGATATAATAATTTGTACAATTCGTATTTGCTCATCCCGTTGACAGCATTCCAGAAAATCCAGGAGCGCCCGCGGGGTCGCCAGCAATATTACGCCGAAGGTGAGCTTGGGGTCCCCTTGTTGCTTAGTATGAACCTGGAAGAATGTTTCGCTAGTATCAACTCTAGGCCAACTCTTGTGGCTGGGGTCAACCTTGCCTATAAGAGTGATGACCTCTTCCTGGGGATCTGAAACAAACACGGCTTGAAACCTCAATCGAAACGGAGACGGAGTGGGTCGTACTGATTATTTAGGAGTACAACGAATTTTCTCATATATGCTGTATGCAGCATAGCGTTTGAGTCCACATCAGGGCTTTATCGTTCCTTTTGTGGGTAACAAGATGGAACGCAAGTTGGCTTTTGGCTCCGCGCTTAAGGAGGTGCGGGTACGAAAGGAGATCGCACAAGAGCAGCTGGGGGCGAGCCAATCCTTCGTTTCCACAATTGAGCGTGGCATTCGCAGTCCAACGATCGAAAAAATGGAAGAATTTGCGGAGCGACTAGGAGTGAATCCTGCGACCCTGATTGTCTTGATGCAGGTCGGTCAGGAGGGCGATGTGGACGAGCTTCTGGCAAAAATCCGGGATGAAATCAGAGCGCTGAAGCGGGTAGGGGTTTAGCCGTTCTTCGGCTTATACGAAAAAGCCACCTTGGCCTTTGCGGTTCAGGTGGCTTTTTTCATTTCATGCGCTTATTTGGTGCGAGAATTCGGAAAACTTGAAATTTGTTCGGTTCTCGCTGAAAAATAAGGTCAGCCCGGACGATCAGTCCCAGCTCAACGCCCCACCCGTCTGATACTCAATCACACGCGTCTCAAAGAAGTTTTTCTCCTTCTTCAAGTCCATGATCTCGCTCATCCATGGGAACGGGTTGGTAGTCCCTGGGTACTCTTCCTTCAGGCCAATCTGGGTCAGACGACGGTTGGCGATGAACTTGAGGTAGTCCTCCATCATCGCTGCGTTCATGCCCAGCACGCCGCGTGGCATGGTGTCACGGGCGTATTCGATCTCCAGCTGGGTCCCTTGCAGGATCATCTGGGTCGCTTCTTCCTTCATCGCCGCATCCCACAGGTGCGGGTTCTCGATCTTGATCTGGTTGATCACGTCGATACCGAAGTTCAGGTGCATCGACTCGTCACGCAGGATGTACTGGAACTGCTCGGCAACGCCGGTCATCTTGTTGCGGCGGCCCATGGACAGGATCTGGGTGAAGCCGCAGTAGAAGAAGATGCCTTCCAGAACGCAGTAGTAGGCGATCAGGTTGCGCAGCAGCTCTTTGTCGGTTTCGACGGTGCCGGTGTTGAATTCCGGGTCGGAGATGGCGCGGGTGTACTTCAGGCCCCAGGCGGCTTTTTTAGCGACCGACGGGATCTCGTGGTACATGTTGAAGATCTCGCCTTCATCCATGCCCAGCGACTCGATGCAGTACTGGTAGGCGTGGGTGTGGATCGCCTCTTCGAAGGCCTGGCGCAGGATGTACTGGCGGCACTCCGGGTTGGTGATCAGGCGGTACACGGCCAGGGCCAGGTTGTTGGCAACCAGCGAGTCGGCAGTGGAGAAGAAACCGAGGTTGCGCATGACGATGCGGCGCTCGTCTTCGGTCAGGCCGTCTTGGCTCTTCCACAGGGCGATGTCGGCGGTCATGTTGACCTCTTGCGGCATCCAGTGGTTGGCGCAGCCGTCCAGGTACTTCTGCCAGGCCCAGTCGTACTTGAACGGTACCAGCTGGTTGAGGTCGGCGCGGCAGTTGATCATGCGCTTTTCATCGACTGCAACGCGGGCCGAGGAGCCTTCCAGCTCGGCCAGGCCTTCGGCAACGTCGAGGGCGTCGAGGGCAGCCTTGGCACGTTTGACGGCTTCGGAGTCGGTAGCAACAACAGCACGCGCTTCCAAGGCGGCCGCACCGCCGGCGCTGTCGAGTTTATCGATACCCGGCTGGCTGGCTTGAGTACTGCTTTGGCCTTTAGTGGTGACTTCGTTTTCGTCCTTGTCGAATTCGTCCCAGCTCAGCATGGTGTGTTGACTCCGCTTGTGGGTCGCGTAGGGGCGACCGTTGTATTTTAAGATGATTTGATACTGCTTGAGACCTTCGGTTATTCCTCTTCTCGCGAGGTTTCCCGAGCTGTCTCGAATTCTGGGCTGTTGGCCATTGAGCTTAGCGCTCGGATGTCACTGGCTTTCGTTGGCTGTCGCCAATCGAAAGCGTGAGGGGTCGAGCCCGGCTATCCTAAGCGGTCATTGTCAGCCGCTTTTTGAGGGGGCGGTATTGTACCGGAAAACAGCTTTTTGGGGGCTTTCATGTCGTGTCTCCGATCTCTTTTTTATAGAGAGGCCCGGTTACCTTCGATGATTATGTCAACACCTCAAACCGGCTAAAAATCGCCTATATGGTGTTGGGTCTTGTTTCGACACACACCATATAGTCTCGAATGCGTGGAGGCAAGGTCCCTGATGCCCAGCCATTGCTTCAAATCAACCTTGTCAGCTGCAGCTTCCCTGAAATCATGGGTAGAACCGATTCGGGTCGAACGACGGATGGTCGTGAGAAGGGCCCGAGAGCAGAAAATTCGTAAGGACGTAGGTGATCCCGCTGTCTTGTCAGCTATGGCTACCGTGACTTACAGGAGGCAGCACCGATAAGGCAAAATCATGTGAGTCTACATGGGGAGTTGGATTGATCTTAGGGAGGGGGAATAGCGGAGAGGAAATGCTTGCGAGGATTGAGGCCGACCATTAACCAAGTCTATTGGTATGGTGGAAGGAGAGGGTTTTCGGGTGGTATGGGTGAGGAAAAACCGGGAGTGCTAATGCTCTCCCGGCTTTCCTTGGCCTACTTCTCTTGGATCTACTTCGGTTTTTTCACGGTCTCAACCACATGGGTCTTGGGGTTCTGACGAGCCTTTTCGACCGTGGTGAAGCGACCGTTGCCCGCATCACGACCGATTTTCTGGCCGCCAGAAGAAGTCTTCTTGGACATAGTGATTCTCCAAATCTGATGAGCATCACTTGACACTAGTCCTGACAGGCACGAAGATTCGCGCTCACTTTAGATCTGTAGGATCTAGCCTCCCTTTGAACGATGCTGTTGTTCGTGGGAGATTCAAACCCGATGCAGTTGGCGCTGCGTCGGGTTTTTTATTGCCTGATGAAAACCTTTTACATGTGAACCAAGGCAGGAGAAAGCAAGCTAATGCTTCCCCCTGCATTTGCTGCCTTACTGGCAGGCTTCGCAGTCAGGCTCGTCGATCGCGCAGGCCTTCGGCACTGGCGCTGGGCCGGCTGCCTGGACCGGGGCGCTGTCGCCACCGCTGGAAACGGCGTTGAGCTTGCCGGTGTTGATGGTCGACTTCTCGGTGCTGGTTGCGGCCAGGGCACGGAGGTAGTAGGTGGTTTTCAAGCCACGGTACCAAGCCATGCGGTAGGTCACGTCCAGCTTCTTGCCCGAGGCGCCGGCAATGTACAGGTTCAGCGACTGCGCCTGGTCGATCCACTTCTGGCGACGGGAAGCCGCGTCGACAATCCACTTGGTCTCGACTTCGAACGCAGTGGCGTACAGGTCTTTCAGCTCTTGCGGGATACGCTCGATCTGCTGTACCGAACCGTCGTAGTACTTCAGGTCGTTGATCATGACCGAGTCCCACAGGTCGCGGGCCTTGAGGTCGCGAACCAGATACGGGTTGATCACGGTGAATTCGCCCGACAGGTTCGATTTCACGTACAGGTTCTGGTAGGTAGGCTCGATCGACTGCGACACGCCAGTGATGTTGGCGATGGTCGCGGTTGGCGCGATGGCCATGATGTTCGAGTTACGAATACCTTTCTGCACGCGGGCACGTACCGGCGCCCAGTCCAGGGTTTCTTCCAGGTTGACGTCGATGTACTTCTGGCCACGGGCCTCGATCAGGATCTGTTGCGAATCCAGCGGCAGGATGCCCTTGGACCACAGCGAACCCTGGAAGGTCTCGTAGGCGCCGCGTTCATCGGCCAGGTCGCAAGAAGCCTGGATGGCGTAGTAGCTGACCGCTTCCATCGACTTGTCGGCAAACTCGACGGCAGCATCGGAGCCGTAAGGAATGTGCTGCAGGTACAGCGCATCCTGGAAGCCCATGATGCCCAGGCCGACCGGACGGTGCTTGAAGTTCGAGTTACGCGCTTGCGGCACCGAGTAGTAGTTGATGTCGATCACGTTGTCGAGCATGCGCACGGCGGTGTTCACGGTACGCTGCAGCTTGGCAGTGTCCAGCTTGCCGTCGACGATGTGGTTCGGCAGGTTGATCGAGCCCAGGTTGCAGACTGCGATCTCGTCCTTGTTGGTGTTCAGGGTGATTTCGGTGCACAGGTTCGAGCTGTGGACCACGCCCACGTGCTGCTGCGGCGAACGCAGGTTGCACGGGTCCTTGAAGGTCAGCCATGGGTGGCCGGTCTCGAACAGCATCGACAGCATCTTGCGCCACAGGTCTTTGGCCTGGATGGTCTTGAACACCTTGATCTTGTTGTACTCGGTCAGGGCTTCGTAGTACTCGTAGCGCTCTTCGAAGGCCTTGCCGGTCAGGTCGTGCAGGTCTGGCACTTCCGAAGGCGAGAACAGGGTCCACTTGCCGTCATCGAAGACACGCTTCATGAACAGGTCAGGGATCCAGTTGGCGGTGTTCATGTCGTGGGTACGACGGCGGTCATCACCGGTGTTCTTGCGCAGCTCGATGAATTCTTCGATGTCCAGGTGCCAGGTTTCCAGGTAGGCACATACAGCGCCTTTGCGCTTGCCACCCTGGTTCACGGCAACGGCGGTGTCGTTGACCACTTTCAGGAACGGGACGACGCCCTGGGATTTACCGTTGGTGCCCTTGATGTACGAGCCCAGTGCACGGACCGGGGTCCAGTCGTTGCCCAGGCCACCAGCGAATTTCGACAGCATGGCGTTGTCGTGGATCGCGTGGTAGATGCCCGACAGGTCGTCCGGCACGGTGGTCAGGTAGCAGCTGGACAGCTGCGGGCGCAGGGTACCGGCGTTGAACAGGGTCGGGGTCGAGGCCATGTAGTCGAACGACGACAACAGGTTGTAGAACTCGATCGCACGGGCTTCCTTGTCTTTCTCTTCCAGCGCCAGGCCCATGGCCACACGCATGAAGAACACCTGCGGCAGCTCGAAGCGCACGCCATCCTTGTGGATGAAGTAGCGGTCGTAAAGGGTCTGCAGGCCCAGGTAGGTGAACTGCTGGTCACGCTCGTGGTTGATTGCCTTGCCCAGTTTTTCCAGGTCGAAGTCGGCCAGGGCCGGGTTCAGCAGCTCGAACTCGATACCTTTGGCGACGTAGGCCGGCAGGGCCTTGGCATACAGGTCGGCCATCTCGTGGTGGGTGGCGCTGTCGGCGACGTTCAGGAAGCCCAGGCCTTCGGCGCGCAGGGTGTCCATGAGCAGGCGGGCGGTAACGAACGAGTAGTTCGGCTCGCGCTCTACCAGGGTACGGGCGGTCATCACCAGGGCGGTGTTGACGTCCTTGATGGCAACGCCGTCGTACAGGTTTTTCAGGGTTTCGCGCTGGATCAGGTCGCCATCGACTTCGGCCAGGCCTTCGCAGGCTTCGCTGATGATGGTGTTCAGGCGGGCCATGTCGAGCGGCGCCAGGCTGCCGTCGGCCAGGGTGATGCGGATGCTTGGGTGCGGCTCGACCACGGCGTCGGTGTTGGCGCGGGTGGCGCGTTCCTTGGCGCGCTGGTCGCGGTAGATCACGTAGTCACGGGCAACTTTCTGCTCGCCGGCACGCATCAGGGCCAGTTCGACCTGGTCCTGGATTTCTTCGATGTGGATGGTGCCACCCGATGGCATGCGACGCTTGAACGTGGCGGTAACCTGCTCGGTCAGGCGCGCGACGGTGTCGTGGATGCGCGACGAAGCGGCGGCGGTGCCGCCTTCAACTGCGAGGAACGCCTTGGTGATGGCAACGGTGATCTTGTCGTCGGTGTAAGGGACGACAGTGCCGTTACGCTTGATCACGCGCAGTTGGCCGGGGGCGGTGGCAGCCAGATCCTGGTTGGAATCGGCGGCCTGCGGCACCTGGGCCTGCGGGTTCTCGCGAGTTGTGTCGGTTTGCATGGGTGGGTGTCTCCACAGTTTCTATATTGTTCAGGCGCCTTATGGGCGCCCACCGTTCCGTCCACTTGCTCGATAACCTCGCGGGGATGCGCAATGCATGCGCATCCGCCCGCGCGGGCGTACCGACTTCGGGACAGACTCAGGAATAAGGGGCAATGGCTTGCCGCTCCCTGGCCGAAGTCAAAGGTTCTGGGCCGAGCCCAAAAACTGTTGCTGATGGGTGCCAGGCCTGGCCTGCAACACCCATGCCCGAACAACGCCCTGAAAGAGCTTGCCTCGGTCGCCTCCGCAGGAGCGGTTTGGCTGCTGAAATCACCTGAAGTTCCACCCGAAAAATCGCTTGATCTTGCGGGTTGACTTTTGTGTGTGATTTTGCACGAACCCCTATATCTAGTGGTTCGCTGCGATCGGGATACAAGATAATGCGGTATTGGGGGCTTTGCAAGGCGAGCGCCTGTGGATAAGTTGTGTGTACTTTGTGAGTGAATGGTGGGTATTCGCTGTAGGCCTTGTGCCAAGTGGTTTGCAGTATTTTTCTGCACCTTGACGCCCTTGGGCAGTTTTTTTGGGCGCGAAGCCTGTCACAAAAAACGGTTCAGTCGAGGGGCGGTAGGGCGTGTCTGAAGATCTGGGGTGCCTGGGAGATCGAGCACCGCCCGCGGGGCGCTCGGTCTCGCAGGGCCCCCCATCTACATTCATACTCTCAGCTGCCCTGACACGATCCCAAGAACAACAAGGCCAAAGCCATGGACCACCCCATACCCCGCATCCTCATCGTCGAAGACGATCAGCGCCTCGCCGAACTCACCGCCGAATACCTGCAGGCCAATGGTTTCGAGGTCGCGGTGGAGGCCGATGGCGCCCGTGCCGCGAGGCGCATCATCGACAGCCAGCCCGACCTGGTGATCCTCGACCTGATGCTCCCCGGCGAGGACGGCCTGAGCATCTGCCGCCGGGTGCGCAGCCAGTACCAGGGGCCGATCCTCATGCTCACCGCGCGCAGCGATGAACTCGACCAGGTTCAGGGCCTGGACCTGGGCGCCGACGACTACGTCTGCAAACCCGTGCGCCCACGCTTGCTGCTGGCGCGTATCCAGGCCCTGCTGCGCCGCAGCGAAACCGTGGACAGCAAGCGCCAGGACCTGGCCTTCGGTGCGCTGCGTATCGACAACCGCCTGCGTGAGGCGCACCTGGGCGAGCAGTTGATCGAACTGACCGGCGCCGAATTCGATCTGCTCTGGCTGTTGGCCAGCAACGCTGGCCGGGTGCTGACCCGTGAACAGATCTTCACTGCACTGCGTGGCGTGGGCTACGACGGCCAGGACCGCTCCATCGATATCCGCATCTCGAAAATCCGCCCCAAGATCGGCGACGACCCGCTTCAGCCGCGGTTGATCAAGACCCTGCGCAGCAAAGGCTACCTGTTCGTTGGCGAGGCACCATGAACAATTCGATCTTCCTGCGCATCTACGGCGGCATGCTGGCCGTGCTGGTGCTGGTGGCCCTGCTTGGCGTGCTCAGCCTGCACCTGGTCAACGAAGTGCGCGCTGCCCAGCATCGCGAGGGCCTGGCCCAGGGCACCTTCAGCCTGATGGCCGACAACCTGGCAATGCAGAATGAAACCCAACGCAAGCGTTCGCTGCTGATCTGGGAACGCCTGCTTGGCGTGCCGTTGGCGCTGCAACCGATGAGCGCACGCAGCCTTGACGGTGGCCAGCGGGCGCGCCTGTACCGTGGCCTGGTGGTGGTCGAGAAAATTGGCCCGCATGCGGCGCAAGTGCTACGCAAGGTGGGCCAGGAAGACCTGATGCTGGTCGCGCAGATCAAACAGATCAGCGAGCAGTTGGCGCGGGCCACCCTCTATCTATTGGCCGACGAACTGGTGCGCTACCCGGTAACCGAACAGCAGCAGCGCCTGGCACAGATCAAGCACGAAAAGGGCTTCGGCTTTGGCGTTGCTTTGCAACGTATCGAGCGGGTCAGCCTGGACGATGACCAGCGGCGCCGCGTGGAGGAGGGCGACACGGTGATGGCGCTGGGCAAGGATGGTGACTCGATCCGGGTGTTCGCCGGGCTGACGGGCTCGCCATGGGTACTGGAAATTGGCCCGCTGTACCAGCTCAACCCTTACCCGCCGCAGTTGCTGATCCTGATTGCCTTCCTGGGTCTGTGCCTGATTGGCCTGGTGGTCTACCTGCTGGTGCGTCAGCTGGAACGTCGTGTGTCCGGCCTGGAGATTGCTGCCACGCGCATCGCCCAGGGCAGCCTGGATACCCGCGTGCCGGCCGGCGACGCCGACTCGGTAGGGCGCCTGGCGGCTGCCTTCAATGGCATGGCCGAGCACCTGCAGCGCTCGCTGACCATGCAGCGTGAGCTGGTGCGAGCGGTGTCCCACGAGCTTCGCACGCCGGTGGCGCGCCTGCGCTTTGGCCTGGAGATGATCGAAAGCGCCACGACTGAACAGGTGCGGGCAAAGCACCTGGCGGGCATGGACGGGGATATCCAGGACCTCGACAAGCTGGTCGACGAGATGCTGACCTACGCCCGCCTGGAGCAGGGCGCACCGGCCTTGAAGTTCCAGCGGGTCGATCTGGATGCCTTGCTCGATCGGGTGATCGAAGAGCTGGCACCTTTGCGTGCCGAGGTGCGGGTGGTGCGCGGCGACTGTCAGGGCGCGGATGCCGAAGGCGCCTGGGTCGAGGCCGAGCCGCGCTACTTGCACCGGGCCCTGCAGAACCTTGTCGGCAATGCCATGCGCCATGCCGAGAGCGAAGTGCGCCTAAGCTATCAGCTGGGCCAGCAACGTTGCCGCATCGATGTGGAGGATGACGGCCCAGGGATCCCCGAGGGCTTCTGGGACCGCATTTTCACGCCCTTCACCCGCCTCGATGACAGCCGCACCCGTGCCTCGGGCGGGCATGGCCTGGGCCTGTCGATCGTACGGCGGATCATCTACTGGCACGCGGGCCGGGCCACGGTGGGCCGCAGCGAGGCGTTGGGCGGTGCCTGCTTCAGCCTGAACTGGCCAAGGCAGCAGGCACCGCTGTGAAGGTCAGACGCTGACCAGGCTCAGCAGGTGGCCGTCCTGCAGGCAGAACTGACCTTGCAGCTCTGCGCCTTGCTGCCACCGCGGTGACAGGTCGGTGAGCAGGCGCAAGCGCGCCAGCCCTTCTGCGGACCAGTCGAGCACTTCTGCGTGTTCGAAGTAGAAGCGTTGGCGAGTCAGTGGGTACAGGGTCTTGAACAAGCTTTCCTTCAGCGAGAACGTCAGGGTGACCGTAAGCCCAAGCTGGCGGCGGTCCAGGCGCTCCAACTCTGCCGGGGTAAGGATTTCGCCCATCAGCCGCTCGGCGCGCGCGTCATCCAGCAAGGCTTCCTGATCCAGGCCCAGACCTTGGCAGCTGTTTTCGCCGGCGACCACCGCGGCGGCCCAGCCCTTGCCGTGTGTGATCGAGCCATGAATACCGGCGGGCCAGATGGGCGAGCGGTCTTCGTGGGTGCCGGGCACGTAGTCGCGGCCGTCCAGGTGCTGGAGCGCGGCGCGGGCACATACGCGGCCGGCCAGGTACTCGGCCTGGCGCTTGGGCACCGAGCGCAGCAGGCTGGCGCTGGGCAGTACGCCAGCGCGCTGGAAGTCGTCGGCGGCCAAGTGGGCAGGGTCGAAGGCGCAACTGACCAGCACCGCGCCGGGCAATGGGCGGGGCAGGGGCCAGTGGTGCTGGAGCGGGGCGCAACAGGCAGGAAGTGTGTTCATGGCGGTTATTGTGCCAGCTGTGCAGGCGCTGAGGGAGGTGGCGTGGCAGGATGACTTACCGCAGCCATGAAAACATGGCGCAGATCACAGCGTGATCCGTGTGCGGGTTTACCCGCGAAGCATACACCGCGGTGGATGGCACGGGCTTCGCCCGTGTTCGCGGGCAAGCCCGCTCCCACAGGGAAGGCGCCAGCTTTTAGAAATTGAGCAAGACAGTTGCTCCCACAACGATTGCACAATCTTTTATTTGAACACCTTCTTGAAGAACGCCTGCATATCCGCCCAGGAACGCTCGTCCGCGGCCTTGTTATAGCCAATGTCCGGCCCCCCATGTTCACCGTGGCTCAGCCGATCGGCATCGGGGTTGGTGAACCCGTGCTTGGCCCCTTCAATACTGACGAACTGGTAGTTGACCTTGGCCGCATCCATCTCGGCCTTGAACGCCTCCACCTGCTGTGGGGTGATCATGCTGTCCGCTGCACCATGCTCGACCAGGATATCGGCCCGCACCACGCCAGGTTTTGCCGGGGTCTGGGTGGCCAGTGCGCCATGGAAGCTCACCACGCCATCGAGCTTTTCTCCCCGGCGTGCGGCATCGAGCACCACCTTGCCGCCAAAACAGTAGCCGACAGCGCCCAGTTGATGCTTGTTCACATTCGGCTGCTTTTTCAACAACTCCAGGCCCGCGTCGAAGCGTGCTGCTGCTGCGGCCGGGTCCTTCATCGCTGCGGCCATGAATGCCTGGGCATCCTGCGGATGCTCGGTGTGCTTGCCATCGCCGTACATGTCGATGGCCAGTGCCTTGTAGCCCAGGGCGGCAAGATCTCTCGCACGACGCTTGGCATAGTCGTTCAGGCCCCACCATTCATGCACCACAACGATGCCTGGGCGTTTGCCGTCCAGCGCGTCATCGTAGGCGTAGTAGCCGACGAGGCGGTTGCCATCGTCGTCCTGATAAGGAATTTCACGGGTCACTACCGCCGCTTGGGCGAGGGCGGCGCTGCACATCAGGGTCAGGGCCAGCAGGGCTCGCATGTTCACAACTCCTTGTTTTGCTATCGATTCGTTCAGCCGGGGTTCAGCCAGGGTTCAGTCGCGGTTCAGGGTGCCCTGATTACTCTAGCTTCCAGACCGAAACAGCGCACCCAACTGGAGTACCCAGCCATGAAAACCTTCAATACCCTGCTTGCCGCCATGGCCGTCTGTGCCGCTGGCATTACCACCGCCCAGGCCGCGGACGACAACTTCGCCAGCCTCACCTACGGCCAGACCAGCGACAAAGTTCGCAAGTCCGGCCTGCTGCAACGCAACACCGATCAGCTCAATGCCGACGGTATCATCGGCAAGGACGATACCTGGGGTGTGCGTCTGGGCAAGATCAACGACCAGGGCCGCTACTACATGACCTATGACAATGTCTCTGGCGACCACAGTGGCCTGAAGTTGCGCCAGGAAAACCTGCTTGGCAGCTACGACTTGTTCCTGCCGGTGGGCGATACCACCAAGCTGTTCGGTGGTGGCAGCCTGGGTGTGACCAAGCTGACCCAGGACTCGCCTGGCGCCAGCCGGGACACTGACTACGGTTATGCCTACGGCTTGCAGGCCGGTGTGATCCAGGACATCACCGACAAGGCCTCGGTCGAACTGGGCTACCGTTACCTGCGCACCAATGCCGCGACCGAGGTGGGCGCGCATGGCGGGCCGAAGGATGGCACCCTGCGCCTGACCAGCAGCGCGCAGACCTACCTGGCAGCAAGTTACAAGTTCTGACGAACGAGCCGCGTTATCCTGTACCGGCCTTCGCGGGCACGCCCGCTCCCACAGGTACTGCACAAACCGCTGAAACTGTGCAGTACCTTTGGCTTGTGCAGGTGCTGCACACGTTTCAGAGACTGTGCGATTGCTGTGGGAGCAGGCATGCCCGCGAATAGGCCGGTACAGGCAATACACATAAGGAGCTGCACATGAAACTGCTGGTGGTCGAGGACGAAGCCCTGCTTCGCCATCACCTCTACACCCGCCTGGGCGAAAGCGGCCATGTGGTCGAGGCGGTCGCTGATGCCGAAGAGGCGCTGTACCAGGCCGAGCAGTACCATTTCGACCTTGCCATCATCGATCTGGGCCTGCCCGGTATCAGCGGCCTGGAGCTGATCACGCGGCTGCGCAGCCAGGACAAGACCTTCCCCATTCTCATCCTCACAGCCCGTGGCAACTGGCAAGACAAGGTCGAGGGCCTGGCCGCCGGTGCCGACGACTATCTGGTCAAGCCGTTCCAGTTCGAGGAGCTTGAAGCACGGCTCAATGCCCTGTTACGCCGCTCCAGTGGTTTCATCCAGTCGACCATCACCGCTGGCCCCTTGGTACTTGACCTCAACCGCAAGCAGGCCACCCTCGACGAACACGCCTTGGCCCTGACTGCCTACGAATACCGCATCCTCGAATACCTCATGCGCCATCACCAGCAGGTGGTGGCCAAGGATCGCCTGATGGAACAGTTGTACCCAGGTGACGAAGAGCGCGACCCCAATGTCATCGAAGTGCTGGTTGGCCGCCTGCGCCGCAAGCTTGAAGGCGAGCGCGGCTTCAAACCCATCGACACGGTGCGCGGCCTGGGCTACCTGTTCACCGAGCGCTGCCGATGATCCGCTCGCTGCGGGTGCGCCTGATGCTGGCCGCCGCAGTGTTGGCGCTGCTGTTCATGCTGGCGCTGCTGCCGGCCTTGCAGAAGGCCTTCAGCCTGGCTCTGCAGGAGTCGATCGAGCAGCGTCTGGCCTCGGATGTGACCACGCTGATTTCCGCTGCGCGTATCGAGCATGGCCAGCTGCAGATGCCGACACTGCTGCCGGACGAGCGTTACAACCTGCCCTACACAGGCCTGCTCGGCTATATCTTTGACCGCGACGGCAAACTGGTCTGGCAGTCGCGTGCCACCGCCGACCGGCACATCAACTACCAGCCGCGCTATGACGGGCGCGGCAACGAGTTCGACCGCATTCACCAGTCCGATGGCGAAGAGTTCTTCGTGTACGACGTCGAGATCAAGCTGTTGGGTGGGCAGAGTGCCGCCTACAGCATTGTCGCTCTGCAGCCTGTGAGCGAGTACAAGGCCACCCTCAATGGCCTGCGCGAAAAGCTCTACCTGGGGTTCGGCGCTGCATTGCTGGCGCTCATGGTGTTGTTGTGGGCAGGCCTGACCTGGGGGCTGCGCTCGTTGCGACGCCTCAGCCACGAACTGGATGAAGTGGAATCAGGTGCACGTGACGGTCTGAGCGGTGAGCACCCACGCGAGTTGCTGCGCCTGACCCGCTCGCTCAACCGTCTGTTGCGCAGTGAGCGTGAGCAGCGCACGCGCTACCGTGATTCGCTGGACGACCTGGCGCACAGCCTGAAGACGCCGCTGGCGGTGTTGCAGGGGGTGGGTGAAAGCTTGCAGCAGCGCAGCGGCGAGCGCGAGCAGGCGCGGGTGCTGCAAAGCCAGATCGAGCGCATGAGCCAGCAGATCGACTACCAGCTGCAACGCGCCAGCCTGCGCAAGAGTGGCCTGGTCCGCCACAGCGTATTGCTGCGGCCGTTGCTCGACAGCCTGTGCAGCACCTTGGCCAAGGTTTACCGGGAAAAACGTGTGAACGTGGTGCTGGAGTTGCCGGACGCGGCGCAGGTGCCGATGGAGCAGGGCGCGTTGCTGGAAATGCTCGGCAACCTGCTGGAGAACGCCTACCGGCTGAGCCTGGGCCAAGTGCGGGTGAGCCTGGTGAAGGCGCCGGGGTATCTGACCTTGTGCATCGAGGACGACGGGCCGGGCGTGCCCGCCGACCAGCGTGAACGCATTCTGGAGCGTGGGGAGCGGCTGGACAGCCAGCACCCGGGGCAGGGCATAGGCTTGGCCGTGGTCAAGGATATCGTCGACAGCTATGACGCCGAGCTGAGCCTTGGCGATTCGCCGCTGGGGGGCGCTGCGTTCAGGATCACCTTCAACCTGGATTGATCCCTAGCCTGTGCCGGCCCATTCGCAGGTCAATCCGCGAATGGGGGCACAGGCAATCCACAAAGGGCGGATTTCCGCCATTCCTCCTTGTACAAATTCCGCCATCGGGCGGAAATCCGCCAATCCGTCTCGGGAATATCGCCCTGTCGTTGGGCATTTATTCCTAGCAAATACGGGCTTTGCACCCTTCATGGGCATTTTGGCACCACCCTTGCTATTGATCCTCGCAGAGGCCTGCCCAGGCAGCTCGAACACAACGACAAATCCCTCCAAGTGCAGGAGGGTTAGCGATTCAGGTGCCCCCATCACCCTGGGAAGGGTGAACCGGCACACTTGAGGAAAATTAGCCATGACGACACGTCAGCCGCTGTACAAATCCCTGTATGTCCAGGTGTTGGTCGCCATCACCATCGGCATCCTGCTCGGCCACTACTACCCGGAAACGGGCGTTGCCCTCAAACCCCTGGGTGACGGCTTCGTCAAACTGATCAAGATGGTCATCGCCCCGATCATCTTCTGTACCGTGGTCAGCGGCATTGCCGGCATGCAGAGCATGAAGTCGGTCGGCAAAACCGGCGGCTACGCGTTGCTGTACTTCGAAATCGTCTCCACCATCGCCCTGATCATCGGCCTCGTCGTCGTCAACGTGGTCAAGCCAGGCGCTGGCATGCACATCGACGTCAGCACCCTGAACGCCAGCAGCGTGGCTGCCTACGCCGCCGCCGGCGCGCAGCAGACTACCGTCGGCTTCCTGCTTAACGTCATCCCCAATACGGTCGTCGGCGCCTTCGCCAACGGCGATATCCTGCAAGTGCTGATGTTCTCGGTGCTGTTCGGCTTCGCCCTGCACCGCCTGGGCAGCTACGGCAAGCCGGTACTGGACATGATCGACCGCTTCGCCCACGTCATGTTCAACATCATCAACATGATCATGAAGCTGGCCCCGATCGGCGCTTTCGGCGCCATGGCCTTCACCATCGGCCAGTACGGTGTTGGCTCGCTGGTGCAGCTGGGCTACCTGATGGCCTGCTTCTACATCACCTGCCTGCTGTTCGTGCTGGTGGTGCTGGGCGGTATCTGCCGTGCCCACGGCTTCAGCGTGATCAAGCTGATCCGCTACATCCGTGAAGAACTGCTGATCGTGCTGGGTACTTCGTCCTCGGAGTCGGCCCTGCCACGCATGCTGGCCAAGATGGAGCGCCTGGGTGCCAAGAAATCGGTAGTGGGCCTGGTTATCCCGACTGGTTACTCGTTCAACCTGGACGGTACCTCGATCTACCTGACCATGGCTGCGGTGTTCATCGCTCAGGCCACTGACACCACCATGGACATCACTCACCAGATCACCCTGCTGCTGGTGCTGCTGGTGGCTTCCAAGGGTGCTGCCGGCGTTACCGGCTCGGGCTTCATCGTGCTGGCGGCGACCCTGTCGGCTGTTGGCCACCTGCCGGTTGCCGGCCTGGCGCTGATCCTTGGCATCGACCGCTTCATGTCCGAAGCCCGCGCCCTGACCAACCTGGTGGGCAACGCCGTTGCCACCGTGGTAGTGGCCAAGTGGGTCAAGGAAATGGACAACGACAAGCTGGCTTCGGAACTGGCCTCCGGTGGTGCGCCGCTGGTCGATACCCGCCCGACGGACGACCTGGGCGTGGCTGAAGGCCCGGCTCGTTGATAGCGGGTTGAAATGAGAAAGGCGACCCAAGGTCGCCTTTTTCGTGTCTGCGCGCTCCCACACAGGGCGATGCGGTGGCCCTCAGCCCAGTACCACCTCCATCACCCGGATGACGTCCGGCTGTGGGTAATGCCACCTTACTTGCACATCCCAGAACTTCACCCCGTACACCCGCTCGGACGGTGGTATCTGGTAGGCCGGCCGTGGGTCCTGCGCCAGGCATTGCTCGATCAGTTGCACCAGCGGCTCATTCAAACGCAGCGCATGCTCGCGGGCCTGGATCAGGGCGTTGTCCGCCCACTGCACGGCAATTGCCACAGGCGCTGCATTGGCCATCTGGTTGCTGGCGCCAGCGACGCTGTCGGCATAGGGCACATACGGCTTGATGTCCAGCACCGGCGTGCCGTCGAGCAGGTCGATCCCGGACAGCAGCAGGCGCCCGGGCTCCACGCCCTCCAGGCGTACCACCGACTGGCCGATGCCGTTGGGCCGGTGGGTGGCGCGGGTGGCGAACACCCCCATGCTCTTGTTGCCGCCAAGACGCGGAGGCCGCACTTTCAGGCGCGGCTTTTCTTCCAGGGCCTGGTGGAACAGGAACAGCAGCCAGACATGGCTGACCTGCTCCAGGCCTTCGACCGCGTCACCTTGATCGAACGGCGGCAACAGTTCGAGTACGCCACGGGCGGCAGGCGCCAGCTGCGGCTGGCGCGGAATGGCGAACTTTTCCTTGAAACAGGAGTGGACGATGCCGACCGGGACAACCGTATGCTGCATGGCCACTCAGCCGCGCACGCGCAGGGTCAGGCCCTTGAGGAAGTTGCGCATCAACTGGTCGCCACACGGGCGGTAGTTGTCGTGGCCAGCCTTACGGAACAGCGCGCTGAGCTCAGGTTTGCTGACCGGGAAGTTGACCGACTTGAGAATCGCGTGCAGGTCGTCTTCCTTGAGCTCAAAGGCCACACGCAGCTTCTTGAGGATCAGGTTGTTGGTTACCGGCAGCTCGATCGGCTGCTGCGGGCGGCTATCGTCTTTGCCTCGGCGGTAGATCACCAGGCCGTCAAGGAAGTGCGCCATCACCCGTTCCGGGCAGCGCACGAAGCCTTCCTCTTCTTCTTTTTTCAGGTAGGTGGCCAGCACCAGAGGATGCACTTCGAGGCCAGAGAGCCCGATGATCTCGGCCATCTTGGCGTCGTTCACCTTGAGCATGTAGCGCAGGCTGCGCAGGACGTCGTTGTGGTTCATTGCAGCAGAATCCTGTTCAGGTGCCGCGCGTTCCGGCGCGGCGTATTGCTTAGAAACGTTCGGAGGTAGCCAGGTAACGCCATTGGCCCAAGGGCAGCTTGCCCATCGACACACCACCCAGGCGAATGCGTCGCATGCTTAAAAGCTCCAGGCGCAGGTAGGCGCATAGCTCGGAAATCTGCCCTGGTTGTGGGTTTTTCAACACCATGCGCAGGTGTGTCTCGTTCTGCCAGCTGGCCTTGGCCTTGGGCAACTCGCGGTCATTGCGCATGGCCCCACGCGCCAGGCGTTCCAGCGCCTGGGGGGTGGTTTCGCCGCGCACTTCAATGATGAACTCTTGCTCCAGGCGACGCAGGTCGGCCTCGATCTTGCGGGATACCCGCCAGTCCTGGGTAAACACCTGCAGGCCGCTGGCGCCCCGCTCCAGCGGTGCCACGCAGGCCTGCCGGGCAAAATGCCCGTGCAGGGCGCGCACGCCTTCGCGGTGGGCCTCGCTAAGGCTGCCCATGTTCATGCTGGCGCGGGCGTCTTCACTGTCCATGCCGGCTGGCTGGTTCAGCAGCAGGGTCACCGGCTCCAGGGTTTCGGCACGGGCGCCCGGCAGCAGTTCGACGCGCTGCTGCTCAACCTTGAACTGCGGCTGCTCGACCACCACGCCATCGACCGTTACCCAGCCTCCTTCAATGTACTGCTCGGCCTCGCGGCGGGAGCAGCCGAGCTGCTCGATGAGGCGTTTGGACAGGCGGACGGGTTCGGACATGGGGCAATTCGCAAGGCAGGGAAAGGCCTCCATTGTACCTGCCTGCAAGCGGTAGATGATGGGAATCTGTGTCAGATGCGCCATTTTGGACACATAGCGCGGCACATTCAGGCGCCGCCTCAAGGCACTGTGCGCATTAGCCTCATGTGCAGCAGAGGATAGGGCTGGCCCAGGCCGTCGGTTTCCGAACGGCCGATGACCTCGAAACCCTCATGCAGGTAGAAGCCCAGCGCTTTCGGGTTCTGTTCGTTGACGTCAAGGTACTCGGCATTCAGCTCATTGATGGCATAGCGCAGCAGGCGCTTGCCTACCCCTTGGCCGCGGTAGCCAGGTGCGACGAACAGCATGTCCACCCGCCCGTTGGCGACACCGGCGAAACCACAGATGCGCTGGCGGTCCTTGCAGCAGATCAGCATCACTGCGTCGAGGTAGCGGCGCAGCACATGTTCGCGCAGTAGCAGGATATAACCCTCTGGCAGAAAGTCGTGGGTGGCGCGTACTGAATCCTCCCACACCTGTACCAGCTCGCTGTAGTCGCACAAGCGCGGGGTTTGCAGCGTCAGTAGCGCAGCCATGCCGGTGTTCCTCTGGGGCGATAGGGAAAACATAGCAGGCCAACCACCGGTCGGCTTGTTCGCTTAGCGCTTGAGACCTGAGGGGTGACGGTCTATTAATTAAGCGTGGGAAAAAATCCCACGTAAATATAAGTTCAATCTGAAGCAAGATTACTGACTGATTTGGCGTTCTCGTGGCGAAGACCTGGAGACGGACTATGCAAATCCACCTGCTGTTCAAGAAGGCTTTACTCGCGGCTGCTGTAGCTGGCGTGTTGTCGATGTCCATTGCCTTGATCCCTGACTCGATTTCTCATGGCTCCAGTGCCTACGCTAAAGATGGCGGTGGCGGTGGCGGTGGCGGTGGCGGTGGAAGTGGCGGTGGCGGTGGCCACGGTGGTGGTGGAAGTGGTGGCGGCGGTGGCCATGGTGGCGGAAGCGGAAGTGGTGGCCACGGCAGCGGCGGTGACGGTGGTGGCCATGCCGGCAACAGCGGCAGTGGCCACGACGGTAATTCAAACGCTGGGCGCAGCAGCAACCATGCTGAAGCGGGTGACGATCATGGCAATCACGCGGGGGGGGAACCCGGGGATGATCATGGTAATCATGTCGGCGGTGAGCCTGGCGATGATCACGGCAATCATGTTGGTGGTGAACCTGGTGACGATCACGGCAACCATGTGGGTGGCGAACCGGGTGATGACCACGGTGTTCATGCCGGCGGCGAGGCCGGGGATGACAACAGCAGAAGCTGATTGGCGCTGACCCGAAGTGGCCCATACAAAACCCAGCGGACGGGTTTTGTATGAGCAGGTTCTGGCCTGTCTTGCCTTTATCACGTCATTTCCAATGAGCGCTGACAGCTTTTTCCTCGTCCATGCCGGGATATGATTGCGGTTTGCGTGGGATTAATTCCCGCGTCTTATACTGGGTGCCTCTGTCAAGGAATGCCCTCGATGCAATCGCCTGTCTTACCCCCGTCGATGCTGAGTGCGCTGCGGCGTGTGATGCGCCCGCTGGTGCGCCTGATGCTGCGCAAAGGGGTTACCTACACGATGTTCACCGACCTGCTCAAGGAGGTGTTCGTCGATGTGGCCCATCGCGAGTTTCGCCTGAACGACACCGCGCCAACCGATAGCCGCATCAGCCTGCTTACCGGCGTACATCGTAAAGATGTCCGGCGGCTGCGTAATGAGGGTGACACTGCAATTGCGGCCCTGCCGGATAACATCACGCTAGGTGCAC
Source organism: Pseudomonas sp. USTB-Z (assembly GCF_019691255.1). Lineage (NCBI taxonomy): Bacteria > Pseudomonadati > Pseudomonadota > Gammaproteobacteria > Pseudomonadales > Pseudomonadaceae > Pseudomonas > Pseudomonas sp. USTB-Z. The sequence continues at coordinate 98,629 of NZ_JAECZP010000019.1, forward strand.
AGTTGGTCAATGTATGGACCAACACCCCACCATTCTGCTCGGCACCCGGCCAGGCGAGGGCGCTTGCGCGGCTAGCCAGTGTGGGTGGCGATTGCTCATTCGACGCCCTGGTCGCCAAGGTCAGCACCGATATCCGCGGCCGGGTGGTGTTGGACGAATGGTTGCGCCTGGGCGTCGTGCGGCTCGATGAGCAGGATTGCGTGCACTTGGAAGCCCATGCATTCGTGCCACAGAAGGGTTTTGATGAAAAGGCTGCGTACTTCGGCCACAACCTGCATGACCATGCCTGTGCGGCGGTGCACAACCTCAGCGGCGAAGGCCCGCCATTTTTTGAGCGTAGCGTGCACTACGATGCCTTGAGCCCGGCCAGCGTCGAGCATTTGCGAGATGTGGTAGCCAAGGATGGCATGCATACACTACTTGCCTTCAGCCGGCTTGCAGCAGCGTTGGAGAGTGCTGATGAGCCCGGTATCGAACAACGTCAGCGCATCACTGTCGGGCTTTATTTCTACACTGAAGCTACCGATTCCGATCCGTCGAAGATACCCGGCCCATGACACTTCCTGTGCGCTACCTCAGTGCTGTCATGTTTGCCCTGGTTTTCGGGTGGAACCTGATGGCCCCGGCCGAGGTGGCCGCAGCGCCGGTGTGTGTCAGTCGTGACGAGATGGGTATGGCCGGTGCCGCAGGCCTGCAGTTCCCCGGTGGCATAGGCGGCACCGGTGTGCGCAATGAAAATGGCGGCGTCGGTGGCACCGGTGCCCCAGTCCAGCAACGTCCGGGTGGTACAGGCGGCACAGGCGCGGTGGCGGAGGGTGTGGACGGCACCTACTTTGATCAGCGCCACGGTGATGTAGGTGGTACCGGTACGCCGATCCTGCGCCCGGGTGGTACTGGGGGTACAGGCATCGTCGGTACCATCACCGGCTTCGCCTCGATCTGCGTCAATGGCATGGAAGTGCACTATGGCAAGGACGTACCGGTGAGTGAAAACGGTGCGCCTGCCAGCAGTGGTCACCTGGCGATCGGGCAGGTGGTGGCGGTGGAGGCATTCGCCACCCAGCGCGGCCTGCAAGCGGGGCGCATTTCGATCCTCAACGTCTTCGAAGGGCCGTTGACGGCGCTGCCCAATGCCTCGGCCCCGCTGCGGGTCATGGGGCAACCCGTGCGGCTGGCCGCTGGCGCGCGGGTAGCTGAAGGGTTGCGCCCGGGTGAGCCCGTGAGGGTCAGCGGCCTGCGCGATGCCCGGGGAGAAGTCGTGGCGACCCGTATCGAACGGGCACCGGGGTTGAGGGAGGCCAGCGCCATCGGCGCGGTTGATCGCACTGGCAGCCTTCAAGGGTTGAAGTTGGGTACCCGTGTGGCGCCTGCACGTGAGGTGCTGGTGCGCGGCCAGTGGACCGGGCGCCAGCTTGAAGTGGCGCAAACCCGTCCAGACCCGAGCCTGCCTTTTGCTGGTCGTGTCCAGCAGGCGGTGGTTGAAGGGCTGGTACAGCGCACACAAGCTCGGCAGTTGGTGGTTGCAGGTCTCAATGTGACATTGGGGCAGGGCACCGTAATTGTCGGCCGGCAGCCAGCGGCCTTGGCGCTTGATCAACGTGTGCGGGTGAGCGGGGTGCTCAATGGAACTCACGAGCTGCGGGCAACCCGCGTGGAATTCCAGGACGACCGTGTCGACAATCCTGACAGAAGCCAGTCGGGGCACGGAGGTGAGCATGACGGAAGCAGCTCCGGCGGCTCCAGCAGCGGTCATGGCGCAAGCGATGGGGCCAGCGAACGCGATGAAAACAGCAATGATCACAGTGGGCACAGTGCCGTTGACGGCTCCAGTGACCATGGCAGCGGTGACAAGTCGGGAAAGTCGGTACACCTCGACGCATTGGAGCAATCGACGCGCAGCAACAGTGGAAGCTCCGATCGGGTTGAGAAGGTCGAAGTCGAAAACACCGGAAAGGTCGAAAAAGTAGACAAGGTCGAGAAGCCCGAGAAGGTCGAAAAAGTCGAGAAAGTCGAAAAAGTCGAAAAAGTCGAAAAGCCTGAACGGGTCGAAAAGGTCGAAAAGGTCGAGAGAGTCGAAAAGGTGGAGTTACCAGAGAAAGTTGAAAAGGTGGAGAGGCCGGAAAAGGCAGAGACGGTGGAAAAAGTCGAGCATCCAGAGCGATCCGGGCGTTAGCCAACTAGGCTGGGTAAGTCTGGTCATGCTTCCCGAAAGAGTACTGAGTTGCAAATGAGACCCACGCTCCCTCTGTTCGCCTGTTTGCTCTCGTGCACCTGCGTGTCGGCGCTGGCCGATACCTTCAGTGCCGCCATTGGCATGGATTATTCAAGTGGCGACTATGGTACCGGCACCACTTCGGAAATCTGGTATGTGCCGGTGGTCGGCAAGTATGAGAGCGGCCCCATGACCTACAAGGTTACCGTGCCTTGGTTGCGTATCACCAACCCCGAAGTCGGCCCCAATGGTGACCCCTTGCCCGGTGGTTGCCGAGACGTGGAAAGCGGGTTGGGTGACACGGTTGCCAGCGCCGCCTATGCACTGCTCGATGGTCGTGACGGCGGCCTGATGCTGGACCTGATCGGCAAGGTCAAATTCCCTACCGCTGATGAAGACCAGTGCCTGGGCACCGGCCAGTACGACTACACCACCCAGGTCGACATAGCCAAGGGCTTTGGCCCGGTCACCGGTTTCGCGACGCTGGGTTGGAAGAAGTTCGGTGACCCGCCCGATAGCGACTTCGATGACCCGGTATTTGCCAGTCTCGGCTTTGCCCTGCCGGTGGCGGTCGGTACTTCGGCCGGCGCCTCCTACGATTGGCGGCAGAAAGTGGTCTCGACCGGGGCGCAGATCAAGGAGCTTACCCTGTTCCTCACCCACAAGCTCAACCAGCAGTGGAAAGTCCAACTCTATGCAGTCAAAGGCTTCTCGGATGCCAGCCCGGATGCCGAGGGCGGCCTGATGCTGTTTCACACGTTCTGACAAAAAAGCCCCTGCGCCGGTCATTCCCTATGGAGAACGCCGGGGCAGGGGCTTTGCAGGCTTCAGCCGTTTTAGATGGGTTCAGCCCACATGTCGTACTCGTCGGCATCCACCACACGGCAACGCACTTTGTCGCCTGGCTTGAAACCATGGTCGCCATCGATGAACACGCTGCCATCGATTTCCGGTGCATCGAAGAAGCTGCGGCCAACCGAACCTTGTTCCTCGACTTCGTCGATCAGCACGTCGATTTCCTTGCCGATGCGCAATTGCAGGCGGGCAGCACTGATGGCCTGCTGGTGGGCCATGAAGCGGTCCCAGCGCTCTTGCTTGACGTCGTCCGGTACTTCGGCCAGGCCCAGGTCGTTGGCCGGGGCGCCTTCCACCGGCGAGTACTGGAAGCAGCCCACGCGGTCGAGCTGGGCTTCGGTCAGCCAGTCCAGCAGGTACTGGAAGTCTTCCTCGGTCTCGCCCGGGAAGCCGACGATGAAGGTGGAGCGGATCACCAGCTCAGGGCACTGCTCGCGCCAGTTCTTGATGCGCGCCAGGGTGCGGTCTTCGAAGGCCGGGCGCTTCATCGACTTGAGCACTTTCGGGCTGGCGTGCTGGAACGGGATGTCCAGGTACGGCAGGATCTTGCCGGCAGCCATCAGCGGGATCACGTCGTCAACGTTCGGGTAAGGGTACACATAGTGCAGGCGTACCCAGGCGCCCAGGCTGCTCAGTGCTTCGCACAGCTCGAGCATGCGGGTCTTCACCGGGCGGCCGTTCCAGAAGTCGGTCTTGTACTTGACGTCGACGCCGTAGGCGCTGGTGTCCTGGGAAATCACCAGGATTTCCTTCACCCCGGCCTTGACCAGGCGCTCGGCCTCGCTCAGCACTTCACCCACCGGGCGGCTGACCAGCTTGCCGCGCATCGACGGGATGATGCAGAAGCTGCAGCTGTGGTTGCAGCCTTCGGAGATCTTCAGGTAGGCATAGTGGCGCGGGGTCAGCTTGACGCCCTGTGGCGGCACCAGGTCGATCAGCGGGTTGTGGTCCTGACGCGGCGGCACCACTTCGTGAACGGCGTTGACTACCTGCTCGTACTGCTGCGGGCCAGTGACCGACAGCACGCTTGGGTGCACGTCACGGATGCTGCCTTCTTCGACGCCCATGCAGCCGGTGACGATCACCTTGCCGTTTTCCTTGATGGCTTCGCCGATCACTTCCAGCGATTCGGCCTTGGCGCTGTCGATGAAGCCGCAGGTGTTGACCACCACCACGTCGGCGTCCTCGTAGGTGGGTACGACTTCATAGCCTTCCATGCGCAGCTGGGTCAGGATGCGCTCGGAGTCGACCAGGGCTTTTGGGCAACCCAGGCTTACGAAACCTACCTTGGGGGTGGCGGGCGTGGTGGACATGACTAACCTCGGTATTGAATACAGGTCGCCCGGCCGGAATCGGGGGCGAACTTGACGGGCGCTTTTGGCGCCTCTGATCAAAAAGTGCGCAATTCTAGCGAGCGCAAGGGCGCTTGACCAGCAGAAATACGACGAACGCTGCGCTATGCTTCGCGCCGTTGCGCCGGGGTACCTTCCAGGGCCTGGTGGCAGATTGATTACCAAGGGCCGTGAAGGCCGTTTGCGGGAGTGGTCGATGGTTCAGGCAAGCAGTCACGCTGAGGGCGGGCACGAGGGGAAGCAGGGTGCGTCACGGTCGGTGGGCCTGCTCGTGGCGGCGGTCGGGGTAGTTTATGGCGATATCGGCACCAGCCCGTTGTATACCCTCAAGGAAGTCTTTACCGGCGGCTACGGGGTGTCGGTCAACCATGATGGCGTGCTGGGGATCCTGTCGCTGATCCTTTGGTCGTTGTTGTGGGTGGTCTCGTTCAAGTATGTGATGTTCATCTTGCGTGCCGATAACCAGGGGGAGGGCGGCACCATGGCGTTGACCGCTCTGGCGCGGCGGGCCACGGCGGCGTACCCGCGGCTGCGCACGCTGATGGTGATCTGTGGCTTGATCGGCGCTTCGCTGTTTTATGGCGACAGCATGATCACCCCGGCGGTGTCGGTGCTGTCGGCGGTGGAGGGCATGGGCCTGGCCTTCGATGGCATCGACCACTGGGTGGTGCCAATTTCGCTGGTGGTGCTGGTGGCGCTGTTCCTGGTGCAGCAACATGGCACTGAGAAGATCGGCAAGCTGTTTGGTCCGATCATGGTGACCTGGTTCGTGGCGCTGGGCGCGCTGGGTGTGCATGGCATCTCGCAGAGTCCGGAAGTACTCAAGGCGTTCAACCCGGGCTGGGCAGTCAACTTCTTCGTGGTGCACCCCGGTATTGGCGTGGCCATTCTGGGTGCGGTAGTGCTGGCGCTGACCGGTGCCGAGGCGCTGTACGCCGACATGGGGCACTTTGGCCGCAAGCCGATTGCCCGGGCCTGGTTCATCCTGGTGCTCCCGGCGCTGGTGCTCAATTATTTTGGCCAGGGTGCACTGCTGCTGCAAAACCCGGAGGCCGCGCGCAACCCGTTCTACCTGCTGGCGCCGGGCTGGGCGCTGCTGCCCTTGGTCGGGCTGGCCACCATGGCCACGGTTATCGCTTCGCAGGCGGTGATTTCCGGGGCCTTCTCCCTGACCCGTCAGGCCATCCAGCTGGGCTACATCCCACGTATGCAGATTCAGCACACCTCAAGCGACGAGCAGGGGCAGATCTACATTGGTGCAGTGAACTGGACGCTGATGGTGGGTGTGGTGCTGCTGGTCATCGGCTTCGGGTCCTCGGGCGCTCTGGCGGCAGCCTACGGGGTTGCGGTCACCGGTACCATGCTGATGACCACCATCCTGGTGTCCGCGGTGATGCTGCTGCTGTGGAAGTGGCCGCCGCTGCTTGCAGTGCCGATTCTGGTCGGCTTCCTGTTTGTCGACGGGCTGTTCTTCGCCGCCAACGTGCCGAAAATCGTCCAGGGTGGTGCCTTCCCCGTGTTGGCCGGTGGTGTGCTCTACCTGCTGATGAGCACCTGGAAGCGCGGCAAGCAGATTCTGGTCGAGCGCATCGATGAAGGTGCCCTGCCATTGCCATTGTTCATCAGCAGCATCCGCATTCAGCCACCGCACCGGGTCGAGGGGACTGCAGTGTTTCTGACGGCACGCTCCGATGCCGTGCCGCATGCGCTGTTGCACAACATGTTGCACAACCAGGTGTTGCACAGCCAGGTGGTGCTGCTGACTGTGGTCAGCGAAGACCGGCCGCGGGTACCGGAACATGAGCGTTTCGAGGTGGAAGCCTATGGCGACGGATTCTTCCGTGTGTTGCTGCACTTTGGGTTCATGGATGAGCCGGACGTGCCTGCCGCGTTGAAGCTGTGTCATCTGGATGACCTGGACTTCACGCCCATGCGCACTACCTACTTCCTCAGCCGCGAGACGGTGATCGCGTCACGGCTGGAGGGGATGTCGCGCTGGCGGGGCAACCTGTTCGCGTTCCTGCTGAAAAATGCCAACGGCAACTTGCGCTTCTTCAACCTGCCGTTGAACCGGGTGATCGAACTGGGGACGCAGGTCGAGATCTGAATGGGTTTGCACAGCAAGGGTCAGGGCCGCAGAGCGGCCCTGACCCTTGTCAGTTCTGTTCAGCTACGCTGGTCTTGCCCTGGCGCGTCTCGATCTCGCCAATCAAGCGCTTGGCGAGTGCCGGGTAGTTCTCGTCGAAGTGGTGACCACCAGGCAGTTTCAGGCGTTCACCCACTGCCGTCTTTTCCGTGCAACCGCTCTCGTCGGTTTCCTCGACGCCATATACGCACACGACCTTGGACGCTGGCAGCTTGGCCATTTCCGGCCCGGTTGGCGCTTCCTGGCCTTCCTTGCCCAGCCAACCCTCGACCTCGATCTCGAAGCTGCCACTGCGCGCAAAGGCTAGCAGCACCACCGCGTCGATACGCTGCTGGTCCTCGACGGGCAGGCGGTTGTAGATTGCCGGCAGCACGTCGGCGCCGAACGAATAGCCGGTCAATACGAAGCGCTTGGTACCCCACTTCTGCCGGTAGTGATGCATCAGCTCGGAAAGGTCGGCGGCGCTTTGTTCCGGGGTCTTGTGCTGCCAGTAGTAGCGCAGCGTGTCGATGCCCACCACCGGGTAACCCAGCTTGGCCATTTCCCCGGCCACGTCGCGGTCCAGGTCGCGCCAGCCGCCATCACCAGAGAGGAACAAGGTAACCGTGTCTGTGGTTTGCCCGGCCGGCACTTCGACCACCGGGATGGCCAGTGCGTTACCGTCGCGGCCGACCAGGGCTTGGGTCAGTTGCGCCTTGAGCACTTGTGGCAAGTGGATGTCGTAGTCGCTGATGCTGGTTTCGGCGTTGGCCTGGTCGCGCACGAAGGCGGCGCTGGCGTCATCCGGGTTGTCGTTCCAGGCGACGTTCCAGTGGCCATGGGCAGCCGATTTGGGCAGCGGAGCCTGGCAGTCAGGCTGTTCGAGGGTGAAGCCCACGGAAATGGCCCGCGCCTTGTCATCGTTCTGGCTGGCCAGCCAGCGCCAGGCCTGGGTGGCACCGGGGCCGATGCCGGCGACCAAGGTCGGTTTTTCCTGCAGTTGGGTCAGCGCCTGGTCCATGGCCTGTTGCTGCTTGCTGCAGTCGCCAGGCGGCAGAATCACCTGTACCAGCTGGGCTTCACCGGCCTGGCTCAGGTCGAGCAGTTGCTTGCCCGTCAGTGCCTGGTCTTGTGGCACGCCGATGGCCACCCGGGCCTTGGGGTGCACGCCAGGGGTAACACGGGTGATGCTGGTGTCATTGATGCTCATTTGCTCCAGGCGCGCCTCGGGGGCCGGGCGCGTCCACAGCCAGAAGGCCAGCGCACCACCCAGGGCGGCCAGCAGCAGGGGAACCAGCAGGTACAGCCAAAAGCGTCGGGTCATCAGCGTTTCACCAATCCAGTCAGGCCGCCTGCAATCAGAGCGGCGGTGTCGGCCAGTGCCACCAGCGGGTCGAGCCCGGCTGGCACGGCCATGTAGCGGGGTTCCCAGTCCGGCTGGAACTTGTCCTTGAAGCGTCGAAGCCCCTGGAAGTTGTAAAGCTGTTCACCACGGCGGAACACCAGCGAACCCAAGCGTTGGGTCAAGGGGGCGCCACGCCTGGGTTGCAGGCCGGACAGCGGTACCATGCCCAGGCTGAAACGCCCGTAGTCATGGCTTTTGTAGTGCAGGATCAAGCCGATCATCATGAACTCCATGGTCAGCTTTGGCGCTTCGGGGTGCGCACGCATCAGGTCGAGGCTGGCCAGCTCGTTCCCATGGGTCTCCAGCAAGTTGGCGAAGGCTACCGGGCGGCCCTGGAAGCGAATCAGGGCTATGCGGAAGTGCTGCAGGTAGTCTGGGCTGAAGCGCCCCAGCGAAAAGCCTTTCTCGCGCACGTTCTTGCCGCCGAGCCAGGCGTCGGAGATTTCCTTCAGCTCAGCCAGCGGGGCGTGGCCGGGCTCATGGATCTCCAGGCTCAGGCCATCGCGTCCGCCGCGGTTCCAGGTGTAGCGCAGGTCTTTCATCTCCTTGCCTTTGGCTTCAAGGTCAAAGCGGCGCAAGTCGACCCGGGCTTCTTCACCGAGCTTCAATGCGGTCAGGCCGATGTCCATGTAGAACGGCAGGTTCTCCGCACGTACTTGGTAGAACACGGGGCGTGCGTGGTGCAGGTCGCACAGGTCGCGGAACTGCCAGATCATCTCGGCGCGTTCCTGGGCCGGGCCTATCGGGTCGTACAGCGCCACCAGGCTGCGGCCGCGCCGGGCGTACATGAGGAACGCGTTACCACGCGGGTGGAACAGCAACGCCTTGTCGCCAGTCAGCGCCAAGCCGCCGTCGGGTTGGTCGGAGGCCTGCAGGATGCGGTTGGCGCGTTGCAGCTCTTCTTCATCGGGCAGGTGGATCACGGGCGGCGCTGTGCGCAGCAGCCACGTCAGTGCCACGGCAGCCAGCAGCAAGGCACTGCCCATGGCGGCGCGCAGGCCGCGTGGCGCGTCGGCATCGAGGGTGAACTGCCACCACAGCTGATGGCTGTAAGGCACATCCTGGTAGGCGAACAGCAGAAGCCACACTGATGCGCCCACCGTACAGGCGCTGGCCACCAGGAAAACCGGTGAGAAGGGCAGCTCCAGCAGTCGGCTGGGGCGATAGAACGAGCGGCGGAACAGTGCGAGCAGGGCGGCGGTAAAGGTCAGCAGGCAAGCCTCTTCCCAGTCAAAGCCCTTCAACAGCGACAGCAGGGCGCCGACCAGCAACAGCACGGTGGTCAGTAGCCAGGCGGCGGACAGGCGCCGGCGCAGGCCTTGGGCCAGCAGCAGGCATAGCACACCGATCAGGCTGGCGCCGAAATGAGAGGCGTCGATCAGCCGGTGTGGCACCAGGAAGCCCATATGCTCCAGACGTGTATCTATCTCGGGCGTGGCACCGGAAAACAGCAGCACCACGCCGGACAGGAACACCAGAATCGACAGGATCGGTGCGGCCAGACCTGAAGCGGCCTTGATGGCCTGTTGCGCAAACAGCAGGCGTCGGGCTTCATTGGCCAGCAGCAACACGCAGGCCAGCAGCAGTGGCAGTACCACATAGATCAGCCGGTACAGCAGCAAGGCAGCCGCCAGCGGTGCGGCACCGAGCTGGTCGGCAAAGGCCGCCAGCAGGATCGCTTCGAACACTCCGACGCCGCCCGGTACGTGGCTGAGCACGCCCGCAGCCAAGGCCAGCAGGTACACCAGCACGAACGCGCCGAAAGGAGGGGCTTCGGGCAGCAACAGGTAGAGCACGGTAGCCGCCGCCGCCACATCCAGCGCGGTAATCAGCAATTGCAGGGCCGCCAGGCGTGCATCCGGCAGGCGAAGTGTGCGCCGCCCCAGTTGAACGAGCAGGTTATTGGCCGCCGGTTGCTCGGCCAGGCGTCGGCGGTACAAGCCAATTACCAGTAAGGCAGACACCACCAGCACGGCGCCGGCAACAGCTGCCAGCAGGCCGGGCGCCAACCCGAGCGCTGTCGAGGCCGCCGGCAGGTTGCTCAATGTCGCCAAGGCGGCCAGGGGCGGCAGCGCGCAGCCCAGTGACAGGCTGGCAAACACGGTCATGCGTGCGACTTCGCCAGCACCAAGCCCTTGCCGTGCGTACAGGCGATAGCGAACCGAGCCGCCAGAGAGCATCGACAGGCCGATGGCGTTGCCGATGGCAAAGGCGCTGAAGCCGCCCAGTGCCAGGCTGCGTGCTGGCAGTTTCACGCCCGCATAGCGGCTGGCCGACCACTCGTAGCCCAGCAGGATCACAAAGCCGATCACCGTTGCCAGCAAGGCGCCCAGCAATGACTGGGTGGGCACGCTGAGCATGGCATCGTGCAAGGCATAGATGTCCAGCTCGCTCAGCAAGTGGCGGCAGGCAATCAAGGCCATCGTGAACAGTAACAGGGTCACTATCAGGCCTATGGGCTGGCGGTAGCGACTCAGGCGTTCGAGTAGGGGCAGGCGCTGCACAGCACCGGGTAGCGCCGTAGCGAGTGGCACCGGAGGTTCGGGATTGTGCGAAGTCATGAGTTGCCCCGGGCATGCAGCGCGAGGTGAAGGAAAGGTGCGGCCAAGTGAAAGTCCCTTAGGAAAACGTATCCAATGTTACTCCGGCCTCAGGCGTTTGCAGCGGCTTGGCAGGGTTAAAGATAGTTCATCCTGGGCACGACATCTCAAGCCTGCGGGTTGGCATGAGGGGAGGGAAAATCGAGGCGACGAAAATCAGGGAGGTATAAAGCAACAAACCCCGCGCTGCTTTTACACAGGCGGGGTTTGTTCTGACGAATATGGTTGCGGGAGCCGGATTTGAACCGACGACCTTCGGGTTATGAGCCCGACGAGCTACCAGGCTGCTCCATCCCGCGTCAGTGGGGCGGATTCTACAGCGTGTAGTTTATATGTCAAGCGCTAGGCTTTGATTTTTCGAGGCTTTTTCGGAAAAGCTTTTTAACGGGCAAAGAAAAAGGCCACTGCGTTAACAGTGGCCTTTTCTCGAATCTGGTTGCGGGAGCCGGATTTGAACCGACGACCTTCGGGTTATGAGCCCGACGAGCTACCAGGCTGCTCCATCCCGCGCCTGTGAGATCGAATTCTACGGATTTACGCACTGATGTCAAGCAATTGTTTTGGAAAAACCTTTTTTGTTCAAACCCTTAGCGCTTCATATCCGTGTACAGCTCAGTCACGGCGGGGCTTTCAGGCCGATTATCGTGTAGCAAAGCAGGTGAGCTGTTTCCGAGGAGGGCGCATGCGATACTATCTGTATGAATTTACAGTGCTGACGGTCGTCCATGTCCTTGCGCAAGATCATCCACGTCGACTGCGATTGTTTCTACGCTGCGATCGAGATGCGTGATGACCCGCGCCTGGCCGGTCGCCCCATGGCAGTGGGGGGCTCGCCCGACCATCGCGGGGTAATCGCCACCTGCAACTATGAAGCGCGTGCCTATGGCGTGCGCTCGGCCATGTCATCGCGGCATGCGCTGAAGCTCTGCCCCGATCTTTTGATCGTCAAGCCGCGCTTCGAGGCCTACCGTGAGGCCTCGCGGGAAATTCACACGATCTTTCGCGACTACACAGAGCTCATCGAGCCTTTGTCCTTGGACGAAGCCTATCTGGATGTAAGCGACAGCCAGTGGTATTCGGGCAGCGCCACGCGCATTGCCGAGGATATACGCCGGCGTGTTGCCCGCACCCTGCATATCACCGTGTCGGCTGGCGTGGCGCCTAACAAGTTTCTGGCCAAGATCGCCAGTGACTGGCGCAAACCCAACGGGCTGTTCGTGATTACCCCAAATGAAGTGGAAACGTTCGTTGCAGCCTTGCCGGTGGCCAGGTTGCATGGGGTGGGTAAGGTGACGGCCGACAAACTGACGCGGCTGGGCATCGAAACCTGCCTGCATTTGCGTGAGTGGTCACGGCTGGCATTGGTGCGCGAGTTCGGCAGTTTTGGCGAGCGGTTGTGGGGGCTGGCGCGGGGGATCGATGAGCGTGCGGTGCATAACGACAGCCGACGCCAGTCGGTGAGTGTGGAAAACACCTACGACACCGACCTGCCAGACCTGGCCAGTTGCTTGGCGCGGCTGCCAGATCTGCTGGCTAGCCTGAACGAACGCATCGCTCGAATGGACAGCAGTTACCTGCCAGACAAGCCGTTCGTCAAGGTCAAGTTCCATGACTTCAGCCAGACCACCATGGAGCAAGCCGGGGCCGGCCGGGACCTGGAGAGTTATCGGCAATTGCTGGGGCAGGCGTTCGCCCGTGGCGGCAAGCCGGTACGCTTGCTAGGGGTAGGGGTGAGGTTGCGTGACTTGCGGGGCGCACATGAACAGCTGGAGCTGTTCCCGCCTAAATGAAAGGGGCTGCAATGCAGCCCCTTCTATTAATGCACGCCTGGATCCGCCACCAACCGGCCAGTGGCCTTGGTCAGCGACTGCAAGAACTCCTGTTGCAGCTCCGGATCGTTGCGGGTCAGCTCGATCAGGCTCTGTTCCATTTCACTGGCTTCCTCTTCAAGGCCCAGTTCGGACAGGCGCTTGACCCGGTGCACCCACTGGCCGACATCATCATCTTCGAGGTCATCGAAGATCAGTTCATGGGCTTCGAGCAGCTTATTGCGCAGGGTAGCGCTGACCAACAGGCTGGCATCGCCTCGTACCGCATTGTCCTCGTCAAGTACTTGCAGGTGCAGGGTGCCGACGTGGTTGAGGTTTTGCTCGGAGAACGGGCTGTCGAGCAGGTTCAGGCGCAGCACGCCGTTGCGGTCGGTGGTCAGCTCGTGGGTCATCTTGCCGGCCTTGACCTCGACCAGGCGCTCGCTCCAGGGCAGGCTGGTGGATTCCTCTCGCTTGTCTTTCTGCACTTCGCTGATCCCGGCCAGGTTCTGCTGGGCGCGGCCGTTGGATGGCACGTTCATGAACGGATTGAGCCCATCCACGCCATAGCTGAGCCAGTCGTGGGTGATACTTTGCGGCAGGTTGCCCAAAGCGAAGACGTTGACCACATTGGCGCCGACACCCGCCACCACGGCCACTGCACCCAGCGGGATCTCGTAGATCTCCCGCCAGGGTTGGTAAGGCGTGTAGCGGTCATAGCGACGGGTCACTTCGAATTCGGTCACTTCGAAGCGCTTTTGCTCATGCACGCGCACACGTCGCTGCGGAAGCTCCATCACCTTCGGCTCGCCGACATCGATCTGCAGGGTGTGCTCGAGCAGTTTGCGCTCGACGCGCTCCTCATGGTCGCTGCGCTGGGACATCTGGTTGGCGCAGCCGCTGACGAGCAGGGCGCCGCACAGTGCGGCGCCCCCAAGGGTAAAGGTACTTCGCTTGTACATGATCACTCGTGCATTGGTTATCAGCGGCGAACGCGGGCCTGCAGGAAGGTCAGCACTTCATTGAGCGGCAACGCCTGGGCGTCCTGCTCGGTGCGGTGCTTGTACTCCAGGTTGCCTTCGGCCAGGCCGCGATCGCTGACGACGATGCGGTGTGGGATGCCGATCAGCTCCATGTCGGCAAACTTGATGCCTGGGCTGGTCTTCTTGTCGCGGTCGTCCAGCAGCACTTCGAAGCCGGCAGCAGTCAGTTCGGCGTACAGCTTGTCGGTTGCCTCACGGACCACCTCGGTTTCATAGCGCAGCGGTACCAGAGCGATCTGGAACGGGGCCAGGGCGTCGTTCCAGATGATGCCCTTGTCGTCATAGCTCTGCTCGATGGCCGCGGCGACCACGCGGGAAACGCCGATGCCGTAGCAGCCCATCGACAGAACCACCGGCTTACCGTTCTCGCCCAGTACCTGGCATTTCAATGCCTCGCTGTACTTGGTACCCAGCTGGAAGATGTGGCCCACTTCGATGCCGCGCTTGATCACCAGGGTGCCCTGGCCGTCCGGGCTTGGGTCGCCTTCGACCACGTTACGCAGGTCGGCAACCTGTGGCACCGGCAGGTCGCGTTCCCAGTTGACGCCGAAGTAGTGCTTGTCGTCGATGTTGGCGCCAATGCCGAAGTCGCTCATCAGGGCAACCGAGCGGTCGATGATGATTTCCAGTGGCAGGTTGAGCGGGCCGAGCGAGCCGGCGCCGGCGCCAATGGCGTCGCGCAGTTCGGCTTCGGTGGCCATGACCAGCGGGTCGGCAACCTGTTCCAGCTTGGTGGCCTTGATTTCGTTCAGTTCGTGGTCGCCACGGACGATCAGGGCAATCAGCTTGCCCTCTTCGGCACCGCGCACGATCAGGGTCTTGACGGTCTTTTCGATCGGCAGGCCGTGGTTTTCCACCAACTGGGCGATGGTCTTGGCATTCGGGGTGTCGACCAGGCGCAGCTCCTCGGTAGGGGCAGGGCGCACGGTTTCACGCGGGATGGCTTCGGCCTTCTCGATGTTGGCGGCGTAGTCGGAGCTGTCGCTGAAGATCACGTCGTCTTCGCCGGACTCGGCCAGTACGTGGAACTCGTGCGAGTAGCTGCCACCGATCGAGCCGGTATCGGCCTGCACTGGGCGGAAGTCCAGGCCCAGGCGGGTGAACACGTTGCTGTACGCCTGGTGCATGCGGTCGTAGGTTTCCTGCAGGGAAGCCTGGTCGGCATGGAACGAGTAGGCGTCCTTCATGATGAACTCGCGGCCACGCATCAGGCCGAAGCGCGGGCGGATTTCGTCACGGAACTTGGTCTGGATCTGGTACAGGTTGAGCGGCAGCTGTTTATAGCTGGACAGCTCGTTACGGGCCAGGTCGGTGATCACTTCTTCGTGGGTAGGGCCGACGCAGAAGTCACGCTGGTGGCGGTCTTTCAGGCGCAGCAGCTCAGGGCCGTATTGCTCCCAGCGACCGGATTCCTGCCACAGCTCGGCGGGCTGGATGCTCGGCATCAGCACCTCCAGGGCGCCGGCGGCGTTCATTTCCTCACGCACCACGGCTTCGACCTTGCGCATTACCCGCAAGCCCATCGGCAGCCAGGTATACAGGCCGGAGGCCAGTTTGCGGATCATGCCGGCACGCAGCATGAGCTGATGGCTGATGACCACTGCGTCGGCAGGGGTTTCTTTCTGGGTGGCGAGCAAATATTGACTGGTGCGCATGGTTAGCCGTGTCGATTGCCTAAGACGTTGAAATAGCCCCGCATTGTACGGGGGGGAAACGAAGGCGTACAGGATGCCCCAGGGCGTGACACTTGTCAGCCAAGAAAAAGCCCGGCGTGATTGCCGGGCTTTTTCAGGTGCGGGGCACTGCAAGCCAGGCTTACAGGATGCTCAGCGGGTACTCCACGATCAGGCGCAGTTCGTCGATCGATGGGGAATCGTAGTAGACACCATCGGAAGAACGGTAGGTGGCTTGACGCACGCGGAAGCTCAGGTCTTTCGCCGGGCCTTCCTGCAGCACGTACTTGATGTCGACGTCGCGTTCCCATTCTTTGCCGTTGGTGGTGCCGGCGACGTTGGCGTCGGAACCGCGTACATAACGGGTCATGAAGGTCAGGCCTGGAATGCCGTATTCGGCAAAGTTCAGGTCGTAGCGAGCCTGCCAGGATTTCTCGTCTTCGGCGTTGAAGTCGGAGCGGGCCACGGAGTTGGCCAGGAAGATGGTGCCGCCACCGTCGATACCATAACCATAGTCGCCGTCGCCGGTGACTTTCTGGTAGGCCAGGGTGAAGGTGTGAGCGCCGATGTTGTAGGCGCCCGACAGGCTGAACGCGCGGTTGTCCAGCTTCTCGCCATCGAATGCGCGGTACTCGGCAGAGCCTTCGCTCTTGGTGTCATAGATGTTGAAGTCGAACACCAGGCCTTGATTGTCGGAGATTGGCAGCGCCCAGTTGACGTTGGCGTAGTATTTGCGCCAGTAGTCTTCAACCTTCGAGTAGTACAGGCTGGTGCTGAGGTTGTCGGTGAAGGCGTAGGTGCCGCCGACCACGTTGGCTTCCTTCAGGCCGAAGCTGTCGCGGTTGGTTTGTTCCTGGGCAGTCAGGCTGGTGAAGTGACCAGCGTGCAGGGTCAGCCCTTCGATCTCGTTGCTGGTGATCAGGGTGCCCTGGGCGATTTCTGGCAGCAGGCGGCTGTCATCGGTGGCGAAGACCGGCAGCGCGGTGAACTGGTCACCCACTTTCAGCACGGTGTCGGAGATGCGGAATTTGACCGCGCCGCCGCCCTTGGAGTAGTCATCCTGCGAACGGCCGTCGGAACCGGTCGGGAACAGGCCGGTACCGGCACGGCCCTTGCCGCTGTCCAGTTTCAGGCCGAGCATGCCGATGGCGTCGACACCTACACCCACGGTGCCTTGGGTGAAGCCGGACTCGAAGGTGCCGACGAAGCCCAGGCCGGTTTCTTCGCGACGGCTCTGACCGCCTTCGTTGTTGCGGAAGTCACGGCTGAAATACAGCATGCGGGTCTTGACGCTCAGCTTGCTGTCTTCGATGAAACCTTTGGACTCGTCCTGTGCCGAGGCCATTGCCAACTGCGAGGTCCCTGCCGAAACGGCCAGGGCGATCATGCTCCACTTCATCACGCGCATCGTGATTTGCTCCTTTGGTTTTTAGGAAGAGTACCGCTGCGTCCAAGTCTTTTAGTTATATGGGGCAGCTCTTTCTTGTTATGTCGGCGAAAATGTATAGCACGCAGACTGTTGTTGGCGATATGGCTATAAGCACTCTTTGCGGAACTTTTTCACCGTGTCGCTTTTAAGTATTTCCATGTCGCAAATCACGCCCCGGTGCAGGGGCCGTATAACCTCAGCGCTGTTCCTGTCACCGTAATGAATCGGTAATTGCCGATTCCGGTTGAGGAAACTCCCTGGTCACCCATGTCGCTGTTGTTATTTGTCGCGTACAGCTGCCACTGCAGATGTCGTGCCGACTTGGCGTGAAGGGAATGCAACAAGCGTGCTCAAAATTCGCAACAGTTCATGAAATTTTCACAAAACCTGCTACCGAGGGTCGGAAAGTGCCGTAAATGCGGGACGAAGGCTGCGTGAGTGTTTTTTGGGATCGAGAATCATTAAAATTTAAAAACCTGCCATTAGAGTCAAGGTGTTACCGCAACTTGTTCATCCGGCGTCGTTTGTGGGGTGGTCAGTGTGGGGAGGGCGGGCAGGTGGCCTCATTTTGGTGCGAAAAGTAGCGCTGTGTTACCGGCAGTGTGCAAGGTATCCTTGCTGGCCTGTTTTCCGCCTGAAGCGGGATGGTATTGCCTGAAGGAGATATGCCGTGTTCGTCCTCGATTCGCGTTTGCAGCAGGATTCGCTGGTGTTGGGAGAGTTTTCACTGTGCCAGTTGCTGCTGAGCAAGGATGCCAATTACCCATGGTTCATTCTGGTGCCCAAGCGCGCTGGTGTCAGTGAGCTGTTCGAGCTGGATGCGGCAGAGCAACAGCAGTTGTGGCAGGAAACCACCTTGTTGGCAGAAGCGCTGAAGGCCAGCTATGGGGCCGACAAGATGAACGTGGCTACCTTGGGCAACGTGGTCAGCCAGTTGCACATGCATGTGATTGTGCGCCAGCGCGACGACGCCGCGTGGCCGGCACCGGTATGGGGCAAGTGTGCGCCTGTGGACTACACCGATGATCAACTGCAAGCCGTTCGCCAGCGCCTGCGCGGGCTACAACTTGCTGGTTACCAAGAGGCCTGAGATGACACTGGAAATGCGGATGGTCGAACTGGAAACCCGTCAGGCGTTTCAGGATGACGCTATCCAGGCGCTGAATGACGTGGTGGTGGAGCAAGCGCGTGTGATCGAGCGGCTGCAATTGCAGATGGCCGAGCTGATCAAGCGTCATGAAGAGATGGTTGGCCAGTATGGCAGCGAAGGGGAAGAGGCCCCGCCTCCTCATTATTGAGTTGTTCCAGGCTGCTATCGCCGGCAAGCCAGCCGCCACAGGTATGATGCTGCCTTCAGGTGCAGCACGGCCCTTGTGCAGGCGGGCTTACCGTTGATAGCGTCGGCCGGTCAGCCGTTGGTCAGCGGCGGGTTACTGCAACCACGTCTTCGGCCTGCAGGCCCTTGTCGCGGTGCATCACCGAAAACTCCACGCGCTGGCCTTCGACCAGAATGCGGTGGCCCTCGCCGCGGATGGCCCGAAAGTGCACGAAAATGTCATCACCCGAGTCTCGGGAGATGAAACCAAAGCCTTTCGATGTGTTGAACCATTTGACGGTGCCGGTATCACGGTTGCCGGCATCTTGTGCCACGTGTTGACTGCCGCGTGCCTTGCGCGGGCTGCGGGCAAAGCCCACGGCCAGATGCAGGGCCACGGCCAGCGCCGCACACACCAGGGCTGCCAGGTTGCCCATTTCCGGGCGGGCCAGTAGCGTCAGGGTCTGCAGCACGACGGCGACCACCAGCAGGGCGCAGGCCAGGTGCTGCAGTTGTTGCCGCGCGCCGCGATGATACAGCGGCACGACCGGGGCCAGCACCAGATTGAGCAGGCCGAGCAGGGCCAGGTAGACCGCGTCGGGTTGTTGCAGGAAGGGTGTCGCATCGGTTTTCAGGCTGGGTATGAGCGATAGCAGCAAAGCTGCGACGCCCGTCACCAGATGGACGATCTTGAACATGGGGTTGGCTCACTGTTGATAAGGCCGATCACAGGAAGAGCTGGCAGCACGGTGCGCATGAGATATAGAGCGCGAACACGTGGCGGCCAGCCTATGCACCCGGCAATGACAGTCCGCACGGGTGGCACAGTGCCTATTTAACAGTAAAGCCGCAGCCTACTCAAACCGCGGGCCGCCCAGTGGCGATGTATTGCGCCATGTCACATGCGGGATGCGACAAGTATTGCTACAGTGGTCGGCGCCCGCTTGAGTCTCAAGCCTTATGGAAAGGGGAGCTTCATGGCAATCGATATCGGTATCAGTGAAGAAGATCGCAAGTCCATCGTCGATGGGCTGTCCCGCCTGTTGTCGGATACCTACGTGCTGTATCTGAAAACCCATAACTTTCACTGGAACGTCACCGGCCCGTCGTTCCGCACCCTGCACCTGATGTTCGAAGAGCAGTACAACGAACTGGCGCTGGCAGTCGATTCGATCGCCGAGCGCATCCGTGCCTTGGGCTTCCCGGCACCGGGTTCGTATGCATTTTATGCACGGCACTCGTCGATCAAGGAGGAGGAAGGCGTCCCCCCGGCAGACGAGATGATCCGCCAGTTGGTTCAGGGGCAGGAGGCCGTGGTACGCACTGCGCGCAGCATTTTTCCTGTGGTGGACAAGGTCAGTGACGAGCCGACCGCCGACCTGCTGACACAGCGCATGCAGGTGCACGAGAAAACCGCCTGGATGCTGCGGGTACTGCTCGACGGCGAGTAACCGTTGCTCAAGGCGGAAAGCTTGCGCAACCCCTGTGGGAGCGGGCACGCCCGCGAACACCGGCGCAGCCGGTGCCCAACCATTCATCGGCAGCCGCCTGCCAGGTGCAGTGCGTTATACCTTGGTCGACGGGCACATCTGCCACGAGGCCTGAGTAACGCCTGTGGGAGCGGCCTTGTGTCGCGATAGGGCCGCAAAGCGGCCCCAGCAATCTATGCATGATGCCGAGATCCTGGGGCCGCTGCGCGGCCCTTTCGCGACGCA